>NZ_CP067396.1:3999531-4307187 GCF_023617245.1 Lysobacter enzymogenes
GCGAGATCGCCCTCCTGCAGCACCAGCGCGCGGCCGCGGTCGTCGAGTTCGGCGCGGCCGCGTGCGGCATACACGAACAAGGCGTTGGCCGAATCCGCGCCGCCCTCGCGCCAGCGCTGCGGGCGTCCGCTCTCGCACACGAAGCGCGCTTCCAGCCTGACCCGGGTCAGCAGTGCGATCAGCAGGTCGGCTTGTTGCAGCATGGGGGAATTAGGCGGCTACGCGGGACAGGGTGCGCCGACGATAAGCCAGCCGCGACGGCGATGTCAGCGCCGCATGCGCAACGGCCCGGCGCGGCAACGTCGCAGGCGCCCGGCGATGCGCCGGCGGCAAGCGCCGGGCGCATCGCAAGGACGCGATCCCGCGTAGCGAGCGCCAGGAACAGACGGCGCGAACGCGGCGATTACGCGCCGGGCACCCTCGGCGCGCTCAGTACGAACCCACCGGCCGCGGCCGCGGCTCGAACATCGGCACGACCGTGCCGGTCGCCGCGCTGCCGTCGGCCTTCCACACCAGCGTCTCGGCCGGGAATTCCTCCTTGCGCGTCATCGCATCGACCTGCTTGGCGATCAACTGCGCGGCGCCCTGGACCTCGGGGTTCCAGGCGAACACGCCCACCTGGCCGTACCACACCGCCGGCGTGGCGGCATCGAGGCGGCGGTCGGGGCACATCGTGTAGTTGCGCTGGGCCAGCACCCGCAGCGCGCCGACCGGGACCGCGCGCACGCCCGGCGTGGTGCGCTCCTTGGAATGGCCGGGGCACAGGCGCGAGGCCTTGGCGATGGCCGATTCGTAGACTTCGTTGTCGCTCTGCGCGTGGGCGGCGCCGGCGCCGAGCAACAGCGCGGCGGCGAGCGGAAGCAACAGGCGGCGTGAAGCGAGGCGGCGCGAAGCGGGACGGGGCGAAGCGGGGCGCGACGTGGCAAAGCTCGACATGGCGAAACTCCTTGTTCGGCGACTGCGAGGGGCATCGGGGGATGCCCGCGGGGCATGGCCCGGCGCGGATCCGATCCGCGCCGCGATGGGCCGCCGGCAGGATAGCCAATGCGTCTGCGGGGAATGTGAGGACGAAGTTAGCCGGGAGCGGGGCCGGCATCGTCCAGGCACGCAGCGCGCGTTCGCCGCGGGTATCGGCGACGGTCGCCGACGTCGCGCCGTGGCGAGCGTCCGCGTCGCGAAAAAAAAGCGGGAGGAGCATTCGCTCCTCCCGCCATAGTCGTCGCGCCGCACGGATGCCGATGCGGCGGGCCCGGCCTGCGGGCGCGCCGCTCAGCGGCCGGCGTCGTTGCTTCCGGTCGACTGCGTCGTGGCCTGCGCGACCGGTGCGTCGCCGTCCACCGCCGCGGCCGTTCCCACGCGCGCGCTGCCCGGCGAGTACGACAGCAACAAGCCAAAGCTGGTGCCGGCGTCCAGGCCGCTGGCGTGCTGGCGACGCAGCAGCAGCGACAGGCGCCAGCGCTGCGCCAGCTCCATGTCCATGCCCGCGCCGTAGCTCAGCGCGTTGTCGCCGTAGCTGCGCAGCCGCAGCAGGTAGTCGTTGGCGGCCGGCAGGATCACGTAGTTCAGGCGCACGTCGCTGCGATCCTCCAGCGCTTGCCGGTACTCGATCGTCCAGAACGGGCGGAACACGTTGCCGCGCGCGGTCAGGATCGGGAAGCTGCCTTCCAGGCCCAGCGCGGCGCCGCTGTTTTCCACGGTCTGCGAACCGTAATTCAGGTCGTAGATGCCGAGCCCGGTTTCGCGGTAGCCGTCGAGCTTGGTGCGGCTGCCGTCGAGGCGGCCGTAACCGGTCAGCAGCAGGCCGCTGGCGCTGCCGTGCTCGTAGCCGGCGGTCAGCGAACCGAACACCTGGTCGCCTTCGCGATCGGCCGTGGCGATGGCTCCGGCGGTGGCGCTGTAGCGGCGGATGTCGTAGTCCAGCCGTCCCCAGCCGAGGGTGCCGTCGACGAACCAGCGCTCGCTCGGACGCCACAGGCCGTACAGCGACAGCGCGCGCTGACGCGCTTCGATCTTGGAGCGGCCGTCGTCGAGATCGGTGTCGTTCCAGCCGTAGCCACCGGCCACGCCGAGCAGGAAGCGCTCGCCGATGCGCCAGTCGGCGCCGACGGTGAGGCCGTCGCTCTGGAAGTCGAAGCCGTCGCTGCGCGCGTTGCGGTCGCGCTGGCCGTTGCTGATGGTGCCGGCCGTCCACAGGCCCCAGCCCTGCGGCAGGCGCGAGCCGTCGATCTGCGCGATCTGCTCGCCGCTCAGCGACAGGCCGCCGCCGGCGCGGGTGTTGTAGCTCAGCGCGATGCCGTTGCTGGTGCGGTTGGCGCCGGCGTAGCGCTGCTGACGCAGACGGTCGTTGATGTTGGACTGCTGCGCGGTGGCGAAACGCACCGCGGCGTCGGTCTGCGCCTGCAGGCCGCCGACCACGCTGGGATCGCGGGTCGGGTCGGGCCGGCCGGACACGGTCAACACCAGGCTGACGCTGCCCTGCAGATAGTTGGGGGTAGCCGCCTGGGTCGCGGTCAGCGTGGCCACGCCGGCGCCGACGATGGTCACGCGGCGGCCGCTGACGGTGGCCACCGCGGTGTTGTCGCTGGCGAAGGTGAACGCGCCGGCGCTGTTGCTGCTCGGGTTCGGCAGGTCGAACGCCGCTTCGCCGTAGGTCTTGGCGATGTCGCCGATCCAGCTCAGCTGCGGGGTGGCGCCGCCGATCAACACCTGCAGCGCGACTTGCGGCGCGGCGGTGTAGTTGGCGTTGCCGGCCTGGTCGGCGGTCAGCGCGCAGGTGCCCGCGGCGAGCATGGTCACCGTGCTGCCGCCGACCGTGCACACCGCCGGCGAAGCGCTGGCGAACACCACCGGATTGCCCGAGGGGCCGCCGTTCGCCGACACGCTGAAGCTGCCGCCCGGCGTGTACACCGGCGCGGCCGGGTTGGCGGCGAAGTCGGTGATGGCCTGCGCCGCGGCGCCGATGGTCACGTCCAGCGTCACTTGCGGCGCCGCGCTGTAGTTGGCGTCGGCGGCCTGGTTCGCGGTCAGCGAACACTGGCCGGCGCTGAGCATGGTCACGGTGCTGCCGCTGACCGTGCACACCGCGGCCGTGGCGCTGGCGAACACCACCGGGCTGGTCGAAGCGCCCGGCGTGGCCGACACGCTGAAGCTGCCGCCGGCGGCGAACACCGGCGCGGCCGGATTCGCGGCGAAGCCGGTGATCGCCTGCGCGGCCAGAGCGATGGTCACGTCCAGCGTCACCTGCGGCGAAGCGCTGTAGTTGGCGTCGGCGGCCTGGTTCGCGGTCAGCGAACAGGTGCCCGCGGCGAGCGTGGTCACCGCGCTGCCGGCGACGCTGCACACCGCCGGGCTGGCGCTGGCGAACACCACCGGGCTGGTCGACAGGCCCGGCGTGGCCGACACGGCGAACGTGCCGCCCGGCGCGTACACCGGCGTGCCCGGGTTGGCCGCGAAGTTGCTGATCGCCTGCGTCGCCGCGCCGATGCTCACGGTGAAGCTCGCTTGCGGCGCGGCGGCGTAGTTGGCGTTGCCGGCCTGATCGGCGTTCAGCGCGCAGGTGCCGGCCGACACGATCGTCGCGGTGTTGCCGCTGATCGTGCACACGCCGGTGCTGGTGCTGGCGAAGGTGACCGGATTGCCGGACGCGCCGCCGGTCGCGGACACGGTGAACGTACCGCCCGGGGCGTATACCGGCGCGGCCGGATTCGAGGCGAAGCCGCCGATGGCCTGCGCGGCCTGGCCGATGGTGACGGCCAGCGAAGCCTGCGGCGCGGCGCTGTAGTTGGCGTTGCCGGCCTGGTCGGCGGTCAGCGAGCACACGCCCGCGGCGACGGTGGTGACCGTGCTGCCGGCGACGGTGCACACCGCCGGGCTGGCGCTGGCGAACACGACCGGATTGCCGGAGGCGCCGCCGGTCGCGGAGACGGTGAACGTACCGCCCGGAGCATACGTCGGCGTGGCCGGGTTGGCGGCGAAGGCGGAGATCGCCTGGGCGCCCTGGGCGATCGCCAAGGTGTAGGCGCGGGTGCCGCTGAAGCTGTTGCTGGAAGTCGCCTGCACGGTGAAGTTGAACGAGCCCGCCGCGGTCGGCGTGCCCGACAGCGCGCCGCCGGTCGACAAGGCCAGGCCCGGCGGCAAGGCGCCGGCGCTGACCGCGAAGTTGTACGGCGCGACGCCGCCGTTGCCGCTGCTGGCGGTGAGGGTTTGCGAATACGCCGTGTTGAGCGCGCCGTTCGGCAAGGTGGGCGGCGCCACCGTGACCGTCACGGTGGTGCAGGCGAGCGCGATGTTGGTGACGTCCGCGGCGATCGCCGCACCGCTGGCCGGGGTCGCCGTACATATCTGTCCGGCCGGCGAGCCGAGCACGCTGACGTTCCAGTTGGCGCCCTGCGGCAAGCGGGTCGGGAAGACGAAACTGGTCGCGGCCTGGGCCACGACGACTTGCTGACTGCCGGCCGGGTTGGTCGACGCCAATTGCAGGGTGACCGGGCCGGTCTGGCCGGCCGCAGTGCCGCCGACCGAGAAGGTCGGCGCCGCGAAACAGATCAGCGCCGCGCCGTTGCCGGTCTGCACGCCGTTGTTGAAGACCACGCCGGTCAGCGCGGTCGCGGACGAGCTGCCGCCCGCGCCGCCGCCGCCGCCGCCGTTCCAGTTCTGCTGGCAGGCGGTGGTGCCGACGCCCGCGCCGCCGCCGCCCGCGCCGACCGTGGCGCCGCCGCCGCCGCCGCCGCCGAAACCGGCGCCGCTGAAGGAGCCGGAGAAGTTGAACGAGTCGCCGCCGTTGCCGTTGGCGGCGTTGCCGGCCGTGGCCGGGAAGCCGCCGCATCCGGCGCCGCCGGCACCGCCGGTGCCGACCGCGCCGCCACCGCCGCCGAACGGGCCGGGACCGCCGGGCACGGTCGCGCCCGTGCCGCCGGTGCCGCCGCCGCCGACGCCGCCGTTGCCGCCGGCGATCACGCTGGTGGTGCTCCAGCCGGCGTTGCCGCCGCCACCGCCGCCGCCGGCGACGGCCACGCGGTTGCCGATGGCGTTGCCGTTGAGGCGCAGGTCGGTGGCGCCGCCGCCGATGCCGTCCACGCCCTGGCCGATGCCGCCGGGATTGACCGCCTGCGAGGCCTGTCCGCCGACCCAGATCGACAAGGCCGCGCCGGGGGTCACCGCCAGGGTGCCGCGCACCCGGCCGCCGAGGCCGCCGATGCCGCCGGGCGAATTGGGACTGCCGCCGATGGTGCCGGCGCCGCTGCGCCCGGCGCCGCCCTGGGCGCCGCTGAGGTAGACGGTCAACGAGTGCACGCCGGCCGGGACCGTCAAGGTCTGCTCGCCGCCGGTGAAGCCGAACGCCGCCGGCGTCTCGCCGATCGCGCAGCTTTGCGCCTGCGCCGCGCCGGCCAGCCCGAGGCCCGGCAACAGCAACCAGGCCGCCCACCACGCCGCACCGCGGCGGTCCCCGCGCCCGCGCAAGCCCGCACCCGCGGGCACCAGCGCGCCCGAGCGCACCGCCCTTCTCATCGAACCGATCATGTTTGCCCCCGACACAGCGCCCCCAAGGCACCGCGACTATCCCGTAACCCCTGACGACGCCGAAGTGCGACGCGCCCCGTATGCATGCCGGGCGCGATCGCCCCGGCCTGCTACCGTCCACCACCGTCCCCTTCGGCTCGGTCGTCCGGACGTCTTGCCGCCTGGAAATCCAGACGCATTTCCCCCTGTTACGGGAAACGAGTGCGATTCAGGTCACTAATTTGGGCCATTTAGACGTACGGGATCGGATTGCGCAGGTCCTGGCGCGAAAGCCGGCGCCTCCCGCCCCGTCGTGGCGGCAACCGCCGCCGCGGCTGACCGCGATTCGCCCCGTGGCTACAATAGGCGGATGCCGCGGCGTCGCCTCCCGGCACGGACAGGACCGCCCCCGGAACCGTCCGGCCCCGGAGAACCCGCATAAGCCATTGATTTCAAAGCCGGCCCCGTAGCTCAGCTGGATAGAGCATCCCCCTCCTAAGGGGAAGGTCACACGTTCGAATCGTGTCGGGGTCGCCACCTTCCGGCGCCGCGCGCCGCCGCCAGGCCGACGCGCCGCCCACCCATTTCAATCCGCTCGCCACGCCCCCCGGCGTGCCACCACATGGAGCTTTCGGTATGACCCACCCCGTTCTCGCCGCCCTGGGACTCAAAGACAACGAGTCCGGCACCTACCTCGGCCACGGCGAATGGTCCAAGACCGCCGACGCCGGCGTGCTGGAACCCGTCAATCCCACCGACGGCGAAGTGCTCGCGCGCGTGCAGGCGTCCTCGCAGAGCGACTACGACACCATCGTCGAGCGCGCCCAGGCCGCCTTCGCGGTGTGGCGCACCACCCCGGCGCCGCGCCGCGGCGAAGCGATCCGCCTGTGCAGCGACGCGCTGCGCAAGCACAAGGACGCGCTGGGTTCGCTGGTCGCGCTGGAGATGGGCAAGTCCAAGCCGGAAGGCGACGGCGAAGTGCAGGAGATGATCGACATCGGCGACTTCGCCGTCGGCCTGTCGCGCCAGCTCTACGGCCTGACCATGCACTCCGAGCGTCCGGGCCACCGCATGTACGAGCAGTGGCACCCGCTCGGCATCGTCGGCATCATCTCGGCGTTCAACTTCCCGGTCGCGGTGTGGGCCTGGAACAGCTTCATCGCGGCGATCTGCGGCGACATCTCGATCTGGAAGCCCTCGCCGAAGACCCCGCTGTCGGCGATCGCGTCGATGAAGATCTGCAACGAGGCGCTGCGCGCCGGCGGCTTCCCCGACCTGTTCTTCCTGTTCAACGACGCCGGCACCGAGCTGGCCTCGAACTTCGTCGACGACAAGCGCGTGGCGCTGGTCAGCTTCACCGGCTCGACCAAGGTCGGCCGCGCCGTGGGCGAGCGCGTCGCCCGCCGCATGGGCCGTTCGCTGCTGGAACTCGGCGGCAACAACGCGATCATCGTCGACGCCAGCGCCGACCTGAAGCTGGCGATCCCGGCGATCGCGTTCGGCGCGGTCGGCACCGCCGGCCAGCGCTGCACCACCACCCGCCGCCTGTTCGTGCACGAGTCGATCCATGACGACGTGCTGGCCAAGCTGGTCGCCGCGTACAAGCAGGTCGAGAAGAAGATCGGCGACCCGACCGACCCGGCCAACCTGATGGGCCCGCTCAACAGCCAGGACGGCGTGCAGGCCTACCTCGACGCGATCGCCAAGGCCAAGGCCTCCGGCGGCAAGGTCGAGACCGGCGGCGAGCGCATCGACCGCAAGGGCAACTTCGTGCTGCCGGCCATCGTCACTGGCCTCACCAACGACGCCGAAGTCGTGCAGACCGAGACCTTCGCGCCGATCCTGTACGTGATGAAGTTCAGCAAGCTCGAAGACGCCATCGCGCTGCAGAACGACGTGCCGCAGGGCCTGTCCTCGTCGATCTTCACCGCCAACCTCAAGGCCGCCGAGGCGTTCCTGTCGGCGGCCGGCTCGGACTGCGGCATCGCCAACGTCAACATCGGCACCTCCGGCGCCGAGATCGGCGGCGCGTTCGGCGGCGAGAAGGAGACCGGCGGCGGCCGCGAATCGGGTTCGGACGCGTGGCGCGCCTACATGCGCCGCCAGACCAACACGATCAACTACTCCGACGCGCTGCCGCTGGCCCAGGGCATCAAGTTCGACCTGTAAGACGAAGCGGCGGACGGGGCCCTGCTTCGCTCCGCCGCAAGGTCCGTCGCCGCCGGGGTGTACTCCGGCGGCGATGGATATCCGGGTCCGTCCCATCGTTGCAAGCGAACGGGTGCGGACTGCGCGCATGCCATAGCGGCCTCTTCGCGACCCGGCTCAAGACGTGCCGGCTCAAGACGTGATTGCGGCCGCGCCAGAGCCGCCGGCAAGACGGCTGCGTGCTGGCCGGTTAGAACGACATCGAGAGGGAGTCCGGCTTTCGCCGGAACGACGGCCGGCACGCTCCGCGGCGTACTGAATGACGCCAGGCGCCGATCGTGGAGTCGAGGGATTTCGACCGCGCGTCGCGATCGAGGAGCATGAAGATCGGCATCCAGGAAAACGATCCGCCGCCGCCCCAACGCGAGGACGCGCTGTTCGCGATCGAAGGCGTGCTCGATCTACTGTGGGTCGAAGACGAGCCGGATCGGCTGCTGTCGCGAATCGCGCGGCAACCTGTCGCCGGCGCTGACGCGGACGCCTAGGCCCGCGACGCCTCCGCGATCGCGCAAGCCGCGGACGGCATCGAACGCGCGCTGTATTTCGCCGAAGACCTGCAGTACTTCGCCGGCCTCATCGACGGCCGGCCGGTGTGCGGCCAATTCGCCGGCGCCGACAAGCTCAAGCCGGGCCATCGGGTGAAAGCCGCGGTTTCGCGCAGCGGCAACGCGCTGCGCGCGCACGCGATACTCGACCCGCAGCAAGGCAGGCTGTGGATACACCATCCGCGCGGCAGCGCGGCGGATGCGAAAGCCGAGCGCAAACTCGCGCTGCGGCTGTTTTGTTGCAGCTACGTCGGCTCGGCCTTGCTCTGCGCGCTGGCGTATTGGGCCCAGGGCCTGCCGCTGACCGCACTGGCGCAAGCGCAGTCGTGGCTACTGATCGGCAACGCGATCGTGTTCGGCGCCATGGCCCTGTCGGCCGACTACCGGATGGACCGGCCTTCGCCATCGAAAAACGGGCCGCTGCGCCTGCTCGGGTTCGCCGATCCGCATCGGGTCGATCTGTCCCGATACCGGATCGGCGATGTGGAAATGCGCAAGCACTTGGGCTTCATCCGCGCGAACCGGCAGGCGCTGCGCAGTGGACGCATGCAAGCGGTCGAGACTCCGGAACTGCTGCGCCAATCCAGCGAGCGCCACCGCGACGTGTACGACTACCGCCAGGCGGTCGCCGACGGCAAGGCGGCGGTGAAGCGCTGAGCGCCGTCCGCGCCGGGGCCGCGGGCGATGGCGCAAGACCGCTCGGTCGAACAGCAGGCCGCGCCGCGCCGCGCCGCGCCGCGCCGATCCGGCTCGCCGCCGCGCATGAGCCGACGGTCGCAAACTCCGGCGCCGTCGCTTGACCGGCTCCGGTGAGCTGCCTAGCGTGATATTCGTCAGAAGGACTGGCGCCGATGGACAGGCCGCCTGCGACCGCGCGCGCAACTTGGCGTTCGCCTCACGACCGTCGCCCCGATCACGAACAAGGAGGTCTCATGACTACCCGCCGCATCGTTCCCCGCAGCATCCGCCTGCGCCTGGCCCTGGCCGCGTTCGGCTTCGCCGCCGCGCTCGCCGCGACCGCCGCCACTCCGCGCTGCGAGCAGTGCATCGCCGGCTACTACGACTGCCGCGCCGCCGGTTTCGACTACGACTCCTGCCGCAACGACTTGATGTTCTGCCAGCGCGCCAACCACTGCCCGATGGTGGAGCCGCCGGAAATCTGATCGTTCGTGCGGCGAAAACGCCGCCGCGCCGTCTTCGCAGACCGCGACGCCTGTTGCGTTTGTGCAGGGCGCAGGCGGCCTAGCATGGGCGGGCCAGATGGACTGGCGACACATGAAGGAGGGTCTTGTGAACACACGGAACCGTAGCATCCGCCTGCGCCTGGGCGCGTTCGCGCTGGCCGCGTTCGGCTTCGCCGCGACGATGACCGCGACCGCCGCCGGGTTCGGCTGCGATCACTGCTTGCCCGAGTACTACGGCTGCCGCGACGCCGGCGGCGACTACGACAGCTGCGTCAACGCGTTCTGGCAGTGCCAGACGTCCAACGGCTGCATGATCAGCCTGCCGCCGGAGTACTGATCCGGCGCGTGCGTCGGACGTCGATGTCCAGGCCCGCGGGCGCGAGTCCGCGGGCTTTTTCGTCGCCGCCGCGCCGGCCCCGCGCCGGCCCGATCCTGGCCCGCGCGCAGCCCGGGCCGTATGCTGTGACCGATTTCACTCAAGCGAAGGAACGTCCGCATGCAAGTCCCCGCCCGGGAAACCAATGTCCTGGCCATTCTCAGCCTCATCGCCGGCATCCTCGGCTGGACCCTGCTGCCGGTCCTCGGCAGCCTCGCCGCGATCGTCACCGGCCACATCGCGCGCGGGCAGATCCGTCGCGAACCCCAACGCTACGACGGCGCCGGCCTCGCCATCGGCGGCCTGATCCTGGGCTGGTCGTCGGTGATCATCGCGGTGCTGACGGTGGTGGTGATCGTGTTGTTCTTCGGCGGCATCGCCGCGCTGCTGGCGTTCTCCGGCCAGCACTGAGCGCGCCCGCGGCGCGAAAGGCGTGCTGCGGCGCAGCTTGCCGCGTGCCGGCCGGCGCCACTAGCGTGGCCCGGCCAGATGGACTGGCGCCACGCATAGGACGCACCCCATGGAACTGCGCTTGTTGAAGGCCGGCCGCCGCCGCGCCCACCTGGCGGCGCTCGCCGCCGCCGTGTTCGGTTTCGCCGCTTCGCTCGGAGCGACCGCAGCGGTCGACCGCTGCCACCAGTGCTACACCGACCTGTTGCTGCCGTGCCAGGCCAACACGCCCAACGCCACGCCGAGCTGCTGGGTGCAGTACCGCGCCTGTCTCACCGCCAACCGCTGCCAGATCGTCATCGAACCCTGAGCCGCGCCGCGGCCGCGCACGATCCGCCTCTCGCTTGCCCCGCTGCGTTCGCCGCAGCGGGCGCCGTGCGGGCGGGTACGCGCCGCGCCGCCGCATGCTCGCGCGCGTCGCCACGACGGCCCGGCCACGATCCCGGCCGCCGCGGCGTTCGCGCTTCGCCACCCGACCACCCGCCCGGAGAAACCCCAATGAGCTTGCGCAAGCCCACCGCCCTGGCCGCCCTGGCCGTCGCCGTTTTCGGATTCGCCGCTTCGCTGACCGCCTCGGCCCAGATCGACCAATGCGAGCGTTGCCGCGTGGTCTGGGAGGACTGCCTGCTGCACGCCGAGAACCAGGCGCAGACCCAGGCCTGCGATCGCGCTTACGGCCAGTGCATGAGCCCGATCGACTGCCCGGCGCCGGAAGCCTGAGCCTCGCCGCGCCGGCCGCGGCCGGCGCGGTTCCCGCGCGGGCGCCGCCCGCCGGGTACGGCCGCAACGCAGCCGCTGCGGCGGTCGCCGCGGCCGATCCGCCGCCACGCCCACGATCTGCGTACGAACCGTTCGCTCGCGCTCGCCCGGGCGGTATCGATTGGGCGATAATCGGCGTTCCCCGTCCGAGCGGCCCGCAACGAACTCGTGTATAGCCTCGCCCGCCCCTTTTTGTTCGGACTGGATGCCGAACGAGCCCACGGCCTCGGCCTCTCCGCGCTGGAAACGGCTTATCGCAGCGGCCTCAATCCGCTGGTGGCGCGCGCGCCCAAGCCGCTGCCGACCAAGGTGCTGGGCCTGAGTTTTCCCAACCCGGTCGGCCTGGCCGCCGGCCTGGACAAGAACGGCGCCCACATCGACGCCCTGCTGGCGCTGGGTTTCGGCTTCGTCGAGATCGGCACCGTGACCCCGCGCGCGCAGCAGGGCAATCCGCGTCCGCGCATGTTCCGCCTGCCCGAGCAGCAAGCGGTGATCAACCGCCTGGGCTTCAACAACGAAGGCGTCGACGCGCTGGTGCGCAACGTGTCCAAGGCGCGCCGCCGCGGCGGCGGCCTGCTCGGCATCAACATCGGCAAGAACAAGGACACCCCCAACGACCAGGCCGAGCGCGATTACCTGCACTGCCTGGAACGGGTCTATCCGCTGGCCGACTACATCACCGTCAACATCTCCTCGCCCAACACCGCGGGCCTGCGCGAATTGCAGGAAGAGCAGTCGCTGCGCCGGCTGATCGGCAACCTGCGCGAGGCGCAGGAAACGTTCGCCGCGCGCGAGGGCCGGCGCGTGCCGATGCTGGTCAAGATCGCCCCGGACCTGTCCGACGACGACATCGAGGCCGCCAGCCGGGTGCTGGCCGAGCTGCAGGTCGACGGCGTGATCGCCACCAACACCACGGTCGCGCGCGAAGGCGTGGAACGCAGCGCGCACGCGGGCGAGGCCGGCGGGCTGTCGGGCCGGCCGCTGATGGCCCAGGCCACCGCGGTGCTGCGGCGGATGCGCACGCGCCTGCCCGAGCACATTCCCATGATCGGCGTCGGCGGCATCCTCAGCGGCGCCGACGCGGTCACCAAGATGGCCGCCGGCGCGAGCCTGGTGCAGGTCTATTCGGGCCTGGTCTACCGCGGCCCGGCGCTGATCGGCGAATGCGTCGACGCGATCCGCCGGCGCAAGGAAGCTCCCAGCCGCGGCCACGTGCCGCCGCAGATTTGAATCGGCGCGAGCCCGCGCCGACCCGTCACCGCCCGAGCCCGCAGCGAGCCGCCGTCATTCCGCTTTCCGCCCCCAACCCGAAGTCCGCGCGCGCATGAGCCCGAACGTCCGCATCGTGCGCGATGCGCCGCTGCAAACCCGCAATACCTTCGGCGTCGCCGCGCGCGCGCCGTGGCTGGTGTCGGTCGACGACGCCCGCGCCCTGCCCGAGGCGCTGGCCGCGCCGCCGCTGCGCGAAGGCCTCGCCCTGGCCATCGGCGGCGGCAGCAACCTGCTGTTCGCCGGCGATCCCGACGGCGCGGTGCTCGAACTCAGCGGCCGCCAGGTGCGGGTGCTGGACGACGACGGCGAGCGCGCGATCCTGCGCGCCGATGCCGGCGTGCCCTGGCACGGGCTGGTGATGCAGTCGCTGGAGCAAGGCTACGCCGGGCTCGAGAACCTGGCGCTGATCCCCGGCACCGTCGGCGCCTGCCCGATCCAGAACATCGGCGCCTACGGCGTGGAAGTGCGCGAGTTCGTGCATGCGGTCGAGGCCTACGAGCCGGGCACCGGCCAGTGGCACCGCTTCGACAACGCCGCCTGCGCCTTCGGCTACCGCGACAGCCGGTTCAAGCGCGAGGCCGACCGCTACCTGATCGCCGCGGTCGAATTCGCATTGCCGCGCCACGCCGCGCCCAAGCTCGACTACGCCGGCATCGGCGAGGAACTGGCCGCGCGCGGGGTGAGCGCGCCGACGCCGCGCGACATCGCCGACGCGGTCGTCGCCATCCGCCGCCGCAAGCTGCCCGACCCGGCCGTGCTCGGCAACGCCGGCAGTTTCTTCAAGAACCCGATCGTGCCGGCGGCGCAGGCGCAGGCGCTGCTGGCGCAGTACCCGTCGATGCCGGCGTTCCGCGGCGACAGCGAAGCCACCCGCAAGCTCTCGGCCGCCTGGCTGATCGACGGCTGCGGCTGGAAGGGCCACCGCGACGGCGACGCCGGCGTGTCCGCCGCGCACGCGCTGGTGCTGGTCAACCACGGCGGCGCCAGCGGCGCGCAACTGCTCGACCTCGCCCGCCGCATCGCCGACTCGGTGCGCGAGCGCTTCGGGGTGGCGATCGAACCCGAACCGCGCATCGTCGGCGCGCGCTGGTGAGCGCCGGCGCGCCCGCCGCCTCCACCACCCAGCCGATGCGCGCCGCCGGCCTGATGCTGGCAAGCACGCTGAGCTTCGGCATCATGGCCATCGCCATCCGCCTGGCCTCGCAATCGCTGCACACCTTCGAAGTCGCGTTCTTCCGCAACCTGTTCGGGCTGATGGCGGTGCTGCCGCTGCTGCTGAGCGCGCGCCGCGCCGAACTGCGCACGCGCCAGCTGCCCAAGTACTTCGTGCGCTGCGCGATCGGCATGGTGTCGATGCTGTGCGGGTTCTGGGCGATCGGCCACCTGCCGCTGGCGCAGGCGATCTCGCTGACCTACTCCACCCCGATCTTCGTCACCATCGCCGCGGCGCTGTTCCTGCACGAACAGGTGCGCGCGCGGCGCTGGGCGGCGGTCGCCGCCGGCTTCCTCGGCGTGCTGGTGATCGTGCGCCCGGGCTCGACCGAGTTCTCGGTCGACAGCCTCGCCGCGCTGGCCGCGGCGGTGCTCGGCGGGGTGATCTCGATCCAGATCAAGCAACTGTCCCGGATCGACTCGGCCAACACCATCGTCCTGTACACCTACGCGTTCTGGGTGCCGATGTCGCTGATTCCCGCGCTGTTCGTGTGGCAGTGGCCGCAGGGCGTCGCCTGGGTCTGGATCGTCGCCGCCGGCGTGTTCGGCACCGGCGGCCAGGTGCTGTGGACGCATGCGCTCAAGCTCGGCGAAGTCTCGGCGCTGACGCCGATCAGCTTCGTGCAGTTGCCGCTGGTGTCGGTCGCCGGCTGGCTGTGGTTCCACGAGACGCTGGACCGCTACACGGTGATCGGCGCAGCGATCATCCTCGGCTCGAACGCGTACATCGCCCATCGCGAGGCGCTGCTGGCGCGCAAGAAGGCATCGGCGGCGGCCACCGCGGGGGCGGCGCCGGGCGAATAGGCGCCGCCGCGCGCGATCAAGGAGCGCCGGCGGCGGACTTGCGGGCCAGATCCTGGCGCACGAACGCCAGCGCTTCCTGCACCCGGTCGTCGGACTTCAACACGACGTCGGGCACCACGCCCACGCCTTCGATGCTCCTGCCGGAGCGGGTCCGGATCTCGCAGTTCGGGATATAGGCGACGTAGTCGTCGGTGGCGATCTGCGCGACCGGATTGCCCGCGCCCGCGGTGGTCGTGCCCAGGACGGTGGCCCGTCCGCTGTCCTGGCCGATCAGCGCGAAGTACTCGGCGGCCGAGCCGGTTTTCTCCGACACCAGGATGTAGACCGGGGTCCGGTAGAACTTGGGCGCCGGCGAATAGTGATAAGGCACCTCGCCGTTCTTCCAGGCCGTCTCGCCCTTGCACTTCTTCTGCAGCAACCCCTGATAGGCCTCGTCCTGGAAAAGATGCTGGTAGACGAAGCCGTTGGCGCGGCCGTCGCCGCCGCCGTCGCGGCTGATGTCGAACACCAGCGCCTTGACGCCGCTGAGGAACTGCAGCGCCGCGGTGATCTTGGCGAAGGCGGCGTCGTCGGCGACGTGCTGGGTCCACTTCACGTAGCCGATCTGGCCCGGAAGGATGCGCACTTCGACCCAACCGCCGTTCGCGTCGGCGGGCAGCGCCGGCGCCGTGGCCGTTGGCGGGACGGCCGAAGCGGTACCGGCCGGCTTCGGAATGCCCACGTAGAAATGCTTGTCGTGGCTGCGGTTGCGCAGCGCCTGGGTCAGTTGCCTGGCCTGGTCGGCCGGAGCGGCCTGCACGAATTCCGGGGACTTGCCCGTCTCGCGCGCCGCCTTGCACAGGGCCTTGGCCTTGACCGGATCGAAGTAGATCTTGTCCAGCGCGCCGCAGACGAAGTCCGGCAGGCTTTCGCGATCGGGCGGCGCCGCGAGGGAATCGAGCGGGAGGCACATCGCTGCGAGGGCGAGGGCGAGCAAGGGCGCTTTGTCGACGATCATGGCGCAACGGGCGGTGGAAAGGCGGCGATTATATCGACGCGCCAACAGCGCTCCAATGAGCAAAAAGACAGCTAAAAATCACCTAGCGGCACGTAATTTCAGCACTCTTTTTACGCACTATTTCTTCGACTGCGACGGCGCTCCTCGCATGGCCGCCGACGCTCTCCGGCGCCAGCTAGATTCGCTACGCGCCAGCATCGACCCGGCCTGCACCCAAGCCGCGGCCGCAGGCGGCGCCGCGCGGATTCTCGACGTCACAACGCGCGCTTGACCGCGGGCACATCGACGCATTCATCGAACCCGGTCACATGTTGCAGCGCACGACCGCTCGCCCGGCGGACCCGGTTGCGTGACCGCTATCGGGGCAAAAACGGCCACCCGCGGCCACATTCGCGGCCAATCTGGTCCACGGTCGAAAAACCCCGCCGGCGCCGATTGACCCGTCATCTCCCCACCGTTATCCAGACGCAGCAGTACGGAGAGGAACCGGCCGCGCGCACGCCCTAGCACGCGCCGGATGCGCGTTTCGCTCTGCCTTCATGACGATCACAGGAGAGAGAGTTCATGGCCGCATTGAGCCGTTACGTCGCCGTCGCCCTGATGGGCGGCGCCGTCGCGTTTTCCAGCCTGCCTTCGCAGGCCGAACAGGGCGATTACGGGTTCTTCCAGACCCTGAAGAACCTGGTGTCCCCGCCCAAGCCCGACAACAAGGTGCAGCCCAAGCAGCGCACCGGCCAGTACCCGCTGCTGAGCGCCGACGCGGGCCGCGCCAGCGGCTTCGACCCGGGCGCCTATTACCAGTGGCAGACCGTGCAGCTGCCGGCCGAGACCGGCGCCATCTGCGGCAACGGTTCGCCGTACAAGATCTTCGTCAACCGCGTTCCCGACACCACCAACACCATCATCTACATGGAAGGCGGCGGCGCGTGCTGGGATTACGCCAGCTGCACCGGCGCCACCGGCGTGCGCGGCGCGCGCAATCCCAACGGCGTGCCCGACGACTACATGAAGCTGCTCAATCCCGGCGCCAGCCTGGTCAGCCCGTTCGTGACCCGCGTGAGCCCGTTCGACGCGGTCAAGACCCAGGGCTGGAACATGGTCTACGTGCCGTACTGCACCGGCGACATCTACAGCGGCGACAAGGTCGCGGTGTACGACGATCCGAGCGGGCAGAAGCCGCCGCTGGTGTGGCACCACAACGGCCTGCGCAACACCCGCGCGATCATCGCCTGGCTCAAGGACAACCTGCCGCGCCCGGGCCAGATGCTCAACACCGGCTGCAGCGCCGGCGGCGCCGGCAGCCTGATCTCCTACGACACCTTCCGCACCGACGTCGCGCCGACCCAGGGCTTCCTGATCGACGACTCCGGCCCGATCTTCCCGACCCCGAAGAACGCCAACCCGGCCGAATATCCCTCGCAGCCGCTGATGACCAAGATCCGCGACGTGTGGGGCCTGGACGCGCCCAACGGCCCGCTGGCCTTCCTCGCCGCCGGCCTGCCGCAGATGGACCTCAACGAACTGGGTTCGATCTACCCGGCGCTGTCGAGCAAGCACACCGGCGACCGCCTCGGCCACACCCACTTCTGGCAGGACCTGAACTACTCGTCGTACTCGTACGAGCGTTTCCACGACGACATCGCTCAGGCGCCGAACCAGGCGGCCAAGGAAGCGCTGATCCACGCCAAGTGGGGCACCGACACCCAGCGCCTGTCCGCGCGCCTCAACGGCCTGGACAACTTCGGCGGCTACTTCCCGCAGTACCGCGCGCTCAACGAAAGCCACTGCACCACCATCGTCGACTTCAAGAACGGCGACGTGCAGGCGCAGAACCTGGAACTGAAGAACTTCATCGACTCGGTGCTCGACGGCAACGGCAAGGTGCTCGACGCCAGCGAAACCAGCGATGCGGCCGACAAGGCCAAGCCCTTCAACTTCCTGTACTGGCTGGTGGACCAGCTGATCTGACCGGCGACGCGGCATGAAGCGAAACACTCTCATGCTGGGCCTGGCCCTGACCGCCGCGGCGCTCGCCGCGGCGGTCAGCCTGGGCTCGTGGCCGTTTTCCTCCAGCCGCGCCGCGGCGACCGCGCAGGCCGGCGGCGACGCCGGCGCCGCGTCCGCCGCGGAAGCAGGCTCCGGCGTGCACGCGATGCTCGCCACGCCGCAAGGCCGGCGCTTCCAGCAACGCCGGCAGTTCCAGGACGAGGCCAAGCGCTTCTTCCGCGATGCCGCCGCGCTGGGGCCGGCCGAACGCGAGCGGCGGGCGCAGGCCTTGCAGGCGCAGATCGACCGCTACGAGCAGGCCGACGAACTGTCGGCCGGCGAGACCATGCTGCTGCGCGTGGGCCTGATCCGCGCCACCGTGCCCGACGAAGCGCGCCAGGCGCTGCTGGTGCAGCAACTGGCGCAGCGCTACCGCAGCCAGGCCGCGCAGCACGAACAGGCCTTCGTCGAGCAGCAGGCGCGCGATCCGAAGTTCCAGGCCTACAAACGCAGCGAAGCGCGGATCGTCGCCGAAACGATGGCGATGCAGCAGATTCCGGGCGGGTTGACCCGCGACGAGTACCTGCGCCAGCGCTTGCAGGCCGAACGCGAGCGGATCTACCGCTGAACCTTGCGGGAGGGTTTACCGGCCCGATGCATTGAACCTGCGAGCCCGCCTTCAGGCCCGACGGGCTGAATCTGTGGGAGGGCCTTCAGGCCCGACGCTCTTCGCTCGGATCGCGATGACCTGAGCGAAGAGCGTCGGGCCTGAAGGCCCTCCCACTGAGCAACACCGTGCCGCGGCGAAAGCCCCACCCACCGGCTAACGAAGCCGCCGACCGGACGCCTTTCGCCGCACTCCGCCGCGACCAGTCCAAAGCCGCCGCTGCGGCGCACCGCTCACTCCGACTCGGCCAGCACCACCCGGTTGCGCCCGCCGCGCTTGGCCGCGTACAGCGCCTGGTCGGCGCGGGCGAAGGTCGCCGCGGGTTCCTCGCCGGTGCGATACGCGGCCAGACCGATGCTCACCGTCAGCGGCAGGCCCAGCGGCAAATTGGCGATCGCCTCGCGCACGAACTCGCATTGCAGCTGCGCCTGCGGCTGCGGCGCCTCGAACAGCAGCAGGAACTCCTCGCCGCCGTAGCGCGCCACGCTGCCCGGCCCCGGCGCGTACAACCGCAGCGCGTCGGCGACCGCAAGCAGCACCCGGTCGCCCTCGGCGTGGCCGTGGACGTCGTTGATGGTCTTGAAGTGGTCGATGTCGAGCACCGCCACCTGCAGCGGCGCGGCCGCGTGGCTGCGCGCCACCGCCTGCTCCAGCGCCAATGCGAACGCGCGCCGGTTGGGCAGGCCGGTCAGCGGATCGGTGCGGGTCAACGCGGCCAGGTCGGCATTGCTGGCCTCCAGCGCCGCGTTGCTCGCCTCCAGTTCGGACTGGTATTGCAGCAGGCGATGCTCGTACCACTCGCTCTCCTGCAGTTGCCGCGCCAGCGCGCGGCTCACCCGGCGCAGTTCCATCGCCCGCGAGGCCTGCCGCGACAGCGCGGTCAGCGCCTGGTGCTGCTTGTCGGCGAGGTCGCGCGGCTTGGTGTCGATCACGCACAGGGTGCCCAGCGCGTGGCCCTCCGGCGTCACCAGCGGCGCGCCGGCGTAGAAGCGGATGTTGGGATCGTCGAGCACCAGCGGATTGCCGGCGAAGCGCGCGTCGTCGCGCGCGTCGGGCACCACCAGGGTCTGGTCCGGACGCAGGATCGCGTGGGCGCAGAACGCCAGTTCGCGCGGCGTCTGGGTCGCGGCCAGGCCGGTGCGGGCCTTGAACCACTGGCGCTGCTCGTCGATCAGGCTGACCAGCGCGATCGGCGCGTCGCACACCGCCGCGGCGATCGCCACCAGGTCGTCGAAGTCGCGCTCCGGCGGGGTGTCGAGGATGTCGTAGCTGCGCAGCGCCTGCAGGCGCTGGGCTTCGTTGACGGGAGTCGGAGGTCTTTGCACGGCGGTGTCCGGACGATGACGGGCGCGACGGGCGCGGTCGGCTTCCAAACGGGGCTTGCGCGGCCGCCCGCGCGATGCGGGCGACCGACGCCGGCCAGTCTAGCAAGCGCCGGCGCGGCGTCGGCGGCGCGCTCTCGGAGCCGCCGCATGCGCCGCCGTCAAGCGCCGGCGCGTACGGATCGGCGAAGCGGCGATGGCGGTCACAACGCGGCCGCGACGCCGGCACGGCGCGGTTTCCTTCGCCTGCAATGTCGCGCGGCTAGACTCGCGTTCCGGTCGTCGCGCGGGGCGCGCACGGCGCGGCGGCGACGAGGAGGCAGCGGGGTGCAGGTGGAGACCAACGATTACGTCGAACTCAAGCACGAGATCCTCGACGGCATGCGCAGCTACATGGAAGACCTGGCCCAGGACGGCGCCGACGCCGGCTACGGCGCGGCCGAGATCGACGAATGCGAACGCGTCATCGACGCCTTGCTCGCCGCGCTGCGCAACGCGGTCGGCGACGGCGAGCGCGTGCCCTCCCCCGCGCAACTGGACCGCAGCGCGCGCGCCGCGGTCGAACAGGCCGTGCGCGCGCTCAACGCGCTCAACGCGCGCTGCCGCTACAACCTGATCGAGACCGACCAGCGCGAAGGCCTGTGCGAACTGGTGCGCAGCGCCCTGGCCGGCATCGGCGCGCTGCGCGGCCAGGACGATCCGACCGAACCGTGGCGCGAGTGGTAGCCGCGCGTCGCGCACCGCTCCCGGTTCGCCGTTTCCTTTTCGCCGCTCCCGCACCGCCGTGCGCGCACGCGGCGCGTCGGATCGCCGCGCGCTCCGCTCCCGTCGCCCGCACCTGACCGACGCCTATGAAAACGCCGGGCCCGCACGGGGCCCGGCGTTGGGTTGACGCAAACGCGATTGCGGAATCGCGACCGACCCGCGAAGGGTCGGTCGCGACCCGGCTCAACGCGCGCTGCGCTCCGGTTCCACCGGCCTGGCGCCGAGGCGGTCGGTGCGCACCGCCTTCGGCGCTGCCGCTGCCGCAACCGCAGCCGCCGTCGGCGCCGGCACCGACACCGCGATCGGCAGATGCAGGCTCGGCGACTTGCGGCCCAGCAACGGCTTGAGCTGCAGCTTGCCGAAATGCCAGCTGCCGTCGGCCGCGTACTTGCGGCTGAACACGAACACGCTGACCGGGGTCTTGCTGCCCGGCGCCGAGACGAACACCGGCGGGAACGCGATGCCGTCCACGCCCTCGACCTGCGCCAGCCACAGTTCCGGCAACGCGCCCTGGGCGTGGCGGAAGCTGCGCTGGAAGGTGCACGAACGCTTGCAGTCCTGCTGCTGCATGCTGGCCAGGTTGAGCTGGGCCGGATCGCCGCCGGCGGCCGGATCGGCCGCGCGGTAACGCGCCGTGGTCTCGTTGAGCACCAGCCCGGACTTCACCGCCTGATCGACCTGGATCCGGCCCGAGCCGGTGTCGAACGGATTGGCCGCGGTCACGCCGTCCTCGAGCAGCATCCCTTCCCTGGCGGTCATCATCAGCGCCGACTTGATCTCCGCGGCGGTCCAGTTCGGACGCGCCTGGCGCAGCAGCGCCGCCGAGCCGGCCTGGTGCGGCGACGCCATCGAAGTGCCGCTGAGCAGGCCGACCAGGTTCTCGCTGCCGCCGATCGTGGTGCCGGCCAACACCGCCAGCACGCTGACGCCGGGCGCGGCCACGTCGGGCTTGATCAGGTTGAACCCGCCCGGGCCGCGCGAGCTGAAATCGGCGATCAGGTCGGGCGTGTTCGGCACCGGCGTCGGCGGGAAGCCGATGCCGCCGGTCGAGGTATTGCCGTTGCCGGCGGCGAAATCGCGCAAGGCGTTGCTGTCGTCCTGCGCCGCCGCGAACGCCGGCACCGTGGTGCCCGGCACGCTCGGCGTCACCCCGGTGGCCTGGTTGTTGGCGATCACCACCGCGATCGCGCCGGCGGCGGCGGCGTTGTTGACCTTGATCGAGAAGTTGCAGGTGCCGCGCCGCACCACCGCGATGGCGTTGGCGAACGCGCCGGGGGCGAAGCCCGCGCAGCCGTCGTCGGCGCTGTCGATGCCGGCGCTGATCCGCACCGGCGTGTTCGGCGGAATCGACGCGGTCAGCGAAACGCCGCCGCTGCCGTCGTTGAGCTGCACCGCCTGCAGGTCGGACGGCACCGTGCCGGGCCCGGTGATCTGCAGCAGCGTGGCGAAGGTGCCGCGGCCGTGGGTGCTCGCCGCGGTGGTGGAGACCCACGGCTGCTGGTGGCCGTTGGTGCTCGGGTCCGGACCGCTGTTGCCGGCCGAAGCGGCGATGAAGATGCCGGCGTCGGAGGCGTTGAGGAAGGCCAGCGATACCGCTTCGCCCCAGGGCTCGCCGCCGCCGCCGATGGAGTAGTTGATCACGTCCACGCCGTCGACGACGGCCTGGTCGATCGCCGCCAGCGCGGCCGAATCCGGGCACCAGCCCTGGCCGGCGGCGTCGGTGTAGCAGATGTCGTAGGCGACGATGTTGGCGTGCGGGGCGACGCCGGAGATGCGGATGTCGCGGCCCTTGTAGTTGGCGGTCCAGGCGTTGCCGGCCGAGGTCGAGGCGGTGTGGCTGCCGTGGCCGTTGGTGTCGCCGAAGCCCGGTTCCTCGCGGATGCCCGGCTGGCCGCACATGTTGGCCGGCTCGCCGCAGACGAAGTCCCAGCCGCCGATCAGCTTGTCGTTGCAGCGGCCTTCGTCGACGCCGCCGGGCGCACAGGTGCCCAGGTACTGGCCGGCGCCGTTCGGATTGACGTGGCGGTAACCGCTGTCGTCGATCGCGGCGAACGCCGGGCTGCCGAAGTTGATGCCGGTGTCGAGGATGCCGACCACCACGCCTTCGCCGCGCCACTGGGTCGGCTTGGCGTTCCACAGCGCCGGCGCGCCGATCAGCTGCGGGCCGACGTCGGTGTCGAGCGGATAGTCGCGGCTGGCCTGCACCAGCGCCACGCCGGGCAGCTTGGCCACGCGCGCGGCCTCGCTCGCGCTCATCCGCACCACCGCGCCGTTGACCGCATGGCGCAGGCGCCGCTCGACCTTGAGCGTGCGCCCGAGCGCGGCGTTGATGCTGCGCTCGTGGTTGCGCTGGACGTTGTCGAGATAGTTCAGATACCTGCTCGCCTGGGCGCCGCGCACGTCGATGCGGGCGTTGCCGCCGCCGGCGATGCGCGCCGCGGCGCTGTTGGCGTTCTGCGCGCCGGCCACGCGCTGCGGCGCCGCCAGCCCGGCGACTTCGCCGTTGTAGACGCTCAGCGGCGCCTCTTGGTACAGCACGACATAGCGTTGGCCGGCGGAATCGGCCGGGGCCGCGCGTTGCGGCGCGGGCGCGCCGCCGACCGACGCGTCGGCGCTGGCCGCGGGCCGGTTCAGGCCGCCGGCGGCGGCGGCCGCGGCGAGCGCGGTCAGGCCGCTCAGTCCGAGGGCGATGGCGATGGTCAGCCGGTTCTTTGCGTTGGGCATCGGGTGGTCCTCCACGTATCGTTCGCGAAGAAGCCGCTGCACGCCTGTCCCCTGTCAACAGGCAGGTCGCGGTTCCGGGGGCGGGCCGGGAGGGATCGCCGTGATCGAGCGTCGTCCGTGAACCGGCGCGTCGTGCGGACGCACCGGCCGATCGCTCCTGCCACCGTGCCGCGCGGCGTCGCCGCGCGGACCGAACCTCCTGCCCACGGCCACACTGCGCGAGCCGGCGGAATTTCGGCGTGACCTCGCGCACAAATCGCATTTGGTTACAGGTTCGCCGCCGGCGTGTTGCGGCGCTGCAACTTCACTTGGCTAAACCAGTCTCGGCGCCGGATCGTTCGTGCGCGTAACCGCGCGGGCGAACGGCCGCGCGCGGGCCGCCGCGCTCAGCCTTCGCGCGCCTGCCACGGCCGCCGCACGCCGCCGCGATAGACCAGCAGGTACACCGCGACCGCCCAGGCCGTGGCCACCGCCCAGCCGGCGAGGATGTCGGAGGGGTAATGCACGCCGAGGTACAGGCGGGAGAAACCCACCAGGACCGTGAACGGAACCATCGAGGCCACCACCAGCCAACGCCAGCGCGTCGGCCAGCACAGCAGGATCAGCACCGCGGCCAGCGTCATCGAGCCCATCGCGTGGCCGCTGGGAAAACTGTAGTTGTGCTCCGGCGCGATCGACTCCCACAGCGACGGCCGCTCGCGCGCGAAGAACTGCTTGGCGGCGATGTTGAGCAAGCCCGAACCGCCGAGCGCGATCGCCGCGTAGCTGGCCTCGCGGAAACGCCGCGTGACCGTCAGCGCGATCACCAGCACGATGTCGAACGGCACCACGCCCCACTGGTAGCCGAGCTTGGCGATCACGCTGAAGAACAGGTCCAGGCTGTGCCGCGACAGGCCGTGCGCGTATTCCAGCACCGGCACGTCGTACACCAGCGACTCCTGGCGGTGGATGTCGTCGGCCAGTTCGGCGAAGGCCCACAGCGGCAGCAGCAGTCCGGCGAACACCAGCAGCAGGGTCCAGCCGTGGTGGCGCAGCAGCGCCGCGCCGAAGCGCGCCTCCTGTTCGAATGCGCTGTCGTCGGCGCCGCGGCGGCGCGCGGCACGCTGCTCTTGCGAGCGCGGGCCTTGCGGGTGCGGGCTTTCCGCGCTCGCCGCGGCGGAACGCGGCGGCGCGGCGTCCGCGCGCGGGTCCTCGCTCACGCCGCTCCGCCGGCCGCCGGCACGCCGTAGCGGCGCTCGACATAGCCGTCGATCAGGGCGACGAATTCGCGGGCGATGTTCTCGCCGCGCAGGGTCACGGTCTTCTCGCCGTCCTCGAACACCGGCGCCGACGGCGCCTCGCCGGTGCCCGGCAGCGAAATGCCGATGTTGGCGTGGCGCGATTCGCCGGGACCGTTGACCACGCAGCCCATCACCGCCAGGGTCAGGTTCTCGGCGCCGGGATGGGTGATCTTCCACTCCGGCATCTTCGCGCGCACGTGCTCCTGCACGGTCTGCGCCAGTTCCTGGAAGAAGGTGCTGGTGGTGCGGCCGCAGCCCGGACACGCGGTGACCATCGGGGTGAACGCGCGCAGGCCCATGGTCTGCAGCAGTTCCTGGGCGACGATGACCTCGTTGCTGCGCGCCTGGCCCGGCTCGGGCGTCAGCGAGATGCGGATGGTGTCGCCGATGCCTTCCTGCAGCAGCACGCCGAGCGCGGCGCTGGACGCGACGATGCCCTTGCTGCCGATGCCGGCCTCAGTCAGGCCCAGGTGCAGCGCGTAGTCGCCGCGCGAGGCCAGTTCGCGATACACCGCGATCAACTCCTGCACGCCGCTGACCTTGGCGCTGAGCACGATGCGCTCGGCCGGCAGGCCCAGTTCGACCGCGCGCGCGGCCGAATCCAGGGCCGAACGGATCAGCGCCTCGCGCAGCACCCGGCCGGCGTCCCAGGGTTCGACGCGGTTGGCGTTTTCGTCCATCAGCTGGGCGGCGAGCGCCTGGTCGAGCGAGCCCCAGTTGGCGCCGATGCGCACCGGCTTGGCGTACTTGATCGCGAACTCGATCAGGGTCGCGAACTGGCTGTCCTTCTTCTTGCCGAAGCCGACGTTGCCGGGGTTGATGCGGTACTTGCCCAGGGCTTCGGCGCAGGCCGGCTCGGCGCTCAGCAGCTGATGGCCGTTGTAGTGGAAGTCGCCGATGATCGGCACTTCGATGCCCATCATCGCCAGCTTGTCGACGATCCGCGGCACCGCCGCGGCGGCCTCGACGGTATTGACGGTGACGCGCACCAATTCGGAACCGGCGCGCCACAGTTCGGCGACCTGCTTGGTGGTGGACGCGACGTCGGCGGTGTCGGTGTTGGTCATCGACTGCACCACCACCGGCGCGCCTCCGCCGACCTGGACGCCGCCGATGGCGACGCTGCGGGTCAGGCGGCGCGGCAAGGGGCCGAAATCGGGGACGGAGCAAGGCAGGACGGCGTCGGAATTCATGGGCCGCATTGTAGCGCCGGGGCGGTGGGCGCAGGTGCGGCGGGGGTGAAGCGGGGCTGACGCGGCGGGAGGCTTGGGCCACAGGGCGATCGGGCCGAAAGGCGTCGGGCCTGAAGGCCCTCCCACAAGGGCTTGGCCCTGGCATAAGGGCTCGGCTGTCGCGGGAGGGCCTTCAGGCCCGATGCCTTCCGATCCGACTCGGCAAAGCCTGCCGCGGAAGTCCGTGGCGGGACGGGTTAACATCGGCGCAACTGTTTCGCTCCGGGCGGCTGGCGCCGCCATCGCTCGCTCATGCCCCCCAGTTCCCCCGACGAAGTCCTCACCCCCAGCCAGCTCAACACCCTGGCCCGCGACCTGCTCGAGGACACCTTCCCGCTGATCTGGGTCGAGGGCGAGCTGGGCAATCTGTCGCGGCCGTCCTCGGGCCATCTGTACATGACCCTCAAGGACGCGCGCGCCCAGGTCCGCTGCGCGATGTTCAAGCCCAAGAGCAGCTGGCTGAAGTTCGTCCCGCGCGAAGGCCTGCGCGTGCTCGCGCGCGGCCGGCTGACCCTGTACGAAGCGCGCGGCGACTACCAGCTGGTGCTCGACCACATGGAAGAGGCCGGCGAAGGCGCGCTGCGCCGCGCGTTCGAGGAGCTCAAGGCGCGACTCGCCGCCGAGGGCCTGTTCGACCGCGAGCGCAAGCGCGAACTGCCGCGCTTCCCCGAACGCATCGCGATCATCACCTCGCCCAGCGGCGCAGCCGTGCGCGATGTGCTCAGCGTGCTCGCCCGGCGCTTCCCGCTGGCCCAGGCCGAGGTGCTGCCGGTGCCGGTGCAGGGCGACGGCGCGGCCGAGAAGATCGTGGCGACGCTGCAGCGCGCCCAGGCCGCGCAGCGTTACGACGTGATCGTCCTCGCCCGCGGCGGCGGTTCGCTGGAAGACCTGTGGGCGTTCAACGACGAGCGGCTGGCGCGCGCCATCGCCGCGTCGGACGTGCCGGTGGTTTCCGCCATCGGCCACGAGACCGACTTCACCCTCGCCGACTTCGCCGCCGACGTGCGCGCGCCCACGCCTTCGGTGGCTGCCGAGTTGCTGGTGCCGCAGCGCGACGATCTGCTGCACCGCTTGCGCGTGCTGGATGCGCGCCTGGGGAACCTGCACAGCCAGCGCCTGCGCCAGGCGATGCAGCGCACCGACCGCGCCGGCCTGCGCTTGAGCGCGCTGCGCCCGCAGGCGCGTCTGGCGGCGCTGCGCAACCGCCAGCAGGACGCGCTGCGCCGGCTCGAACAGGCCTGGCGCCTGCGCATCGAACGCGAGACCGCGCGCCTGCGCCACAGCGACGCGGTGCTGCGCGCGCACCATCCGCAGCGGTGCATCGCCCGCCTGCGCGAGCGCCTGGCCGCGCTGGCGCCGCGCCCGCGCGCGGCGTTGGCCCGGCGCCTGCACGGCGATGCGTTGCGCCTGCGCGGGCTGGCGCGCTCGCTGGAAGCGGTGAGCCCGCTGGCGACGGTCGCGCGCGGCTACGCCATCGTCCAGCACGACGACGGCCGGGTGGTGCGCAGCGTGCTCGACGCCGCGCCGGGGGACCGCCTGAGCGCGCGCGTGCAGGACGGCCAGATCCGGGTGCGGGTCGAGCCGCGCGAAGACTGATCCATCTACGGTCGTGTGAGGGCCTTCACTCTCGTGGGAGGGCCTTCAGGCCCGATGCTTTCGTTTCAGTTCGCGACATACGACAGAAGAGCGTCGGAGCTGAAGCCCCTCCCACAAACACCCCGGCATTTGCTATGCCTCAGGCTTTCGTGAGAGGGCCTTCAGGCCCGACGCTTTTGTTGCGGATCGCCGCGAATCGACCGAAGAGCGTCGGGCCTGAAGGCCCTCCCACAAGAGCGCGCCAGCGCTTTTCCGGATCGGGCCACAGCGCCCGCCGGCCCGCACCGTTCCACCACCGTCGCCCCTCGCTCACGTGGTTTGCGCGATCCTTGCGGTCCTGCGTTTCCGTCCCCGGAGTTCCGCATGACCAAGGCGTCCGACCTCTTCGTCGCCGCGCTCGAAGCCGAAGGCGTGCAGTACGTGTTCGGCATTCCCGGCGAAGAGAACCTCGACCTGCTCGAATCGCTGCGCACCTCGACGATCGAGCTCGTCCTCACCCGCCACGAACAAGCCGCCGGCTTCATGGCCGCGACCTACGGCCGCCTGACCGGCAAGGCCGGCGTCTGCCTGTCGACCCTCGGCCCGGGCGCCACCAACCTGGTCACCGCCGCGGCCTATGCCCAGCTCGGCGCCATGCCGATGCTGATGATCACCGGGCAAAAACCCATAAAGACCAGCAAGCAGGGCCATTTCCAGATCGTCGACGTGGTCGACACGATGCGTCCGCTGACCAAGTACACCCGCCAGATCGTCGCCGCCGACAGCATCCCGGCGCGCGTGCGCGAGGCCTTCCGCCGCGCCGAGGAAGAGCGCCCCGGCGCGACCCACCTGGAACTGCCGCAGGACATCGCCGGCGATCCGACCCAGGCGCGGCTGATCCCGGCCTCGTTCTCGCGCCGCCCGGTGGCCGAGGACAAGGCCATCGAGCGCGCCGCGCAGGCCATCGCCCAGGCCCGCCACCCGATCCTGATGGTCGGCGCCGGCGCCAACCGCAAGACCACGTCCAAGACCCTCGAACAATTCGTCGCCAAGCTCGGCATCCCCTACTTCACCACCCAGATGGGCAAGGGCGTGCTCGACGAGGAAGGGCCGCTGTGGCTCGGCAACGCGGCGCTGTCGGACCACGACTTCGTCCACCGCGCGATCGACGCGGCCGACTGCATCGTCAACATCGGCCACGACGTGATCGAGAAACCGCCGTTCTTCATGCGCGAAGGCCGGCGCACGGTGATCCACGTCAACTACGCCGCGGCCGAGGTCGATGCGGTGTATTTCCCGCAGATCGAGGTGATCGGCGACATCGCCCATTCGGTCTGGCGCCTGAGCGAGGCGCTGCAGCCGCAAGCGCACTGGGACTTCGGCTATTTCGACCGGGTCCGCGCGGCGCTGCTGGAGCAACTCGCCGAACGCACCTCCGACGACCGCTTCCCGATGGCGCCGCAGCGGCTGGTCGCCGACGTGCGCCGCGAGCTGTCGCCGCGCGACGTGGTCTGTCTCGACAACGGCCTGTACAAGCTGTGGTTCGCGCGCAGCTACCGCTGCCGCGAGCCCAACACGTTGTTGCTCGACAACGCGCTGGCGACGATGGGCGCCGGCCTGCCCTCGGCGATCGGCGCGCGCATCGTCTGCCCGGACCGCAAGGTGGTCGCGGTGTGCGGCGATGGCGGCTTCATGATGAATTCGCAGGAGCTCGAAACCGCGGTGCGCCTCGGCCTGGACCTGGTGGTGCTGGTGCTGCGCGACGACGCCTACGGCATGATCAAGTGGAAGCAGGCGCACGAGCGCTACCCGAGCTTCGGCATGGACCTGGGCAATCCGGATTTCGTCGAATACGCGCACAGCTACGGCGCGCGCGGCCATCGCCCGGCCAGCGCCGACGAGTTCGCGCCGCTGCTGCGGCGCGCGCTGGACACGCCCGGCGTGGACCTGATCGAAGTGCCGATCGACTACAGCGACGACGATACGATCCTCAACCAAGACATTCCCCAGCGCGCCGCCGCGGTGGTCTGAGCGCGGCGCAATCCACGGAGCATCCTCATGGCCAAGTCCGAGAAGAAAAGCAAAACCGCCAAGCCCGCCAAGGGACTGAAGAGCAGCTATCCCTACTACCTCGCCGGCCGCGCCGTCGCCGCCAACGGCGACCTCGACGTGCTGGACAAGTACAGCGGCAAGCGCGCCACCCGCGTGGCGATGGCCGACGCGGCCGCGGTGCGCAAGGCCATCGTCGCCGCGCACAAGGCGCGCGAGGCGATGGCGCAGTTCGCCCCGGACCGCCGCCGCGACGTGCTCGAACACTGCGTGCGCCGCTTCGGCGAGCGCTTCGAGGAACTGGCGCTGGCGCTGTGCATCGAGGCCGGCAAGCCGATCAAGGACGCGCGCGGCGAAGTGACCCGCCTGATCGACACCTTCCGCATCGCCGCCAACGAGGCCACGCGCGATCCGGGCACGCTGCTGGAACTGCAGATCTCGCCGCGCACGCGCGGCTACCGCGGCATGGTCAAGCGCGTGCCGATCGGCCCGTGCAGTTTCATCACCCCGTTCAATTTCCCGCTGAACCTGGTCGCGCACAAGGTCGCACCGGCCATCGCCGCCGGCTGCCCGTTCGTGCTCAAGCCGGCGATCAAGACCCCGGTCGGCGCGCTGATCATCGCCGAGATCCTGGCCGAGACCGACCTGCCCGAAGGCGCGTTCTCGGTGTTGTGCTGCTCCAACGAGGACGCCTCGCTGCTGGTCGAGGACGAGCGGATCAAGCTGCTGAGCTTCACCGGCGGGCTGATCGGCTGGGACCTCAAGGCCCGCGCCGGCAAGAAGAAAGTGACCCTGGAACTGGGCGGCAACGCGGCCTGCATCGTCGACGCCGATCCCGGCGCGAGCCTGGACCACGTGGTCGAGCGGCTGGTGTTCGGCGCCTATTACCAGAGCGGCCAGAGCTGCATCAGCGTGCAGCGCATCTACGCCCACGCCGATGTCTACGACAAGCTGCGCAAGAAGCTCAAGGCCGCGGTCGGCGCGCTGCGCATGGGCGACCCGCGCGAGGAGAGCACGTTCATCGGCCCGGTCGTCGACGAACAGGCCGCGCAGCGCATCCAGGCGTGGATCGACGCCGCGCTCAAGGGCGGCGCCAAGCGCATCGCCGGCGGCGCGCGCCAGGGCACGATGATCCCGGCGACCTTGCTGGAGAACGTGCCGCGCGACGCCGAGCTGTACCGCAAGGAAGCCTTCGGCCCGGTGGCGCTGATCGAGCCGTTCGACGATTTCGACGCCGTGATCGACCGAGTCAACGACAGCGATTTCGGCCTGCAGGCCGGCGTCTTCACCGGCCGCCTCGACCACGCCATGCGCGCCTGGGACCGGCTCGACGTCGGCGGGGTGATCGTCGGCGACGTGCCGAGCTTCCGCGTCGACAACATGCCGTACGGCGGAGTCAAGGATTCCGGCCAGGGCCGCGAGGGCGTGCGTTACGCGATCGAGGACATGAGCGAGCAGCGCTTGCTGGTGATACGCGATCCAACCGAAGCGGTGTAACCCCGGCCGCACCCGAAGCCCGGAACCGCCCCGCCTCGTTCTGCCTCACTCCGCCACCAGCCACGCCGCGCCATCCTCCGCACACGCCCATCCCCTCCCCGTCATTCCGGCGAAAGCCGGAATTCATTTTGATTTTCGCTCCGACTTTTCGTGCGGGAAGAGCGGAAAGGCAAGATCAAAATGGGTTCCGGCTTTCGCCGGAACGACGGGCTGGGGAAAAGCGACGGGCTGCGGGGGAAGTGACGGTCTGAGGGAAACGCCCCCTCCAAAAAAATCGCCCCGCTTAACCCCACCCACCGACCCCGCCCGTTCGCCTTCCCAGGTCCACACACCAGGGAAGCCACCATGTCCGCCGTCGCCCGTCCGCAGTCGCCGCGCCTCGCCCTCCATTGCCTCAGCGCGGCGCTGCTCGCCGCCCTCGCCCTCGCCGGTTGCCAGTCCACCGGCAGCCCGGCCGACAAGCAGGCCGAGGCCGCGCCGGCCGCGGCGCCGGTCGACGCCGCCGCCAACGTCCAGTCGCCGGCGATACAGACATTGCCCGCGCAGCCCATCGTGGAGCAATCCGCGCCGGCGGCGACGGCCAAGCCGATGGCCGACGCCCTGGAACGCGTCCAGGTCACCGGCTCGCGGGTCGCGCCGGCACCGATGCGCCGCTCCGACGCGCGCGTCAAGCTCGCTGCGGCGCCGCAAGGCTTCATCGCGCCCGCGCCGGCCCCGCCGCCGCCGCCGCCGTTCTACCAGCAGGCAGCCAACACCGAGAAGTACGCCGCGCGCGAGGACAATCCGGTGCAGCGCGCCAGCGAGCAGCCGCTGTCGACCTTCTCCATCGACGTCGACACCGGCAGCTACGCCAACGTGCGGCGCATGCTCAACGACGGCATCCGCCCGCCGGCCGACGCGGTGCGCGCGGAAGAGTTCATCAACTACTTCGATTACGGCCACCCGGCACCGACCTCGCGCGCGGTGCCGTTCAAGGTCTCGACCGAACTCGCGCCGGCGCCGTGGAACGCGCAGCGGCAGCTGCTGATGATCGGCATCAAGGGCTTCGAGGTGCCCAAGCAGAACCTGCCGCCGGCCAACCTGGTGTTCCTGATCGACACCTCCGGCTCGATGAACTCGCCCGACAAACTGCCGCTGCTCAAGAGCGCGTTCTCGATGCTGGCCCGGCAGCTGCGCCCGCAGGACCGCATCTCCATCGTGGTCTACGCCGGCTCCGCCGGACTGGTGCTGCCGCCGACGCCGGGCGACAAGCAGCAGGAGATCCTCGACGCGCTGGAGCGCCTGCAGGCCGGCGGCAGCACCAACGGCGGCGACGGCATCCGCCTCGCCTACGCCACCGCGCGCCAGGGCTTCATCAAGAACGGCGTCAACCGGGTGATCCTGGCCACCGACGGCGACTTCAACGTCGGCACGGTCGGCACCGACGCGCTGGAAACCCTCGTCGCCGACCAGCGCAAGACCGGCATCGCCCTGACCACGCTGGGCTTCGGCGCCGGCAACTACAACGATGAACTGTCGGAGAAGCTGGCCGACGTCGGCGACGGCAACCACGCCTATATCGATACCGTGCAGGAAGCGCGCAAGGTGCTGGTGCAGGAGATGGGTTCGACGCTGATGACCATCGCCCGCGACGTCAAGATCCAGATCGAGTTCAATCCGGCGCAGGTCGCCGAGTACCGACTGATCGGCTACGAAAACCGCCTGCTCAAGCGCGAGGACTTCGCCAACGACAAGGTCGACGCCGGCGACATCGGCGCCGGCCACGAAGTCACCGCGCTGTACGAGATCACTCCGGTCGGCTCGAAGGCCAACCGCCTGCCGCCGCTGCGCTACGCCCAGGCCGCGCCGGCCGCGAGCGGCGGCAACGGCGAGATGGCCAACCTCAAGCTGCGCTACAAGCGTCCCGGCGAAGACCGCAGCCAGCTGATCGAAACCCCGGTCCTGAATTCCAGCCGCCGCGCCGTCGCCAGCGATTCGCTGCGCATGGCCGCCTCGGTCGCGGCCTTCGCCGACGCGCTGCGCGGCGGCAGCCAATACGACGGCTGGGGCTGGGAGCAGATCCTCGGCGCCGCGCGCGGAGTGAAGACGGCCGATGCCTCGGGCCAGCGCGCCGAGTTCGTGCGCCTGGTCGAGCGGGCCAAGGCGCAGATCGGCGAGCTCAAGCCGACCGCGGACGTGGCGATCAGCCACTAAGGCGTGGTGCACGCCGCCGGGGTTCGATTCGCGACGCAGTCAGGCCCGTCGCGATCGGCTCCGGCGGCGTTTTTATGGCCGAAGTCCCTGTAGGCACCGACTATTCGCCCACGGCGGGCTGCACGCTACGCATGCGCTCGGCCGGGCGGCCGAACAGATAGCCCTGGCCGAACGCGCAGCCCAGTTCGCGCAGCACCGCGCGCTGCGCCGGCGTCTCCACGCCTTCGCCGATGGTGTGGATGCCCAGGGTGCCGGCCAGGGCCTGGATCGCGCGCACCACCGCCACGCTCTCCGGCCGCGATTCGCCGACCAAGCCCGCGACGAAACTCTGATCGATCTTCAAACATTCGATCGGGAATCGATGCAGATAGGACAACGCCGAAAACCCGGTGCCGAAATCGTCCAGCTGCGCCAGCACCCCGTGGCTGCGCAAGGTCCGCAGCATCCGCAACGCGCGCGGCACGTCGTCGAGCAGCGCGACCTCGGTGATCTCGATGCGCAGCCGGTGCGGGTCGGCGCCGGCGCGGTCGAGCATGCGCAGCAGTCGGTCGGCGAAGTCGCCGGCGCGGAAGTGCTTGGGCGAGACGTTGACCGAGATGTAGCCCTCGCCGCCGCGCGCCAGTTCCTCGATCACCCGGCCGTAGAGAATCCAGTCGGCTTCCTCGATCAGGCCGCTGTCCTCGCCCAGGCCGATGAACTCGCGCGGCAGCAGCAAACCGCGTTTTTCGTGGCGCCAGCGCAGCAGCGCCTCGTGGCCGATCGCGACGCCGTCGTCCAGGCGCACGATCGGCTGGTAGTAGGCGATGAAGGCGTCGGAGTTGATCGCCCGGCGCAGGTCGGCCTCGAGGTCGAGGATGCGCACCGCCTGCTCGCGCATTTCCTCGTCGAACACGGCGAAGCGGCCGCGCCCGGCGCCCTTGGCCCGGTACATCGCCGCATCGGCGTCGCGCAACAGCTCGATGCCGTTGCGGTAGCGCGGATGCCACAAGGCGATGCCGACGCTGGCCGAGGGAAACACCTCGCGCCCGGCCACCCAGCACGGCTCGCCGAGCGCGCGCAGCACGCGCTGGGCCAGTTCCTCGGCCACGTTGAGGCCGTCGATGTGTTCGACCAGGATCGCGAATTCATCGCCGCCCAGCCGCGCCACCGTGTCCTCGCCGCGCACCGCGCCGACGATGCGGCGGCCACTCTCCACCAGCAGCTCGTCGCCGGCGGCGTGGCCGACGCTGTCGTTGACCAGCTTGAATCGGTCCAGGTCGAGGAACAGCACCGCGAACGGGCGCTGTTCGCGGCGCGCGCGGGCGATGGCGTGGTCGAGCCGTTCCAGCAGCTGGCTGCGGTTGGGCAGCTCGGTCAGCGGATCGTGCAGGGCCAGGTGGGTGAGCTTGCGCTCGGCGCTCTCGCGCTCGCCGATCTGCGCGACCAGCTCGGCGTTGGTGTGGGCCAGCTCGCGGGTGCGGCTGGCGACGCGCTGTTCGAGTTCGCCGTGCGCGGTCAGCAGCCGGTCCTGGGCCTGCTTGCGCGCCAGGCCGATGCTGATGTGGTGGGCGACGAAGGTCAGCAGCTCCTGGTCGCGGGCGTTGAAGCTGATCGCGCGCGAATAGCTCTGGATCGCGATCACCCCGACCACGGCGTCGTCGCGGTACAGCGGCACGCCCAGCCAGCAGTGCGCGGCCGAACCGTGGCTGCGCACTTCGCCGCGGCTGTTGAGTTCGGCGATGCGGTGGCGGTCGGCCAGCAGCGGACGGCCCTGGCGGATCACGAACTCGGTCAGGCCGCCGGCGAACTGGCGCGCCTCGCGGATCATGTCGCGTTCGTCGATCGAATACGGGAACTGCAGCCGCTCGCCGTCGTCGGACAGCAGCGCGATATAGAAATTGCGCGCGTACAGCAGCTCGCTGACCACGTCGTGGACCTGCGAGTAGAACCGCTCCAGGGTGTCGGAGGTGATGGTCAGTTCGGCGATGCGGAACAGCGCGCGCTGCAGCCGTTCGGCGCGCTGGCGCTCGATGATCTCGGCCTGCAGGTCGCGGTTGCTGAGCTGCAGCGCATAGGTGCGCTCGGCGACCCGCCGCTCGAGTTCCTCGCGCGCGCGGTAGCGGTCCAGCGCGGTGAGGATGTGCTGGGCCACGAACGCCAGCAGCGCGCGGTCCTCCTCGCCGTAGCTGTCGGCGCTGTCGTAGTTCTGCACCACCACCGCGCCGCACACCCGTTCCTCGCGCCGCATCGGCACGCCGAGCCAGTCGGCGCTGTCGGGGCCGTGGCGCTCGTCGTGCGGCACGCTCAGCCGTTCGCGCAGCTGCGCCGAACTGCCCTGCAGCGGCTCGCCGTGGCGCAACAGGGCCAGGGTCAGGCTGGTCGGCATGTCCTCGCCGCGGATGACCTGCAGCGGGTTGGCCACGTACGGGTCGTGGCGGTCGGCGAAGTAGAGGAAACGCATCGTGTCGGCGATGTCGTCGTAGAGCACGATGTAGAAATTCTCGGCGTACATCAGCCCGCACACCACGCCGTGGATGCGGCTGAGCAGGTCGCTCATCTCCAGCCCGGAACCGGCCAGGTCGGCGATGCCGAACAGCGCCTGCTGCAGGCGCTCGGACTTCTCCAGCGCCTCGGCGCGGGCGTGCGCGCGCAGCGCCGCCAGTTCGGCCGCGACCAACCCGCGCGCCATCGCCAGCCAGCCGGCGCGCAGCCACGCCGGCAGCGCGCGCGGCATCTGCACCGCCAGGCTGGCGCGGCTGCGGTCTTGCAGCCACCACGCCGCCTCGATCCGGTCGGCGTAGCGTTCGTCGGAGGCGCCGATGGCCGGCGGGTCGCATTCCAGCCGGTCCAGCGCGCTCGCGCGCAGGGCGCCGTCGGCGCCGGGCGTGAAGGATTCGGCCACCTGGCCTTGGGCGGTGCGCCAGCTCACCGCGATCTGCGAACCGGCCGGCAGCGCTTCCAGCAGCGCGGCCGCCAACGCCTGGCCGGGCCAGGCGCCCTCGGCCGCGTCGCTCACCGTTGCCGTTCGCATCGCATCATTCCGCACCCGATCGCCCTGCACCGGACCGCCTGTCCACTACCGCCCGTTTTCGAGCCCCCGAAGGATAACGCGAGCTTTACACCGACGGCAGGCCGCAAACCCCGCCCGGCGTCGTGATCCGTTGTTCCCGTCATGATCCTGGCGCTCCGACTCCCGCTATACGACCCGGCCGCGGCAAGCAAGCGCTTCCCGTCGGCGCCGTCTGCCCGTAACCTGCCGCCGATGAACACCGCTGCGGACACGAGCGACGACGTGCTGATGCTGGCCTGGGCGGCCGGCGACGCCGGCGCGTTCGAAGTCCTGTACTCGCGCCACCGCGGCCCGCTGTACCGCTTCCTGCTGCGCCAGCTGCGCGATTCGGCCCTGGCCGACGAGTTCTTCCAGGACGTGTGGCAGCGGGTGATCGGCGCGCGCCAGGGCTGGAAGCCCGACGCGCAGTTCAATACCTGGCTGTTCCGGATCGCGCACAACCGGCTGAACGACTACTGGCGCGGGCTCAAGCACCGCCCGGCGACGCCGGAGGACGGCGACGAGCGCGCCGCGCGCGTGCCCGATCCGACCACGCCGGAGCGCGAGCTGTCCGAATTCGAGCAGCGCCGCCGCTTGCAGCGCGCGATCGAGGAGTTGCCCGAGGAGCAGCGCGAGGTGGTGCTGCTGCGCCTGGAACAAGAGTTGAGCCTGGAAGAAATCGGCGCCATTACGGGGGTGGGTCGGGAAACGGTGAAGTCCAGGCTGCGGTACGCGATGGACAAGCTGCGCGCGAGGTTGACCGAATGAACCGCCGTCCCGACGCTCCCGATCCCTTGTCGCCGGAAGAGCGCGACCTGGCCGAGCGGCTGCTGCGGCTGGGCCCGCACGACGGTCCGTCGGCGGCGCTGGACGCCACGATCCTCGCCGCGGCGCGTGCCGCCGTGGCGGAGCCGATGCCAGACGCGGCGTCCCAGGCGGCCGCGGCGTTGGCCGCTGCGCCGCTGGCCGCGGCGCCGCAAGCCGCAGCCCCGCAGGCTGCCGCGCCCCAGGCCGCACCGGCGCGCCCGGCCGCGCCGCAGGCCGGCGCGCCGCGCGCCCGGCCGAACAAGACCCGTTGGCCGGCGTGGATCGGCGTGGCCGCCTCGCTGACCCTGGCCGTCGGCGTGGCGTGGCAGCTGCGCCCGCTCGACAAGGCGCCCTCGGCGCTCAGCGAAGAACAGGCCGCCCCGGCCGTGGCGGCGATGCCGCAGGCCGAGGCCGGCGCCGATGCCTCTGCCGACGCCGCGATCGCCGTGCCCGAGATGCCGGCCGCCGCCGCGCAGGCGCCCGACCTGCCCGCCTCGGCGCCGGCGCAACGCGCTCCGGCGGCCGATGTCCTCGCCGCGCCGCAACCGCCCGAGCCGATGCCGATCGAGGACCTCCCGCCCGCGCCGGTGCTGGCGAAGCCCGCCCCCGCCCCGGCACGAGCCGAGTCCCCGCCGGTCGAAGACCGTGCGCTCGAAAGCCGCGCCGCGGCCAGCAAGGCGGTGGAGAACCACGCGGCCGAAAAGCGCGCGGCCGCCGATGCCGCGCCGCCCGCAACGCGCGAACTCGACCGCCGCGCCAAGAGCGAGGCCCCGCGCGCCGCCCAGGCGCAATCGACCCAGGCGATGCCCGCGCCGGCCGATGCTCCGCCGCCGCCGGCCCCGCCTCCGCCGCCCGCGCCGGCTCCGGCCATCGCGCCGCCCGCCGCGCAGGGCTACGGCTACAGCGCTCCCGCCGCTGCGGCGCCGGCTGGCGCCGCCCGCGCGCGAGGCCAGCCGGCCGCCGAGAGCAAGCGCGCCGCCGGCCAGGTCGAAGGCCTGAGCCGTCGCGAAGCCGAGCGCCCGGTCGCCGCGCCGCCGGCCGAAGCTGCGGCCAACGCGCCGATCGCCGCCGAGGCCCAACGCGCCGCGCCGCCGCAGCAGAACGCCGCCGACGCCACCGTTCTGGAGCGGGTCCAGATCACCGGCTCGCGCATCGGCCCGTCGCAACACGCCAATGCCCTGGCGCCGGAACAATGGCTGGAGCGGATCCGCCAGTACCGCGACGACGGCGAGCTCGACCTGGCCCGCCAGGACCTGCGCGAGTTCCGCCGCGCCCACCCGCGCGCCCGCATTCCCAAGGACCTGCGGTCGCTGCTCGAATGAGCGCGCCTTGATGGGCGCGCCGCTCGCGCGCCGCCGCGGAACGCCGCGATGAGCGCGGCCACGACCCTGGCCGAACGCGCGCGCCACGCGATCGAGGTCAAGCACAGCCGCTTCCTCGCCCTGGCCGCGCCGGTCGCCACGCCCGAGGCAGCGCTGGCGTTCCTGGCCGAAGTCGCCGACCCGGCCGCGACCCACAACTGCTGGGCCTACCGGATCGGCGCGCAATACCGCTTCAACGACGACGGCGAGCCCTCCGGCACCGCCGGCCGGCCGATCCTGGCCGCGATCGACGGCCAGGGCTGCGACCAGGCCGTGGTCGTGGTGACCCGCTGGTACGGCGGCATCAAGCTCGGCGCCGGCGGCCTGGTCCGCGCCTACGGCGGCGCCGCGGCCGAATGCCTGCGGCGCGCGCCACGTCGCGAGTTGGTGACCTATGCCGAACTGGAACTGGCGTATCCGTTCGCGGACACCGGCGCGGTCCATGCGACACTCAACGCCTTCGGCGCGGACAAGGCCGACGAGCGCTTCGACGCCGCCGGCGCGCGGGTGCGCGTGCGACTGCCGGCCGCACAGCTGGACGCCTTGAAAGCGCAGTTGCGCGACGCCACCCGTAATCGCGTGCGTCTGTCCGAACCGGACGCGCCACCCTCCCCTGCCTGAAATCCCGATGACCGATGCCAGCGCCGGCCCGAAGGCCGACCCATCCCGCGACACCGCACCGATCGGCAGCCTGCGCATCCTGTGGCCGTTCGTCAGCAAGTACCGCGTCCTGTTCGTCGCCTGGCTGTTCGCCCTGGCCGCCTCCAGCGCCGTCACCCTGACCCTGCCGGTCGCGTTCAAGACCATGATCGACCAAGGCTTCGCCCAGAGCGCGGCCGGCGGCGGCAGCGGCGCGATCGACCGCGCCTTCCTGCTGCTGTTCGCGGTCGCCATCGCCCTGGCCCTGGCCACCGCGGCGCGCTTCTACTTCGTTTCTGTGTTGGGCGAAAAAGTGGTCGCGGACCTGCGCGAGCAGCTCTACCGCCACCTGATCGCGCTCGATGCCGGTTTCCACGACCGCAACCGCAGCGGCGAACTGGTCTCGCGCCTGACCGCCGACGCCGAACTGCTGCGCAGCGTGGTCGGATCGAGCATGTCGGTGGCGTTGCGCAGCCTGGTCACCTTCGTCGGCAGCCTCGGCATGCTGTTCGTCACCAGCCCGCGCCTGGCCGCCTACGCCCTGGTCGGCATTCCGCTGGCGGTACTGCCGATCGTCGCCGGCGGGCGCCGGCTGCAGCGCATCTCGCGCTCCAGCCAGGACCGCATCGCCGACGCCAACACCCTGGCCAGCGAAACCCTCGGCGCGGTGCGCACGGTCCAGGCGCACGCGCGCGAATCCTACGAACAGGGCCGCTTCAGCGAATCGCTGAAGACCGCGATCAAGACCGCGCGCAAGCGCATCCGCGCCCAGGCCTGGGTCACCGCCATCGCCATCACCCTGGTGTTCGGCGCGATCACCCTGGTGCTGTGGTCGGGCGCGCACGACGTCGTCGCCGGCCGCCTCACCGGCGGCACCCTGGCCCAGTTCGTGCTCTACGCCTTGATCGGCGGCGGCTCGGTCGGCGCGCTGGCCGAGGTCTGGAACGACCTGCAGCGCGCCGCCGGCGGCATGGGCCGGATCGGCGAACTGCTGTCGGAACGCAGCGCGGTGGTCGCGCCGGCGCAGCCGCGGCCGCTGCCGCAGCCGGTGCGCGGCGAGATCGTGTTCGACCAGGTCGGTTTCCATTACCCGCAGCGCCCCGACCTGCCGGCGCTGCAGGACTTCACGCTGCGGGTGAACTCCGGCGAGACCGTGGCCCTGGTCGGCCCGTCGGGCGCCGGCAAGAGCACGGTGTTCTCGATCCTGCTGCGCTTCCACGACCCGCAGCACGGCGCGGTGCGCGTCGACGGCGTCGACGTACGCGAGGCCGATCTCGGCCAGCTGCGCGGCGCGATCGCCCTGGTGCCGCAGCAGGCGACCATCTTCGCCACCACCGCGCGCGAGAACATCCGCTACGGCCGCCTCGACGCCAGCGACGCCGAACTCGACGAAGCGGTGCGCGCGGCCCACGCCACCGACTTCATCCACGACCTGCCGCAGGGCCTGGCGACCGAACTCGGCGAACGCGGCGCGCGCCTGTCCGGCGGCCAGCAACAGCGCATCGCCATCGCCCGCGCCCTGCTCAAGGACGCGCCGATCCTGCTGCTGGACGAAGCCACCAGCGCGCTCGACGCGCAGAGCGAGCGCGCCGTGCAACAGGCGCTGGAAGCGCTGATGCAGGGCCGCACCACCCTGGTCATCGCCCATCGCCTGGCGACCGTGCTCAAGGCCGACCGGATCGTGGTCATGGACCGCGGTCGCATCGTCGCCGAGGGCACCCACGAGGCGCTGCTGGCGCAGGGCGGCCTGTACGCGGAACTGGCCAAGCTGCAGTTCCTGGATTGAACCGCGCCGCTTGGACGCAGCCGCACGAACGCAGCGGCCGACGCGCGGCCGCACCGCCTCTAATGGAACCAAACATGCATCGGATCGCGAGCTTCGCGTTTTCTCTCGCCCTGGCGTTGGCCGCGACGCCGTCGCTGGCCGCGCGCGCGCCGGCGGCCGCCGCGCAAGCCGCGGTGGAAACCGTCGGCGTCTACAGCAACGTGCGCGTGAGCGGCGGCGAGGACCCGCACGCCGAAGGCTACGACGTCGAGCTCTACCGCGAGAACGGCGTGCTGTTCGGCCTGTTCTATTCCTCCCAGGGCATGGTCGGCGACACTCCGCGCGGGCGCCTGCAGGACGTGCGCTACGACGCCGCCAGCGGCAAGCTGTCGTTCCGCGCCAAGCTCACGATCGGCCAGGAGTTCAGCAAGGATTCCGGCCCCGACGGCCGCCCCAGCCGCGACCTGTTCGAGTTCGACGGCACCCTGGGCGCGAAGACCCTCAGCGGCGCCCTGCTCCATCGCAGCGGCTATGCCCCAAGCGAGACCGGCGAGCGGCAGATGGTGACGCTCAAGCGCGATGCGCAGCGCAGCCGCGACGCGGGCGAGCTGGCTCCGGCCAGCCGCGCGCAATGGCTGGCCGAGCCGGTGCCGAACGGGCCGCAGTGGTAACGTCCCGCGGCGCGTCCGCGTTCGCCGTCGGCTCGCCGTAAACGCCCTGCGCGCGCCCGGGCGCGCCGGCGCCGGCGACATCCCGCAAGGCGCGGGACGCCGCCGGCGGCATCGCCCGATCAGTGGGTGACCAGGGTGACGCCGTACTTGCTGAGGATCGGCTTCAGCGGCTGGAACCAGGTCACCCGCGAAGACGCCGCGACCGAGCAATTGTCGGCCGCGCCGAACGGGATCTGGCCGCCGGACGTCACGCCCTGGGCCTGGCCGTCGGCGGTGATCCACGAGCCGCCCGAATCGCCGCCGCCGGTGCAGACGTTGGATTCGGTCAGGCCGCGGACGGTGCCCTCGCGGTAGTTCACGGTGACGTTCTTCGAGCGGATGGTGCCGCACTTGTAGAACGTGGTGCGGCCGGAGCGGCACAACGCCGCGCCGATCGGCGCCTCGACGCTGCCCTTCACCGAAACGAAGCCGCCGCTGTAGTTGCTGACCCGGCCGGACAGGGTGTGGTTGGCGTTGATCGTGACCCAGGCCATGTCGGTGCCGGGGAAATCCGAGTTGGCGAAGGTGCCCAGCGGGATCAGGCTGGCGCGGTTGCCGACGTTCACGTTCTTGCCGACGGTGCCGCAGTGGCCGGCGGTGACGAAACCGCGGACCGAGCCCTTGGTCGCCGGGAAGCCGACCGAGCACACGCCGAACTGGCTGCCGACCGGCCAGCTGTATTCGATGCCGCCGACGACTTCGGCGGTGAGCTGCGGCGAACCTTCGCCGGTTTCGAAGCGCACCGCGCCGGCATCGGCGCCGCTGAGCGCGACGAGCTCCACGCCTTCGCCGATGGCGCCGGGCGCGACGGTCACCACGACCGCGTTGCTGACCGGATCCACGCGCCAGGACTGCACGCCCGCGAACGGCCTGCTGATGCCCGGCACGCGCGCGTTCGACTGCGCATCCAGGGCCGCGAACGATCGCTCCAGCTGAAGCAGGCTGTGGCGCACGTTGCGCACTTCCACCCCGCCCAGGCTGCGCGCCGCCTTGCCGGTGCCCGAGGTCGCGACCACGAAACCGAAGCTGCCGTCGGCCTTGCGCTCGATCCAGCTGCCGGCGAAGGTCGAACCCAACGCGCGCTGCGCCGCGGCGCCTTGCTGCAGCGACAGACGCTGGGTCGCCAGGTACTGCGGCAAGCGCTCGGCGGAAACGCCGAGATCGCGCTGCATCGCCTGCTGCAGGCGCGGGTCGATCGGCTCGGCGGCGACGGCCTGGACGGACGCGAATGCGGCGGTCGACGCCAGCGCCAGCAACAGCGAGCGGCCCACGGGGCGACGAACGGATTGCGAAACGGTCATGCGGGAACTCCTCGGACAGGACGGGGATGGACCGGCGCGCCGGTCCGCGGCCTCCGATGCAGCCGTCGATGACGCCGGCCCGGATCGAGCGCGACGCGGCTGCGCGGGGCCGCTTCCAGATAGAAGCAAGCGCCGCGGCCGCACAAGCCGATCCGGCGCGATGGCTGCGCGCTGGCGCCGCATGCAGTCACAGAACGCGCAAGATTCGGACGAATCCTAGAACGCCAGCCGCATCGCGCATCGACGTTCGCGACGGCGACGTCGGCATCGAGCGCATCGCCGCGGCGGTCTTCGGCGCATCGCCCGCGCGCGACTGCGCATCACCAGCGCACGCAACGCAACGCGCGTTTCGCCTCGCGCACGCGCGCGCAAACGCGGCCCACAAAAAAACGCCCCGCACACGGCGGGGCGTTCGCATCGACGGCGCTGCAGGCGCGGCGCCGCGGATGGCTCGGCGAGCGGATCAGCCCGTGACCAGGGTCAGGCCGTACTGGCTCAGGATCGGCGTCAGGCGCTCGAACAGGCTGCTGCGCTGCGAGGCCGGAATGCCGCAGTTGTTGCCGTTGGACTGGACGTTGCCGCCCGACATCACGCCCTGCGCCTGGCCGGCGCTGGTGATCCACGAGCCGCCGGAATCGCCGCGGCCCATGCAGGCGTTGGCGTTGGTCAGGCCGCGCACCGCACCTTCGGCGTAGTTGGCGGTGACGTTCTTGGCGGTGATGGTGCCGCACTGGTAGCCGGTGGTGCGGCCCGAACGGCACACCGCCGCGCCGACCGCGGCTTCGCTGCTGCCGCGCACGGTGATGTAGCCGCCGCTGTAGTTGCTCACGCGCGGCAGCAGGGTCTGCGCGCTGGTCAGGCTGACCCAGGCGCGGTCGTTGCCCGGGAACACGCGCGCGGCGAAGGTGCCGACCTGGGCGCCGCCGATGCGCGCGACCGCGTTGACCGTGCCGCAATGGCCGGCGGTGACGAAACCCTTGGTCGCGCCGCGGGTCACCGAGAAACCGACCGAGCACAGCGAGGCGTTGTTGATCGAGTATTCGATGCCGCCGATGATGTTGGCCGTGGTCTGCAGCTTGCCGGGCGAACGCTCGATCCGCACCTGCGCGCTGTCGGCGCCGCTGAGCGCGACGAAATCGACGCCGGCGTCGGTCGCGCCTTCGTCGACCTTGACCACGATCGAATTGGTCTGCGCGTCGACGTACCAGCTCTGCACGCCGTCGAGCGGCTTGCTGATGCCCTTCACCCGCGCGTTGGCGCCGGCGTCGAGCTGATCCATCGAGGCCTGCAGCTGCTTGAGGCTGTAGCGCACGTTGCGTACTTCGACCCCGCCCAGCGTGGTCGACTTGCGCGCGCCCGAGGTCGCAGCGACGACCTTGAAGCTGCCGTCTTGATTGCGCTCGATCCAGCTGCCGGCGAACTGCGCGCCGAACTCGCGCTCGATCGCCGCGGCCTGGGTGCGGGCGAGTTTTTCGGTCTGCAGGTACTGCGGCAGCTGCGCCGGGAAGATGCCCAGATCGCGCTGCATGGCGAATTTCAGCTCGGGGCTGACCTGCTCGGACGCCAGCGCGGCGCCGGAAGACATCGCAGCCAGCGCGGCGGCGACGCAGAAGACGGAAGCGCGCGCGATCCGGCGCGAACGGTGGTTCGATACGTACATGCGAGGAACTCCTGAGGGAATCTGACATGGATCGAAGATGAAGCCTGGCGGCTTCGCGACGCCGTTGCGCAAACGGCGGCCCGTGATCGGCGAAGGCGCGCGCCATCCCTTGGCGTTCGATTCGCGAGGCTGTGTCAGCTAAAAAGAACTGCGCCGCGCGTGCAAGATGCGCGCGCAAGGCCGGGTCACACGCACAGTTCGAGGCGTGTCACAAGATCGCGCATTCGGTAGCGAATTGCGGAAGATGAGCGAGTCGTTCATCGAATCGCGCGAGTTCGCATCGATCGAGTAGACGCGCGTAAATTCGGCACGAATCGCGTGCGTGCGCGTGTTGCGATGCAACGCATCGGCGCGAGTGTGTTTGTTCGTGCATGTGCGCTGTCGGCCACGAAAGCGCTGCGTTCGCGCATGCGGCCGATGGAGTTTGTTTGGGTTGCAGCTTAAGGCGAGCGGAAACGGAAGCGTCGGGGCTGAAGCCCCTCCCACAAGAGCCGAGTCCTTCCACAAAAGCCAAGCCCTCTCACAAAAGCCAAACCCTTCCGCCAAAGCGAAGTTCCTTCTACGGAAGCATCGCCAACTTCGGGTCCGCTTTTGTGGGAGGGGCTTCAGCCCCGACGCTTTTCGCCCGAACCGAAGCGCTACGACGAATGCCGGCTCTGCGCCCAGATCCACGCCGCCAACGCGCACAGCGCAAACACGCCGACGCCGCGGCCGAGCCAGAACAATGCGAAGGAAAAGTCCGAACCGTGCGCTGGCGGCGGCACCGCCGCGAGGGCCAGCAAGGCCAGGGCTTGGGATTTACGTGAACCACGCATGGCGCACCTCCCGCGACGGCACGATGCCGTCTCACCCGACCTTACACCCAATCGCGCGAAACTGAAGGTCTGGTCCGGCCACGCGCGACCGGCGGTATCGTCGGCGCGCGAGAACACACGTCGACAGGCGTATTCAGGCGAATCGATCACGCGATGAAACCTTATCGGAACCTGAGCGGGCGCTCCGGCGTGCGCGCCTACCAACTCGGCCTCGACGCGATCTCGGTGGAGTTCGCCGACGGCTCGGTCTATCTCTACACCCGCGCCAGCGCCGGCTCGGCCGCCATCGCGCACATGCAGGCCTTGGCCGAGGCCGGGCGCGGACTGGCCACCTACATCAATCGACACGTAAGCGAGCGCTACGCCGAGCGATTGCGCTGACGCGCCGGGCGGCCCGCATCCGTCGCCGCAGTGCGATACGCGGCCGGCCATTCGGCATGCGCACCCTCGTCGATCGCAGCACCGGCATACGCCGCCGGCCCCGCGCTGCGTGCGATGCGCAAGCGCTCAGTACAGCGCGCTGATCGCGCCGGCCAGCAGCAACAGCAACCAGAGCGCGGCGCCGACCGCGGCGACCTCCAAGGTGCGCGCTATCGATCGCGGCGGCAGGCGGCGCCAGGCGCGCCAGCCGCACAGCATCGCCGCCAGCGACAACACCGCCGCGAACAGCACGCTGGACAGCATCGCCGCCAGGTACGGCAAGCCGCAAACGTAGCCATGGTGCGTGTGCATCGCCGCGTCCAGTTCGCGCTTCTGCAGCAGGTAGGCGGCGACCGGCAGCGCCAGCGACGCCGCGGCGGCCAGCCACGAGGCGATGCGCCATCGGCGCGCGGCCGCGTCCGCCTTCATCGCCGGTTCCCGCGCATGCCGTCGTTCGCCCGGCTCAACCGATGGTCGCGAACACGTCGTCGCCGCGCGCCGCGGCGGCCGCGTAGAAGCCGCTGAGCTGCGCGTAGTAATCCAGCACGTACTGCTTGGCGTCCTCGCCGTCGCGCAGCCAGATCACGTCGGGATAGATCTGCGCGTCGGCCAGCGCCTGCGCGTCGAAGCGCTCGGCGAATTCGGCCGGCGGCAGCGCGGCCAGCGCCTGCGCGATTTCGCGCACCTGCTCGGCCGGCAGGTGGCGCCAGCTGGCGTCGTCGTCCTCGTTCACCGGCGTGCCGCCGAGGATCGCCCAGGCCCACGGCGCTTCGCCGGTCCAGGCCGAGCCGGTCAGGACGAAATGGATCGCATGCCAGGCCTTGTCGAGATAGGCGTCCTGCGCGGCCTGATCGTCGCGCTCGTACAAGGCTTCCTCGATCTGCCGCGACTGTTCCAGCAGCGCGGCGGCGCGCGCGGGATCCATGGCGGTGGCGCTCCAGGTCATGCCCATACCCAACGGCTCCAGTGTCGGACGATCGCGCCAGTGTGCACCGCGCGCATCTCAATCGTCGATACGAATCGGTGCGCGCGATGCGACGCGCAAGCCCGGACCGCGGTCCGGGCTTGCGACGCGCTCAGGGATCGATGCGGATCGGCGTGCCGGTCGGGACCCGGCTCCAGATGTCTTCGATCTCGCGATCGGTCACCGCGACGCAACCGTCGGTCCAGTCGCGCCGATAGCCCGGCGGCGTACCGCCGTGGATCATGATGTCGCCGCCCGGATCGACGCCGCGCGCCTGCGCCTGCTTGCGGTCGGCCGCATTCGGATACGACACCCGCAACGACAGATGGAAGCGGCTGTTCTGGTTGCGCCCGCTGATGCGGTACTCGCCCTCGGGCGTGCGCTCGTCGCCCTGTTGGCGCTTGTGCCCGGTCGGCGCGTCGCCGAGCAGGATCGCATAGCTCTTGAGCACCTTGCCGCCGCGCAGCAACTGCATGCGCCGCGCCGACTTGTCGACCACGATGAAGTCGGCCTGCTCGGCCTTGGCCGCCATCGCCGGCGGCGTGCGCGCCGACGCCGGCGCGGCCCAGGCCAGCGCGACGGCCAGCAGCGCGGCCGCTGCCATCGCAGGCATCGCGCCGATCGCGCCCATAGCGCGGTTCGAACGCAGGGACGCGCTCATGCCGGCACCCCGCGCTGGGCGATGGCGACGAAATCCAGTTCGTCGGGCAAGGTGCCGAAGCCCAGGCCGTGGCCGCCGCCGAGGCGGCTGCGGCAGAACGCGGCCGCGACCGGGCTGCCGGCGCGCAGCAGCAGCGCGCCCTGCAGCGCCAGCGCCAAGCGTTCGACCCAGCTGCGCATCTGCGCTTCCGGCAGCGGCGTGCGGCCCGACAAGGCGTCGGCGAGCGGATCGATCCGCGCATCGAACCAATCGTCGCGACCGCGCGCGGCGTCGAGTTCGGCCAGCAGCGCCTGCCCGGCCTCGGGCTCGCGCGCCAGCGCGCGCAGCACGTCCAGGCACTGGATGTTGCCGCTGCCTTCCCAGATCGAATTCAGCGGCGCCTGCCGGTACAGGCGCGGCAGCAGCGATTCCTCGACGTAGCCCGCGCCGCCCAGGCATTCCTGCGCCTCGTTGACGAACGCCGGCGCGCGCTTGCAGATCCAGTACTTGCCGATCGCGGTGGCGATGCGCGCCAACGCGGCCTCGCGCGGATCGCGCGGCGCGCGGTCGATCGCGCCGGCCACGCGGATCGCCAGCGCGGTGGCGGCTTCGGATTCCAGCGCGAGGTCGGCCAGCACGTTGCGCATCAGCGCGTGCTCGGCCAGCGGCTTGCCGAAGGCGCGGCGGTGGCGGGTGTGGTGCAGGGCCTGGCTCAACGCCATGCGCATCTCGCCGGCCGAGCCGAGCATGCAGTCGAGCCGGGTCAGCATCACCATCTCGATGATGGTCGCCACGCCGCGGCCCTCCTCGCCCACGCGCTGCGCCCAGGCGTTTTGGAACTCCACCTCCGACGAGGCGTTGGACCAGTCGCCGAGCTTGTCCTTGAGCCGCATCAGCCGCAGCGCGTTCTTGCCGCCGTGCGGGTGCCAGCGCGGCAGCAGGAAGCAGGTCAAGCCGGCGGGCGCCTGGCCCAGGACCAGGAAGCCGTCGGACATCGGCGCGGAAAAGAACCATTTGTGGCCGACCAGTTCGTACTCGTCGTTGCCGATCGCGGTGGCGACGGTCTGGTTCGCGCGCACGTCCGAGCCGCCCTGCTTCTCGGTCATGCCCATGCCCAGGGTGAGCCCGGGCTTGTCGGCGGCGGCGACGTCGCGGCCGTCGTAATGCGGCGCGGCGGCCTTGCGCATCCACTCGCCCAGCGCGGGCGCGTGGCGCAGCACCGGCGCGCTGGCGTGGGTCATGGTCAGCGGGCAGCTGGTGCCGGGTTCGGATTGATGGTGCAGGTAGCTCAGCGCCGCGCGCGCGACGTGCGCGCCGGGCGCCGGCTCGTGCCAGGACAGGCCGGCGACGCCGTGTTCGATCGCCGCGCCCATGATCGCGTGGTAGTTGGGATGGAACTCGACCGTGTCGATGCGGTGGCCGAAGGCGTCGTGGCTGCGCAGGCGCGGCTTGTCGCGGTGCGCGTCGACGCTCAGCGCCAGCAATCCGTCGCCGGCGAAGGCGCCGTAGCGTTGCAGGCGCGCGGCGAAGGCGCCGCCGCCCTCGCGCTCGACCGCTTCGCGCAGGGCCGCGTCGTCGGCCCACAGGTCGCGCGGCGCGAACGGCGGCGGCTGGTTGGCGACCGCGTGGGTGGCGAACGGCGGCAGTTCGGCGGGCGTGTCCATGGGTTGCGTTGCTCCTGCGGGTTCTTCGCGGTTCTAGACCCAGGCGGTTCTAGACCCAGGCGATTCTAGACCCAGGCGATTAGAGCGGCGCTTCCATACCGGCTTCACAGCGCGATCCGGCCGGACGGCGTCGGGCCCGGTGGCCCTGCCACAACAGCGCCCGCAAAAGAAAAGGCCCCGCCGAAGCGAGGCCTTGGAAACTGTCCGACGAACCTGTCCGAAACGAACCTGTCCATGTGGAACGGTAAGGCGATACGCCGAAGCCCGCGCGACGGGCAATACGATCGATCAGGCCTGCGGGGTGACTTCCGAAGCCTGCGCGCCCTTCGGGCCCTGGGTCAGCTGGTAGCTGACGCGCTGGCCTTCCTGCAGGCTGCGGAAGCCCTTGGCGTTGATCGCGGAGAAATGCACGAATACATCCGCGCTGCCATCTTCGGGAGAAATGAAACCGAAGCCCTTGGCGTCGTTGAACCACTTCACGGTGCCGTACTGCATATCCTTATTGACCTCATGCTGGATGCGTTGACGTGCGTCGCCGCCGCGTGGCGTTTGACGCACCGGCGAGTATGCAAACTGTGCCATTGGATGACAACGGCTCAGCGTGACGGCATCGAACACGTGAAATGAGGGAATTTCCGGTCACCTCGCGCATGCGCGATCGCATTTATGCGACCGCGATCACTCAGCGCGCGTCCAGCAGCGCCTGCAGCAGCGCCGGCAAGCCCGAGGATGCCGCGGCGACGTTGTCGAGCACATCCTGCAGGGTGATCACTTCGTCCGGATCGGGACCGGCGCCGGCGGCCCAGTTGGCGACGATCGCCAGGCAGGCGTAGTCCAGTCCCAGCTCGCGCGCGAGGCCGGCTTCGGGCATGCCGGTCATGCCGACCAGGTCGCAGCCGTCGCGGCGCATGCGCGCGATCTCGGCGCGGGTTTCCAGGCGCGGGCCCTGGGTCGCGCCGTAGCAGCCGCCGTCGACCAGCGCCACGCCGGCGCGCTGCGCCGCCGCCAGCACCGCGGCGCGCAACGCGCGGGTGTAGGGCTCGCCGAAATCCACGTGCAGCACTTCGGTGCCCCCGCTTCCTTCGGAAGCGACCTCGCAGATCGTCGAGATGCGGCCCCAGGTGTAGTCGATCAGCTGATCCGGGCAGCCGAGCACGCGCGGGCCGAACCGCTCGGTGATGCCGCCGACCGTGTTGAGCGCGAGCACGCGCGTCGCGCCCAGCGCCTGCAACGCGGCGAGGTTGGCGCGGTAGTTGATCTGGTGCGGCGGCAGCGAATGGCCTTCGCCGTGGCGCGCGAGAAAGGCGACGCGGCGCTCGCCGAGGCGGCCGATGCGGACCGGGCCCGACGGCGCGCCGTAGCGGGTCACCGGCTGGTGCGATTCGACGTCCTGCAGCTCGGCGATGCGGTACAGGCCGGTGCCGCCGATCACGGCGAGGTCGATGGGTTGGGTCATGGGATGCGGATCCGGATCGATGCGGGGAAGGCCGCGCGCCGGGCGCGCGCGAGCCGTGTGACGGGTTGCCGCGAACGCGGCTGAAGCGTTCAGCGCAGCGCGTAGATCGCCGGCAGGTTGCGGCCCTGCTCGTGGAAGTCCATGCCGTAGCCGAACACGTAGCGGTCGGGCACTTCGACGCCGACGTAATCGGCGCACAGGCCTTCGACGCAGCGGTCGTGCGCCTTCACCGCCAGCGCGGCGATGCGCACCTCGGCCGCGCCCTGCTCCAGGCACCAGGCGCGGATCGCGTGCAGGGTGTGGCCTTCGTCGACGATGTCGTCGGCCAGCAGCACCCGGCGCCCGCGCAGCGGCGTGGCCGGGCGGTGTTTCCACACCAGGTCGGCGCCGGTGGTGGCGCCGCGGTAGCGGGTCGCGTGCAGGTAGTCGAATTCCAGGTCCAGGCCGCGCTGGCCCAGTTCCATCGCCAGCTGCGCGGCGAACGGCAGGCCGCCGTGCATGACGGTCAGGTAGACCGGGCGCGCGCCGGCGTAGTCGTTGCGGATGCGCACGGCCATGCGCGCGATCTCGCGCTCCAGGCTGCGGCGGTCGAAGATCAGGTCGGCGTTTTCCAACGCGGCGGCCAGGTCGTGGTTGCTCATCAAGCCAGTCCTTCCAAACGGGTGCGGGTGTCGGCGTAGCGGGCGTCGGCGATCAGCCCATCCCAGCCCATCGCGCCGCGGCCGATCAGGCCCACCAGCGCGGCGGTGTTGAGCGGGCGGCCGGCGACCGCCTGCAGCGACTCTTCTACCAACTGCGGATGACAGACCAGCACCACGTCGCAGCCGGCGTCCAGGTGCGCGTCGATGCGCGCGCGCACGCCGCCGGCGGAGAACGCCGCGGCCATGCCGATGTCGTCGCTGAAGACCACGCCGCGGAAGCCCATCTCCTTGCGCAGGATGTCCTCGATCCACAGCCGCGAATAGCCGGCCGGCTCCGGCGCGACCGCCGGATACGACACGTGCGCCATCATCACCGCGTCGGCCTTGGCCTCGATGCCGGCGACGAACGGGATCAGGTCGGTCTTGCGCAGATCCTCGAGGCTGCGCGGGTCGGCGGCCTGGTCGAAGTGGGTGTCGGCCAGGACCGAGCCGTGGCCGGGGAAATGCTTCAGCGTCGCGGCCATGCCGCGCGCGTGCATGCCGCGGATGTAGGCGCGGGTGAACTCGGCCACGACCTGCGGATCGGCGTCGAAGGCGCGGTTGCCGATGGCGAGGTTGCCGCGGCCCAGGTCGACCACCGGCGCGAAGCTGAGGTCGACGCCACTGGCCTGGACTTCGCCGGCCATCAGCTGGGCGTGCTCCTCGGCCAGCTTGAGCGCGGCCTCGCGGTCCTGGGCGTAGAGCTTGCCGAGCGATTGCAGCGGCGGCAGCGCGCTGTAGCCCTCGCGGAAGCGCTGCACGCGGCCGCCTTCCTGGTCCACGCAGACCAGCTGCGGACGCGGCGCGGCTTCGCGGATCGCCTGCGAGAGCTCGGCGACCTGGGCCCTGGAGGCGAAATTGCGGGCGAACAGGATCACGCCGGCGCAGGCTTCGTGTTGCAGCCAGTCGCGTTCCTGTTCGTTGAGTTCGGTACCGGCGACGCCGATCACGAGCATGCGGAGACTCCTGTGAGGAGGATTGCGGCGCGGTCGGCGCCGTGGGCATTGTCGCGCAGATGCGGCGGCGGGGCATCCCGGGGCGGCCGGCGGCGGAAAGGGCCTCGCGCCCGGCGTTCATGGGAAGCGCTTCAGCCGGGATGCTCCGATGGGAGAGGCGCCCGTCTGGGCGCTCTTGTGGGAGGGACTTCAGTCCCGACGCTTTCGTGCCAGCTCGCGGCGATCGGAGCCGAAAGCGTCGGGACTGAAGTCCCTCCCACAAGGGCCCCTGCCCCACGAGTCGGGCGGCCCACGAAAGCCAGCAGCCCGGTCCGGATCAGCCCTCGCCGTCGCGCTCGGCCTGGCTCCACCGCGAGAACGGCCGGGTCGCCAGCGCCAGGTTGTAGTAGCGCGCCGACTCGGTCACCTCGCGCCCGGCCCAGGCGGGCTTGTCGAACGCCGCATCGGCGCTCGGCAACTCGACTTCGGCCACGACCAGCCCGGCGTTGTCGCCGAGGAATTCGTCGACTTCCCACACAAACCCGGCGTGTTCGACGTAGTGGCGGCGCTTGTCGACCAGCCCGCCCACGCACAGCGCCAGCAGGTCGCGCGCGTCGCGCTCCGGGATCGGGTAATCGAATTCCTGGCGGGTGTGGCCGAGTTCGCGCGACTTGAGGTTGAGGAAGGCGTCCTCGCCGGCGATGCGCACGCGCACCGAGGCCTTCATCGCGCCGGTGTCCATCGTCGCCAGATCGTTGAGATAGCCCTGCGCCATCGGCACCACCTTGTGCGCGGCGGCGCGCCAGGCGTCGGAAGTGACCAGAAACTTGCGTTCGATTTCGATGCCCACGCGAATGTCCTCAAGTAGAAACCACGCCGAACCCATCGTCCGCGCGCAGCCGCCGCAACCATCGCCGGCGGAATCCACCACTGCCCGCGCCGCGGCAGGTCCGTCGCCGACGCCGTCCCCTCGCCCTCGCCGTCATTCCGGCGAAAGCCGGAACCCATTTTGCTGTTGCGGTTGGCTGCTGGGCTTGGAAAGCAAAGGCAAAATCAAAATGGGTTCCGGCTTTCGCCGGAATGACGGCGTGTGAGGCGTGTGAGGCGTGTGAGGTCTGCGAGGCTTGCGAAAGATGCGAGCGGCCACAGTCGCGACGCGAGCCGCGCGCCTCAGCGCTCGAACATCGCGATCGATTCCACGTGCGCGGTATGCGGGAACATGTCCATCACCCCGGCCGCGCGCAGCTTCCAGCCCTTCTCGCGCACCAGGTAGCCGGCGTCGCGCGCCAGCGAGGCCGGATGGCAGCTGACGTAGACGATGCGCTTGAACTGCTTCAGCGGCAGCTGGGTCAGCACGAAGTCGGCGCCCGAACGCGGCGGGTCCAGCAGCAGGCGGTCGAAGCCCTCGCGCATCCAGCGCTCGCCGCTGAGGTCCTTGCCGAGGTCGGCGGCGTAGAACTGCGCGTTGCCCAGGCCGTTGTGCGTAGCGTTCTCGCGAGCGCGCTGCACCAGCCCGGCCTCGCCTTCCACCCCGACCACCTCGCGCACGCGCCGCGCCAGCGGCAGGGTGAAGTTGCCGAGACCGGCGAACAGGTCGAGCACGCGGTCCTCGGGCTGCGGCTCCAGCAGGTCCAGCGCGTGCTGGATCATGCGGCCGTTGAGCGAGGCGTTGACCTGGATGAAATCGAGCGGACGGAACTTCAGCCGCAGGTCCCAGTCCGGCAGCGAGAACTGCAGTTGCGGATCGGCCGGCCACAGCGGATGCACGGTGTCGATGCCGCCGGGCTGCAGGAAGATCGCGAAGCGGTGCTCGCGGCCGAACGCCGCCAGCTTGTCGCGGTCGCCGTCCGACAGCGGCGCGAGGTGGCGGAAGGTCAGCGCGATGCCGTCGTGATCGTCCATGCCGTCGCCGCCGATGAACTCCACCTGCGGAATCTCGCGACGCCCGTCCATGCCGTCGATCAGCGCGGCCAGCGCCGCGACCTTGTCGCCGATGGCCGGGATCACCGTTTCGCAGCGGGAAATGTCGGCGACGAAGCGCGGATCGGTCTCGCGGAAACCGACCAGGGTCTTGTCCTTCTTCTCGACCCGGCGCACCGAGAACCGGCCCTTGCGCCGGTAGCCCCAGGCCGAGTCGGTCAGCGCCGGCAGCACCCGCTCGGGCATGACGTGGCCGATGCGCTCGAAGTTCTCCATCAGCACGCGCTGCTTGGCCAGGATCTGCTGGTCTTCGGCCAGATGCTGCAACGCGCAGCCGCCGCACACGCCGAAATGCGCGCAACGCGGATCGACGCGGTCGGGCGAGGCCTGCAGCACCTGCACCGCGACGGCCTCGTCGAAGCTACGCGAACGCGCCGTCTGCTTGGCCATGACCCGCTCGCCGGGCAGCGCGCCGGCGACGAATATCGCCTTGCCGGCGCTGTCGGGGGCCTTGGGATCGGGGCGGCGGCCAACGCCGCGGCCGTCGTGGGTGAGACCGGAAATGGCGATCTCGAAAGGAGTCTGGTCGATGCGGGCCACAGCGGCTGGCGGGGTTTTACGGCCGGCTATTGTCGCATGTTCGGGACCGGGGACCGGGGAGCGAACGCAAACCGGCTCCGCAAGAAAAAGCCCGCCAAGCGGCGGGCTCTCGCTCTCACCGGGTCCCGGGTCCCGGGTCCCGGGTCCCCGGTCCCCGGTCCCGATCACTTCTGCTTCCAGGCCCCGCCCGCGTCCTGGTACCACCAACCGCCCTTGGCGCTCTCGATCCACTGCTTCGAGAACACCTGGCGGATCTGGCCTTCCCATTCGGGATGGTTGTTGGCCACGGCGATTTCCTTGTAGACCGCATTGGAATCGCGGTTCTGGTCGGCCACCGCCTGATTGACGCCGACCCGGTCGGACAGCGGGATTTTGGCCGCGTCGCGCACGCTCACGGTGCCGTTGCTGGCGAAGCCGAGCGCGCCGGAGTCGAACTGCGCGCGCAGCTGCGAATCGAAGCGCTGGGCCATGCGCGACTGGATCGCCTGGATCGCCGGGGTCTTGATCGAGATGTCCGGCGACTGCGCGCGGGCGCTGCCGATGCCGGCCACCGACCACCAGTCGATGCGGCTGGCCAGTTCGCCCCAGCGCAGCGACGGGCGATCCAGCGCGGCGCTGCCGCCGGGCTTGCCGCCTTCCGACGGCTGGGCCTGCGGCTGCGCCGCGGGCGTGTCGCCGATGACCTTCTCGACGAATTCCTTGGCCGCTTCCTTGGCCTCGGCGGCCGGGAAGTAGACGTTGATGGTCACGCAGGCCGTCAACATCACGGCGGCGACCGGTACTCCCATCCAACGGCGCATGTGCGGATCCTTCTGGTTGTGCGCGTCCGGCGCGGCGGGCCGCCGGTCCGTCCGCGGCAGTGAACGAATGCCCGCCATTGAACCACGGCGGCGTTGAACGGCAAGGCTACGCCGGCCGGCCGGCCGCGCCGCGGCCCCGTCCCGCCCGGCCGCGCGCGGCGGCCTTACTGCACCACCGGCTTGAGCTCGCCCTTGCTGACCGCCTCCATGCGTTCGAGCAGGGTCGACCAGTCGACCCGGTGGTTGTAGCCGACCACGTCCAGGTGCGGCACGCCGGCGCCGCGGACGATGGTGAAGCCGGGCTTGCCGTCGGGGCCGGCCTTGGCCGCGCCGAGCCCGCCCATCTGGCAGACCTCGTCGGCGAGCTTGCAGGAGATGCCCAGGCGGGCGTAGCCGAAGTCGTCGAAGAAGCCGATCAGCCGGTCCTGCAGGCTGCCGACGAAGGACGAGTCGCCGACGCTGGACAGGTCCTGCACCGCGCGCTGGCTGATGCGCTGGCGCACGCCGCGGGTTTTTTCGGTATGCAGTTCGGCGTCGAACGCGGTCGGCTGCCAATCGACCAGGCGCAGCTGATCGATGCGGCCGTACAAACGCCCGGTGATGCTGCCGAAGCCGAACACGCCGGTCAGCGACTCCAGGTCGATGTTGCGCAGGGCCAGGTCCGAGCTCAGCGTGGGCGCGACGCCGAACGGCCGCTCCATCGCCAGCGACGACACCTCGACGGTGCCGCCGAACAACTGCATCGCCAGGCCACCGTCGAGTTCCAGACGCTCGTCGGCGTAATGCGCCTCGGGGATGCGGCCGCTGAGTTCGCCGGTGAAGGCCGGCCAGTCCAGTGCCTTGGACAGCTGGGCGACATCGAGCCGGTCCAGGTTCAGACCGAAACGCAGGTCCAGGCCCTTGCCGCCGGCCGGCGGACGCAGGCGCAGGTTGTCGGCGCCGACCCGGCCGCCGAGCATCGGGAACGAGATCGCGCGCTGCAATCGGAATTCGCCGTGGTCGCTGGAGAACGGCAGCCGGGTGGGGCCGAATTCCAGGCCGTACAACGCGCCGCTGCGCCAGCTCAGTTCGCTCTCGCGCGAGGCGGCGTCGGAATAGGCCAGGCTGCCGTCGAGGCCGTCGAAACGGAACCGCCCCTGTTCGTCGCGCAGGCGCACCTCGCGCAACTGCGCGCGCGCCTGCGACAGGTCGCCGCCGCGCAGGCTCAGCTGGGCATCCAGGCCGCCGGACAGTTCCAGCTTGGACAGCCCGGCCAGGCCGAGGAAGCCCGACAGGTAGCGTTCGCGCAGCGGCGCCAGGTCCGGGCTGGCCAGTTGCAGGTCGAGCGCGTCCAGGCTCGCATCGCCGCGCAGCGCGGCGCTGCCTTCCGCATCGAGCGCGCCGGGATCGCGCCAGGCGATGCGCGGCAGGCGCCAGCCGCCGCCGGGTCCGCTCTCGGCCTGCAGGTCCAGCGCCACCGGCTTGCCGCGCAGGGCGATGTAGGCGTTGCCGAACAGCATCTCGCCGTCGAGCAGGCGCCCGCCCAGGCGCAGGCGGGTGACCGCGCCCAGCTCGCTGTCCACGCGCAAGCGCGCGGCCAGTTTCTCGCCGGCGACCAGGCCGTCGGGTGTGTCGAAACCGGCGCCGTCCACGCCCAGTTCGCCGGCGATGCGCAGCGGCGCGCGCGCCGGCGCGGTGACATCGAGGCGGCCGTCGACGCTGCCGGACTTGATCCGGCCCTCGCTCCAGGCCTTCGCCGCCAACGCCTGGGCCCAGGCCAGCGGCACCCGGGTCAGGTCGATGCGGGTGGCGTCGGGCGTGGCGGCGGCGCGCTGCAGCGAGATGGCGCTGGCGCCGCGGCTCAGGCGCGCGTCGGTGCTGGCCACGCCCAGGTCCAGCGCCAACCTCATTGGCGCCCCGCCCTGCCCGCGCAATTCGCCCTCGCACTGCCAGCCGCCGCGGCCGTCGCGGCGCAGCGGGCAACGCCAGGCGACCTCGTCGAAGCGATAGCCCAGATCCGGCGCATCGATCCGGCCGGCGCGCAGCTCCAGTTCGCCCTGCGCCGCGCCGTCGGGCCAGGCCAGGCGCACCTGCACCCGTTCCAGCTGGGCCACGCCGGTGGCGACGCGGGCGATCCTGGCGTTCAGCGTGCGCGCCTCACCATCGGCCGGCAGCGCCCACAGGCAGACCGCCCCGAGCAGGGGCAGCGACAACCCCATCAGTAGGCGTAACATGGTCCGCAGCATGGAAGCAGGATAGCGGGCGGAAGCGAACCGGCAATGAAGAATTCCCAGGTCCCACGCGTGTTGCTGGTCGAGGACGACCCCACCAGCCGAGCTTTCCTGACCGCGGCCGTGGAAGCCGTGCCGGCGCAGGTCGACGGCGCCGACAGTCTGGCCGCGGCGATGGCGCTGGGCGCTTCGACCGATTACCAACTGTGGCTGTTCGATGCGCACCTGCCCGACGGCAGCGGCAGCGAACTGCTCGAGCGCCTGCGCCGCTCGCACCCGGCCACGCCGGCGCTGGCGCACACCGCCACCGGCGAGAGCGAGGTGCGCGACCGCCTGATCGCCTCGGGCTTCTGCGAAGTGCTGGTCAAGCCCTTGCCGGCGGCCGCGGTGCGCGGCGCGATCCGGCGCCTGCTGGGCCTGCCCGAATCCGATGCGCCGGCTTCCGCGTGCGCGGCCGACGCCGACACCGCGCCGGTCTGGGACGACGAGTCCGCCGCTCGCGCGCTCAACGGCAACCGCGCCCACATCCTGACCCTGCGCGGGTTGTTCGTGCAGGAATTGCCGAACGCGCGACGCTCGATCCTGGCTGCGGCCCAGCTCGGCAACCTCGAGGCCCTGCGCGGCGAACTGCACAAGCTGCGCGCCAGTTGCGGCTTCGTCGGCGCGGCGCGATTGGGGCAGACGGTGCAGGCGCTGCAGGCGCAGCTGGACTCGGCCGAAGGGCTGGCGCGGTTCGATCAGGTGGCGCGCGAGACGATCGAACTGGCGGGTTGAGCCAAGGGCTGAGCGGCGATTCGAGCGGGAAGCGTCGTGGCTGAAGGTCCTTCCATAGAAGCGGTTCGGGTCGGTGTGTGGCGCGTCGCTGCGCACAGCGCTGATCGGCTCGGGTGGTTTCGCCGTAATCCGAGCGGGAAGCGTCGGGCCTGAAGGCCCTCCCACAAAAGCAACTCGGGCCGGTATGTGCGGCGCGGCGCTGCGCAAAGCGCTGATCGGCTTGGGTGGTTTCGCCGTGATCTGAGCGGAAAGCGTCGGGCCTGAAGGCCCTCCCACAAAAAGCGACTCGGGCCGGTGTGCGCGGCGCGCCGCTGCGCACCGCGCCGATTGGCTCGGGTGGTTTCGTCGTGATCCGAGCGGAAAGCATCGGGCCTGAAGGCCCTCCCACGAGACCAAGTCTGCAGCGCGGCTGTGCAGGCGGGCTCGCGCTCTACGGGCGTAGCCCGCGGCGGCTCAGGGGTTGTCGTCGCGCACCGCGGCGGGGCGGGACGCGCGCGCCAGGTCGGCCATCATTTCCCAGGATTTCAGCCCGCGCGGGCCGAGGTGGTGGACCAGCACCGAGCGCAAGGCGTGGCGCAGGCCCGGCAGGTCGCTGGGCTCGGGCTGGCGGTCCTCGGCCAGGGCCAACAGCGCGCGGCCGGTCGCCGCGGCGCTGCGTTCGCCGTGGCCGCGATCGCTGAGCAGGCGACGCGCGCCCTGCTCCGGGTCGAGACGGTAGCGCGCGGCCGGATCGATCGGGGCGCCGTCGGCGTCCGCGCTCCAGTCCAGGCCCGAGCCCAGCGCGTCGAGCAGGTCGCGCTCGAAACGGCGCAGGGTCCAGGCCAGGTGCGGGCCGTCCAGGCGCGCGCGGGTGCGGCCGTAGAGTTCGTACAACTCCGCGAACGGGTCGCCGCGCGGCACCAGCCGCAGCAGCAGTTCGTTGACGTAGAACCCGGCCAGCGCGGCGTCGCCGTGCAGGCGCGGCGCCGCGTCGATCGCTTCGGCCGTCGCCAGCCGCGCCAGTTCGCCGCGCAGCAAGGCGTCCAGGCGCACGTGCTGGAACGGCTGCAACGCCGCGCGCAGGACCTGCTTCTTCGGCCCCTGCACCCCGCGCGCGACCAGGCCGATCCGGCCGTGCTGCTCGCTCAGCGCTTCCACCAGCACGCTGGTCTCGCGCCAGGGACGGACGTGGAGGATGTAGGCGGGTTCGGCGGTCAGGCGCATGGGCTCGGGGGCGGGACCCGGGACCCGGGACCCGGGACCCGGGACTCGGGACTCGGGACTCGGGACTCGGGACTCGGGAAAGGCTAAAAAACACAACCGTGGGAACTACTGCCTTCATGGCGATATTCCCGGGATCTCGACTGTTGCCTACGGGTCCCGTGTCCCGGGTCCCGAACCATCATTCGTAACCCAACTGCCGCAGCGCCGCTTCGTCGTCCGACCAGCCCTCGCGCACCCGCACCCAGGTTTCCAGGAACACCTTGGCGCCGAACAGGTGCTCCATCTGCACCCGCGCCTTGGCGCCGATTTCGCGCAGGCGCGAACCGGCCTTGCCGATGACGATGGCCTTCTGACCGTCGCGCTCGACCCAGATCACCGCGCCGATGCGCAGCATCGCGCCGTCGACTTCGAAGCGTTCGATCTCGACCGTGGTCGCGTACGGCAGTTCCTCGCCGAGCTGGCGCATGAGCTGCTCGCGCACCATCTCGCCGGCGAGGAAGCGCTGGCTCTTGTCGGTGATCTCGTCCTCGCCGTACAGCGGACCCTGCTCGGGCAGCAGCGCCAGCACGGTCTTGACCAGCGCCTCCAGGCCGCTGCGCTTGAGCGCGGAGATCGGATGCACGCCGGCGAACTCGCGCCCCTCGGTGATCTGCGCCAGGTACGGCAGCAGCTTGGTCTTATCGGCGATGCGGTCGACCTGGTTGACCACCAGCACCACCGGCAGGCCGGCGCCGCGCAGTGCGTCGTAGGCGAGCGTGTCCTCGTCGTCCCATTGACCGGCGCGCACGACCAGCAGCGCGGCGTCGACGCCTTCGAGCGAGCCGCGCGCGGCGCGGTTCATCATCCGGTTCATCGCCCGCTTCTGTTCGCGGTGGATGCCGGGGGTGTCGACCAGCAACACCTGGCCTTCGGGGAAGGTGGCGATGCCGAGCAAGCGGTGGCGCGTGGTCTGCGGACGCGGCGAGACGATGCTGACCTTGGCGCCGACGAGGGCGTTGGTCAGGGTGGATTTGCCGACGTTGGGTCGGCCGATGACGGCGACGTAGCCGGCGCGGTGCGGAGTGGAGGTCATGGGGGAATTGTCCGCTTGAGCGGCGGGGACGGCAAATTTAGGGATCGGGGATTCGGAATCGGGTAACGCCGCGAGCCGCCCGGCCCCGCCTGCCGTCATTCCCGCGAAGGCGGGAATCCAGAGACTTCAGCGCCCTGCCTGGATCCTGGCCTTCGCGGGGATGACGCTAGAGGTGCAGGTCGCCGCATCCGGACGGATTCGACGGCTCGGGCGGCCGGCGACCGCCCACCCGACCCCGCAAACGACAAGGCCCGCCAAAAGCGGGCCTCAAGCGTCCAACAACCCGAACCCGCGCCGTCAGTCGTCGGCCTTGAGCAAGCGCAGGACCTCTTCGGCGGCGAGTTGCTCGGCGGCGCGGCGCGAACCGGCCTCGCCCTCGGCGCTCAGCGGCGGCTGGCCGACGGTGCAGCTGACCCGGAAGGTCTTGGCATGGTCTTCGCCGCTCTCCGCCAGCAACGCGTACAGCGGCAGCGGCTTCTGCCGGCCCTGCAGCCATTCCTGCAAACGGGTCTTGGCGTCCTTGCCGACCTTGTGCGCCGGCGGCAGGGCCTCCATCGCCGGCACGAACCACGGCAGCACCTGGGCGCGGCAGGTCTCGAAGCCGGCGTCGAGGTAGATCGCCCCGACCACGGCTTCCAGCGCATCGGCCAGGATCGAGTCGCGGCGGTGGCCGCCGGATTTCATCTCGCCCGGGCCCAGGGTCAACCGGGCGCCGAGTTCCAGCGTGCGCGCGATCGGCGCCAGCGCCGATTCGCGCACCAACTCGGCCCGGGCGCGGGTCAGCGCGCCCTCGTCGGCCTGCGGCCAGCGCTGGTACAGCGCCTCGGCCACGATCAGGTTCACCAACGCGTCGCCGAGGAACTCCAGGCGCTCGTTATGCGGCGCCCCGGCGCTGCGGTGGGTCAGCGCTTGCTCCAGCAGGGCCGGATTGGCGAAGCGATGGGAGATCGGATCAGTCACCTTCTTTGCTGGTCAACGCTTGCTTGGCTTCGAAATGGCCGACGACATCGAGATTGGCGATCAGCGGACGACGCACTTCGTAGGCGACGGTGATTTCCAGGCCGCGGTCGTTGCGCTGCACCTTGAAGTGCTCCTGCTTGACGCTGTCCACATAGCTCATGTCCATGCGGCGGAAGAACAGGTCGCGCGCCTTGGCCGCATCCATCTGGCCGGCGCCGGGTTCCTTGGCCAGATCGGCGAGGGAACGCTTGACCGAGTAGTAGTCGGTGTACATCGGCACCAGCTTCATGCCGACGTAGGCGAAAACGCCGACCACGGCCAGCGTGATGATGAAACCGAGCAGAGTGATGCCGCGCTGATTACGCTTCATGAGCCTGTATCCCCATTGGATCCCGATTGCCGATCGTGCTTGCCATCCAGGGCACGCCGCTCCCTACCGCCCGACCCCGCCGTCGCGAACCCCCGCCGCGACGGCCCGGCCGTCAAGGAATGCTATTACCGATCCGGGAAAAATCCACGCCTTCGTCGAAGTTCATCCAGATCAGGAACGCCCGGCCGCGCAGGTTCTGCTCCGGCAGGAAGCCCCAGTATCGGCTGTCCTCGCTGTTGTCGCGATTGTCGCCCATCACAAAATATTCGCCCTTCGGCACCACCCAGTCGCCTTCGCCCTGGTCCAGCAGCGGCGACTCGGTGCGCAGCAGGATGCGGTGCACGTGGTTGCCGATCTGCTCGCTCAGTTCCTGCGCGCCGGTCATTTCGACGCCCTTGCCGCGGCCCTGGTAGGTGCCGATCGGAGTGTAGGGCACCGGTTCGCCGTTCACCGTCAGGCGGCCGTCGCGATAGCTGATCTTGTCGCCCGGCAGACCGATGATGCGCTTGATCCAGTCCTGCTCGGGATGGTGCGGCGGACGGAACACGACCACGTCGCCGCGCGCCGGCTCGCCCATCGGCAGCACCTTCTGGTTGCTGATCGGCAGGCGCAGGCCGTAGGTGAACTTGTTGACCAGGATGAAGTCGCCGGTCAGCAGGGTCGGCATCATCGAGTTCGACGGAATCCGGAACGGCTCGGCGATGAAGCTGCGCAGGATCAGCACCACGAACAGCACCGGGAAGAACGCCTTGGAATAGTCGACGACCACCGGCTCCTTGCCGTCGTCGAGCAGTCCCTCGCGCGCGGCGCGGCGCTTGGCCAGCACCAGCTTGTCGAGCAGCCAGATCACGCCGGTGAACAGGGTCAGCGACACCAGGACGATTTCGAACCAACGCATGCTTGTTCCTTGTCCGGGCCGGGAGCCGGAACGGGGAACCGGGAATCGGCCGCGCCGCCCTCGTGTTCCGCCGATCCTCCGCCCGATCCGTGGTTAGTTGATGAAGACGAAAACCTCAGGGAACCCGCGGCGCCGGCAGCGCGCCGGCCATGGCCGATTCCCCACTCCCTATTCCCGTCCGGATTACTTGCTGTCGGTCGAGAGCACCGCCAGGAACGCTTCCTGCGGAATCTCGACCCGACCGACCTGCTTCATCCGCTTCTTGCCCTCTTTCTGCTTCTCGAGGAGCTTCTTCTTGCGGGTGATGTCGCCACCATAGCACTTGGCCAAAACGTTCTTGCGCATGGCCTTGACCGTGCTGCGGGCGATGATCTGCGAGCCGATCGCGGCCTGGATCGCGACGTCGAACATCTGTCGCGGGATCAGGTCCTTCATCTTCTCGCACAGCTCGCGGCCGCGCCGGTCGGCGTGGCTGCGGTGGACGATGATCGACAGCGCATCGACCTTGTCGCCGTTGATCAGCGTGTCCACGCGCACGAACGGGCCTTCCTGGAAACGCAGGAAGTGATAGTCCAGCGACGCGTAGCCGCGGCTGACCGACTTCAGCTTGTCGAAGAAGTCCAGCACCACCTCGGCCATCGGCAGCTCGTAGCTGATCTGCACCTGGCTGGCCATGTAGGTGATGCCGATCTGCACGCCGCGCTTTTCCTCGCACAGCTTGATCACGTTGCCGATGTAGTCCGGCGGAGTGAGGATGTTGGCGCGGATCACCGGCTCGCGGATCTCCTCGACCATGTTCACCGGCGGCAGCTTGGCCGGATTGTCCATCGGGATCGTGGTGCCGTCGGTCTTGAGCACCTCGTAGATCACCGTCGGCGCGGTGCTGATCAGGTTGAGGTCGTACTCGCGCTCCAGCCGCTCCTGCACGATCTCCATGTGCAGCATGCCGAGGAAGCCGCAACGGAAGCCGAAGCCCATCGCCTCGGAGCTTTCCGGCTCGAAGCGCAGCGCGGCGTCGTTGAGGCGCAGCTTTTCCAGCGCTTCGCGCAGCGACGGGTAGTCCTCGGCGTCGACCGGGAACAGCCCGGCGAACACGCGCGGCTGCATTTCCTGGAAGCCCGGCAGCGGCCCCGGCGCCGGATCGCCGGCCAGGGTCAGGGTGTCGCCGACCGGCGCGCCGTGCACGTCCTTGATCGAGGCGGTGATCCAGCCCACTTCGCCGGCGCCGAGCTTCGGCAGCTCCTTGCGCTTGGGGGTGAACACGCCGACCTTGTCGACCTGGTGGGTGCGCCCGGTCGACATCACCAGGATCTTGCTGCCCGGCTTGATCTCGCCCTGCATGACCCGCACCAGCGAGACCACGCCGAGGTAGTTGTCGAACCACGAATCGATGATCAGCGCCTGCAGCTTGTCGGTGTCGCGCGGCTTCGGCGGCGGAATGCGGTGGACGATCGCCTCCAGCACCAGTTCGACGTTGAGGCCGGTCTTGGCGCTGATCGCCACCGCGTCCTCGGCGTCGATGCCGATGACCGCTTCGATCTCGGTCTTGGCGCGCTCGATGTCGGCGGTGGGCAGGTCGATCTTGTTGAGCACCGGCACCACTTCCAGGCCCTGCTCGACCGCGGTGTAGCAGTTGGCCACCGACTGCGCTTCCACGCCCTGGGCGGCGTCGACCACCAGCAGCGCGCCCTCGCAGGCGGCCAGCGAACGGCTGACTTCGTAGCTGAAGTCGACGTGGCCGGGGGTGTCGATGAAGTTGAGCTGGTAGGTGTTGCCGTCCTTGGCCTTGTACGGCAAGGAAACGGACTGCGCCTTGATGGTGATGCCGCGTTCGCGCTCGATCGGATTGGAATCGAGCACCTGCGCTTCCATCTCGCGCGCTTCGAGGCCTCCGCACAGTTGGATGATGCGGTCGGCGAGCGTCGACTTGCCGTGGTCGACGTGGGCGATGATGGAGAAGTTTCTGATCAGGTGCATGCAGGGCGACGCGGGACTCGCCGGCTCCAAGGTTGAGCGGACAGGAAAATTAACGGGACATTATCGCACAGCCCTCGACGGGAGTTGGCGCCCGGGCGGCGATCCGCGCGCGGCGACCGGCGTCCGCGTTCACGGATCGCCCTGTCCGCCCGGCCCGGCAAGGCCCGGCGGCGGATGTGAAGACGCCCGCCGCGATGCGGCGGGCGTCCGATCCGTCCCGGCGCCGCCGACCGCGCCGGACCCGCCCGTGCGGGTCCGCGCGGCCGCGACGCCGGCGCGCCTCACTTCGTTTCGGCCGCCTGGACCGCGATGAACTGGGTCTGGGCACCGCGCCGGACCAGCAGCATCACGGTCTGGCCCGGGCGCACCCCGGCCAGGGCCCGGTTCAGCGCCGCCGCGTTGCCGACCGGAGTGCGGCCGACCGAGAGCACCACGTCGCCCGGGCGCACCCCGGCATCGCCGGCGTCGCCCGGATCGCGCACCAGCACGCCCTCGCCCGCCTTCAGGCCCAGGCGCTGGCGCGCGGCCTGGTCGACGTCCTGAACGATCAGGTTGAGCGGATTGCCCTTGGCGTTCGACGCCGAGGCATCGTCGCGGTCGGACGGCTCCGACCCGGCCGCGCCGCCGGCCAGGCTCGCGTCGAGTTCGTTGACGGCGACGTTGAGCTCGACCGTCTTGCCCTCGCGGAACACGCCCAGCCGGGCCTTGGAGCCCGGCGCCATGTTGCCGATCAGCGGCGGCAGGTCGCTGGATTCGCGCACCGCGGTGCCGTTGACGCTGCGGATCACGTCGCCGGCCTGCAGGCCGGCCTTCTCGGCCGGGCCGCCCGGCACCACCTGCGAGATCAGCGCGCCGTTGGCGTCGGGCAGGCCCAGGCTCTTGGCGCCTTCGATGGTCATCGCCTGCACCACCACGCCCAACTGCCCGCGGCTGACCTTGCCCTTGGCCCGCAGCTGCTCGGCCGAGTTCATCGCCACGTCGATCGGGATCGCGAAGCTCACGCCCATGTAGCCGCCGGAGTTGGAGAAGATCTGCGAATTGATGCCGACCACCTCGCCCGCGGTGTTGAGTAGCGGGCCGCCGGAGTTGCCCTGGTTGATCGCCACGTCGGTCTGGATGAAGGGCACGTAGCGCTGGTCGGCGTACGGGTTGGCGCGGCCGACCGCGCTGACGATGCCGGCGGTGACCGAATGGTCGAGGCCGAACGGCGAGCCGATCGCCACCACCCACTGGCCGGCCTTGGTCAGCCCGGCGTTGGCGCTGCGCAGGAACGGCAGGCCCTTGGCGTCGATCTTGAGCAAGGCGACGTCGGACTGCTCGTCGCTGCCGATCACCTTGGCCTTGAACTCGCGCCGGTCGGTGAGCTTGACGGTGACGTTGTCGGCGCCGTCGACCACATGGTGGTTGGTCAGCACATAGCCGTCCTGCGAGATCAGGAAGCCGCTGCCGATCGAACGCCCGCCGCCACGCGGCTGGCGCGGGCCCTGCTGGCCGGGACCCTGGCCGCCCGGGCCGGGGAAGTCGGGGCCGAAGAAGCGGCGGAAGAATTCGGGGATCTGGTCCTCGTCGGGCATCTGGTTGCGCGAGCGCGCCTGGCGCTTAGGCGTGATCTCGGCGCTGATGTTGACCACCGCCGGGCCCACGCGCTGCACCAGCGCGGTGAAGTCCGGCAGGCCGGCGACGATGGGCGCGGACGGCGTCGCCGACGGCGGCGGCGCGATCGGCGCGGTCGGCGGCTGCGCGGTGCAGGCCACCGGCAGCGCGGCGACGATCGCGCCGACCAGGGCGAGCGACTGGAGCGGCCGGCGGCGTGCGGGGGAAGTCTGGGTCGGAACGTGGATCGGCAGGGTCATGACGGCGGCCTCGGTACGGCTGGGGTTGTCCAGGGTGAGGGGCGATTGGCGGCAAAACCGCGGCAAACCGACCCCGTTGCGCGGGCGGGCCGCGCAGGAGGGAGGGAATTCGGGGAGGGTCCGGCCATCGTCGCCGGCGCGGACCCGGCCGGCGCGATGCGGGCGGGCCCGCATCGATCAGCCAGCGATCGGACAGCCTATGGCTGCGGCGGCTGCGGTTCCTGGACCGGCGGCCGGGTTCGCGCGGCGGACGCATCCTGCGCCGGCTCGAACGGGTAGAACGACGGCGACACCAGGCCGGAACTGCCGTAGCTCGCACTGTAGGCGCTGCTGCTCGGGTAGTTCGGCAACGCCGCGCGCGGCCACGGCCGCGCCGCCGGGGTTTCGCCCGATTGCGGCCGGAACGGGTTGGCGTGGCCGGCATCGGCGACGGCGGTCATCGGCGCGCCGGCGGCGGCGACCTGCAACGGCGCCTCCTGGGTCTGACGCTCGGATGCGCGCACGGCGGCGCGTTGGCTCTGCCCGCGCGAACGGCGTTCGTTGAGACGGCGCGGCAGCTCGGCCACGGCCACCGCCGCGCCCGCGGCGATGCCGGACGCATCGGCCGAGGTCAGCCCGGTCTCGGCGGTCGCCGGCGTCTGCGCGGCCAGCGCTTGCGGCGCCTGGGCCGGAGCCGGTTGCGGTACGGCCGGAGCGGTGGGCTGGGCCGGAGCCGCGCCCGGCGCGGCCTGCGCCGCGACCTGGGCCGGATCGGCCACGCCACCGGCGGCCTCGTCGGAGAACGGCCGCGCCACGAACAGCGCCGCGACCGCGACCGAAGCCGCCAGCGCCGCGCCGCCGATCCAGCCGCGGCGCGAGCCGGCAGCCTTGCGCGGCTTGATTTCGGTTTGCGCCGGCGGGGCCGCGGCGGCCTGGCTGGCCTGCAGCGCCGCGTCGGCGGCGATGGCCGCGGCGACGCGCTCGGCGAAGCCGGTCGCGGCGAAGCCCGGCGCCGGCTCGGCCGCGCCGTGGGCGCGGCGGCGCAGCACGTCGCCGCACAGCTGCCAGCGGCCGCAGGCCTCGCGCCATTGTCCGTCGTGGCTGAGCCGCTTGAAGGCGAAGCGCGCGGCATCGCCGTCGAGCTCGCCGTCGAACAGCGCGCTCAGCGTCTCGTTGTCGTCGCCTGAGTGGATGGTGGAAGTCATCAGTGAGCGCGCTCCCTGGTGCGGTGAGTACCCTGGTCTTGATTGTCCAGAAGGGGCCGAAGTTCCGTATCGATCGCCTCGCGGGCGCGGAAGATGCGCGAACGCACGGTGCCGATCGGACAATTCATCTTCTGCGCGATCTCTTCGTAGCTCAGGCCATCCACCTCGCGCAGGGTGATCGCCGATCTCAGTTCCTCCGGCAGGGAGTCGACCACGCGCATCACCGTGCGTTCGATCTCCTGCCGCAGCAGTTCGTGTTCGGGGGTGTCGGTGTCGCGCAGGCGCACGCCGGTCTCGAACTGCTCGGCGTCGCCGGCGTCGATGTCGTCGGTCGGCGGGCGACGGTTCTGGGCGACGAGGTAGTTTTTGGCGGTATTCACGGCGATGCGGTGCAACCACGTATAGAACTGGGCGTCGCCGCGGAAATTCGCCATCGCGCGGTAGGCGCGGATGAAGGTTTCCTGGGCCACGTCCTGGCATTCGCTCCAGTCGGGAATGTAGCGCCCGATCAACGCGGTGATCCGATGCTGGTACTTACGCACCAAGGCATCGAAGGCCGCGCTGTCGCCGCGCTGGACACGCCTGACCAGCTCCTGGTCCAACAACTCGTTATCGGCCATACCGCGCCGGCACTCCTGTCGGCTCGGCATACGGCCGAGCAATGGGACAACCCTGTCGGGGCAAAAGTTCAATCGCCGGAGTAATGGGGCCGCCGGCGACCGCTCGCAACCGCCAAGTGTCACACAACCGGCGCCTTCGCCGCCCGCGCGCCGGCTGAAAGGCCCGCCGGACGGCCGCGCGGCGGGGTGCCGGCGTCGCCGATTTGACGGCAGCCGAACCAGATCGGGATGATAGCGGCCTATTCCATACCTGAACGGATGGTGCGGCATGACTGCAGCCCTCGACGGCCTCCCCGCGTTTGACGGGCTCCGCGCCCGCCATTGGCATACCGAACTGCGCGAGGACGGCGTCCTGGTGCTGTCCTTCGATCGCGAAGGCTCCCCGGTCAACACCTTCGCCCAGGAAGTGCTGATCGAACTCGACAGCCTGCTCGAGCGCCTCGCCCTGGACCCGCCCAAGGGCCTGGTGCTGCGCTCGGCGAAGGCCTCGGGCTTCATCGCCGGCGCCGACATCAAGGAATTCCAGACCTTCGATGAGAAGGGCACGGTCGGCGACGCGATCCGGCGCGGCCAGCAGGTGTTCCAGCGCCTGGCCGAGCTGCCCTGCCCCACGGTCGCGGCGATCCATGGCTTCTGCATGGGCGGCGGCACCGAGATCTCGCTGGCCTGCCGCTACCGCGTCGCCAGCACCGATCCCTCGACCCGCATCGGCCTGCCGGAAGTGAAGCTCGGCATCTATCCCGGCTGGGGCGGCAGCGTGCGCCTGCCGCGCCTGATCGGCGCGCCGGCCGCGTTCGACATGATGCTCACCGGCCGCAGCCTGTCGGGCTCGGCCGCGCGCGCGATCGGCCTGGTCGACAAGACCGCCGAGCCCGCCGTGCTGGTCGACACCGCCGCCGCGCTGGCCTTGCGCGGCGCGCAGCGTCCGTTCAAGCAACGCTTCACCGCCTGGGCCAGCAACACCTGGCTCGCGCGCAAGATCCTCGCGCCGATGCTGGTCAAGCAGGTCGCGCGCAAGGCCAAGAAGGACCACTACCCCGCGCCGTACGCGCTGATCTCGACCTGGGAGCGCGCCAGCGGCGGCGTGCAGGCGCTGCTCGCGGCCGAGCGCAAGTCGGTGGTGAAGCTGTCGGGCACACCGACCGCGCGCAACCTGATCCGGGTGTTCTTCCTGCAAGAGCGGCTCAAGGGCCAGGGCGGCAAGGATCACAAGATCAAGAACGTGCACGTGGTCGGCGCCGGCGTGATGGGCGGCGACATCGCCGCGTGGTCGGCCTACAAGGGTTTCGAAGTCACCCTGAGCGACCGCGAGCAACGCTTCATCGACGGCGCGCTGGAGCGCGCGCAGGCGCTGTTCGCCAAGAAGGTCAAGGACGAGACCAAGCGTCCGGCGGTGGCGGCGCGGCTCAAGGGCGACCTCGCCGGCGACGGCGTCAAGGACGCCGACCTAGTGATCGAGGCGATCATCGAAAAGCCCGAAGCCAAGCGCGAGTTGTACGACGCGGTCGAGCCGCAGCTCAAGCCCGACGCGCTGCTGACCACCAACACCTCGTCGATCCCGCTCGACGAACTGCGCGAGCACATCCGCCGTCCGGCCCAGTTCGCCGGCCTGCACTACTTCAACCCGGTCGCGCTGATGCCGCTGGTGGAGATCATCCGCCACGACCGCATGGCGCCGGAGACCGAGCAGCGCCTGGCCGCGTTCTGCCGCGCGCTCGACAAGCTGCCGGTGCCGGTCGCCGGCACGCCCGGCTTCCTGGTCAACCGCGTGCTGTTCCCGTACATGCTCGAAGCCGGCACCGCGTTCGCCGAGGGCATCCCGGGCGCGGCGATCGACAAGGCGGCGGTGAAGTTCGGCATGCCGATGGGCCCGATCGAACTGATCGACACCGTCGGCCTGGACGTGGCCGCGGGCGTCGGCGCCGAACTCGCGCCGTTCCTCGGCCTGACCGTGCCTGCGGCGCTGGCGGGCGTGGAGCCCGGCAAGCGCGGCAAGAAGGACGGGCAAGGCCTGTACAAGTGGGAAAACGGCCGCGCGCAGAAGCCCGAACTGGCGAAGGACTACAAGGCGCCGGCCGACCTGGAAGACCGCCTGATCCTGCCGATGGTCAACGAAGCGGTCGCCTGCCTGCACGACGGCGTGGTCGCCGACGGCGACCTGCTCGACGCCGGCGTGATCTTCGGCACCGGCTTCGCTCCGTTCCGCGGCGGTCCGATCCAGTACGTGCGCGAGACCGGCGTCGACAACGTGCTGACGCGGCTCAAGCAATTGCAGGCGCGCTATGGCGAGCGCTTCGCTCCGCGTCCGGGCTGGGATTCGCCGGCGTTGCGTCCGTAACCGGAGCCGCACGTCCACGAAAAAGCCGCGCCCAGCGCGGCTTTTTCTTTGCGTTCGATCGAAGCCATCGCGAGGGCGGCAAAATCTGTCCACGCCCTTGCCGCATCGACCCGCCGTAATCCCCGCGCCCCACGCACCGTCATTCCGGCGAAAGCCGGAATCCATATTGCTCCTGCCGTTGCATTTGCACTTGCATTTGCTCGCCCCCGAGCCCGATGCAGTCGTCCCGCAGCCCCGGAGGGCGTGCGCATGGATGCGCACGCGCGCCATGGGGCAGGATGCCCCTTATGGCGCGGCCCCGCGCCGCTGCGAGCCATAGTGGCTCTTGATCCGAAAAAACAAGGCCTTTTCTTTGGTTACTTTCTTTGTGGCTTCAGACAAAGAAAGTGACCCGGCCGCTTGCGGACGGAAGCTCTGGATCTTCGCTTGTCTTCACCCGAACGAACATGCAAACGCAGACCCCACCGCGGCACGCCCCCTGTAGGAGCGGCGCAAGCCGCGACCGCGCCATCGCGACGACTACGAACGTTTCGCCGTAGTTGCGTTGTCGCGGTCGCGGCTCGCGCCGCTCCTACAGTCGGGTACGTAACCCGCCACTGTCATTCCGGCGAAAGCCGGAACCCATTTTGATTTTGCTGTTGCTTCCGCCGTTATCGATGCGTCGCGCGACGACAAGCCACCATCAAGAGCTTTCGTCCGCAAAGAGCACCTCGACGGGCGAGCGCCTGCCCAGGCTGCGACGGGGGCGGTTGTTCATTTCCCACGCCACCTCTTTGAGGCGCTGCGCAGAATGCACCGACAGATCGGTGCCCTTGGGAAAGTATTGCCGCAACAAGCCGTTGGTGTTTTCGCAGGTTCCGCGTTGCCACGGGCTATGGGGGTCGGCGAAGTAGATCGCTAAACCAGTGCGTTCGCTCAACTGCCGATGCGATGCCATTTCCTTGCCCTGGTCGTAGGTCAAGGTCTTCTTCAAACTTTCCGGCACACCTTCGAACGCCGAGCTGAAGGCCTCCAGCACCGTGTGCGCGGTCGCGTCGGCGAGCTTGACCAGCTTGACGTACAAGGTGCGGCGGCAGACCAATACCCCAATCGCCGAGCGATTGTGCGCGCCCACGATCAGGTCGCCCTCCCAATGCCCCGGCATCAGGCGCTCATGCGCGGCCGGCGGCCGCAGGCGGATGTTGGGCAGATCCGGCAGATGGCCGCGGGCGTCGCTTCCCTGGCGCGTGCGGCGGCCGGACTTGCGCCCCTGCCGCAGCAGACGGGTCACCTGGCGGCGCAATTCGCCGCGCGGCATCGCATAAATCGCGGTATAGATCGTTTCGTGCGACACGCGCAGCCAGGGCCGGTCCGGGTACAGATCCCGCAGTTTGTCGGCAATCTGTTGCGGCGACCAGCACCGTTCCAGCCAATAGCGCACGCGTCGCCACAGCACGGTGTCGCGTCGCAGCTTGCGGCGCACGCGCGCCCGTCGCCGCAGTCGCTGGGCCCGCCGGCCCGCCCGGGTCGCATCGTAGCCAGGGTCGAAACGGGGGCGTCCGCGCAGCGGCGGCCCCGAATGGGACTGAAACCCATTACGACGCAACTCGCGAGCAATAGTGCTTTGCGCCCGACCCAACGTCTGGGCGATTTGCCGTCCGCTCGCCCCTTGGGCGATCAAGACCATGATGGCGCCGCGCTCTTCTGCGCTCAGATGCGAATACTGCTGACCCATTCACAGTGCCTCACTGAGGTGATGCACTTGAGGTTAGAGACCAGCAGCCAAAGAAAAACGCTTGTTTAAGGTCAAAAGACACTAAGTCCAGCACCTTGCGCGGGGCTGCGCCATAAGGGGCGTCCTGCCCCATGGCGCACGCGCGCATCCATGCGCGCGCCCTCCGGGGCTACGGAGCCAGGGCCTGCGGCGAGGTTTTCGTCCAAGCAAATGCAAGGCAAGGCAAGGGCAAGGCAACAGCAACCGCAACCGCATTCCGCCCTTCCCGAGAAAGGCAGCCGCAGACTCGGTTGCATCGGATCGTCGCGACGGATTACCCCGCATCCGTCGTGCTAGCCGCCTCCGACAGGAAACGGCCACAGCCGCGTCACATCGTGTGCGTCGGCCGCTCGGCGTTCAACGTACCGGCCAGCAGGGCCTCGATCTTGCCCTTGATCGCATCGCCCTCGGCGGTCTCGGCGAACTGCACGCCGATGCCCGCGGTGCGGTGGCCCTGCGCACCGGTCGGCGTCACCCATACCACCTTGCCCGCGACCGGCATGCGCTCGCCCGACTCGGGCAGGGTCAGCAGCAGGAACACCTCGTCGCCGAGGAAATAGCGCTTGGGCGTGGCGATGAAGATGCCGCCGTATTTCAGGAACGGCATGTAGGCGCTGTACAGCGCGGCCTTGTCCTTGATCGTCAGCGACAGGATGCCCTGCCGCGCTGCGCCCGCTGGTGCGTTCATGCCCTTCCTCCCCCGGCGCGGCGCGCTTCGTCGCTGCGCCAGGCCATCAACAATTCGGTGACCGCCAGATCGGCGCGGACCGTGGTCCGCAGCAGTTCGCGGGTCCGGTTGGCCCGGTCGAACCAGGACGCAAGACTGCGCGCGCGCGCCGGGTCGGTCAAGCCGGCGCTGGCTTCGGCGAGCGCGATGTCCGACGCGTGTCGCAGACGCAACACCGCGTGCTCGTCGCCGACCCAACGCTGCGCGACTTCGGGCGCGGAGGTTTCGCCGCGGCCGAGCTTGGCCAGGTCGGCGGCGACTTCGCGGCGCAGCTTGAGGCCGTCGCCGGTCAACCATTCGTGCGCCAATCCGGGATGGCCGCGCGCCGCGTCGAAGGCCTCGCGCGCGGCCGCGTCGGCATGGCCCTGGGCCTTGAGCCAGGCCAGCGCCTCGTCCTGCGGCGGCAAGCGGAATTCCAGGCGCTGGCAGCGGCTGCGGATGGTCGCCGGCAGCCGCGCCGGGTGCGAGCTCACCAGCCACAGGTAGCGGCCCGGCACTGGTTCTTCCAGGGTCTTGAGCAGCGCGTTGCAGGCGGCGGTGTTGATCGCGTCGGCCGGGTCGATGATCGCGATCTGCGCGCCGCCGTACTGCGGCGTCAACGCCAGCCGTTCGGACAGGTTGCGGATCTGTTCGATCACGATTTCGGTGCGCAGCTTGGTGCCTTCCTTGTTCGGCACGAAGCTGACCAGTTGGTAATCCGGATGCGTGCCCGCGGCCAGCAGCAGGCAGCTGCGGCAACGGCCGCAGGGGCCGCCGTCGGACAGGCGCTCGCGGCACAGCAGGCCTTCGGCGAGCCGCTGCGCGACCGCGCGCTTGCCCAGTTCGGCCGGGCCGCAGAACAACAGGCCGTGGCCGAGCCGGCCGGCGGCGATGGAGGCCTGGGCCTGGTCGTAGATGCGTCGTTGCCACGGCGCGAAAACGGCGCTCATGCGGCGCCCTCCGCGGTCGCGGCGATCAACGCGCGCAGCCGCGCCACCGCCTGCGCGGCGACCGCCTCGGCGGGCTGTGCGGCATCGATCACTTCGAACCGCGCCGGCTCGGCCGCGGCGCGGTCGCGATAGCCCTGGCGCACGCGCTCGAAGAACTCGTTGCGCTCGCTCTCGATCCGGTCGGCGGCGCCGCGCCCGCGCATGCGCGCCAGGCCGACGTCGACCGGCACGTCCAGCAGCAGGGTCAGGGCCGGGCGGATGCCGACCACGCGCCGCTCCAGTTCGGCGATGAACGCCGCGTCGCCGCCGCGGCCGGCGCCCTGGTAGGCGTAGCTGGCGTCGGTGAAGCGGTCGCTGACCACCCAGGCGCCGCGCTGCAGCGCCGGCAGCACGGTCGCGCGCACGTGCTGGGCGCGCGCGGCGAACGCCAGCAGCAGTTCGGTTTCGTCGGTGGCCGGCTCGTGCTGGGTGTCGAGCATGAGCCCGCGGATCTGCTCGGCCAGCGGCGTGCCGCCGGGCTCGCGGGTGTAGACGGCCTGGATGCCGGCGGCTTCGAACGCGCCGCGCAACGCGGCCAGCACGGTCGACTTGCCGGCGCCTTCGCCGCCCTCCAGGGTGACCAGGCGCGGCCAGGTGCGCAGGCTCATCGGCTCGCTCCCGGCGCGGGCCGGGCGGCGGGCGCCGCGGACGCCGGCGACGTTTCGGCCGCTTCCTCCAGCACCGCCTTGCCCTCCTCCGGCTGGCCGCGGCCCTGGTTCTGGCGATAGCGCTGCAGGTACAGGCGCACGTTGGCCTGGTGCTGGGCGTAGGTCGCAGCGAACAGGCTGCGGCCGCTGCCGTCGCCGGCGGCGACGAAGAACAGCGCATCGCCCGGCGCCGGATTGGCCGCGGCCTTGAGCGCGGCCAGCCCGGGCATGGCGATCGGCGTCGGCGGCAGGCCGGCGCGGGTGTAGGTGTTGTACGGCGTGTCGGTCTGCAGGTCGCGCTTGCGGATGTTGCCGTCGTACGCCGAGCCGATGCCGTAGATCACGGTCGGGTCGGTCTCCAGGCGCATGCCGAGCTTGAGCCGGCGCTCGAACAGGCCGGCGATCTGCGCGCGTTCGGCCGGCACGCCGGTTTCCTTCTCCACGATCGAGGCCATCGTCAGCAGCTCGTACGGGGTCTTGAGCACGCTGTCCTTGTCGCGTCCGGACCACGACGCCGCCAGCGCCTTGTCCATCGCCGCGGCCGCGCGCTTGAGCACGTCCAGATCGCTGTCGCCGCCGGTGTAGAAATAGGTTTCCGGCAGGAAGCGCCCTTCCGGGTGCTGCCCGCCCTTGCCGAGCGCCTTCATCAGCGCCGCGTCGTCGAGCTGTGCCGCTTGTTGCTTGAGCTTATCCGCGCGCGCCAGCGCCGTGCGCAGGTCGCGCACGTTCCAGCCGTCGACGATCACGAAGCGGTGGCTGACCACCTTGCCGTCGCGCATCGCGACCAGCAACGCGCGCGGGCTGGTGCCCGGCGCCAGCGAATACTCGCCGACCTGCAACCGCCCGGCCGCGCCGAGCTGCTTGGCCAGCAGGCGCCACTCCAGTTCCTCGCCGACCTCCACCCCGGACGCGCGCAGCTTGCGCACCACCGTCGGCAGCGAATCGCCGCGCTCGACCAGCAGGCTCTGATCCGGCGCCAGCCCGCGCAGCGGCGCGTCGGCGAAGCCGAGGTAACGCTGCCACGCCCACCCGCCGCCCACGGCCAGCGCCGCCAGCAACAGTACGATCACGATCAGGCAACCGCAGCCGCGCTTGCCTTTCTTTTCCTTTGCCGCCACGCAACCTCCGTCGAACGATCCGGGCCCGCCGCGCCGCCGCGGACCGGCGGCCGCGGATGCGGCGGCTCAGTCGTCGCCGGGGACGAAGGCGGGATGGGCGTCGCCGAGCCGGCGCCGCAACTCGGCCACGGCCGGATGCGGCGCCCACTGCCGCTCGCCGAGCCGCGCCACGGGCAGGATACCGCGCACGGCGTTGCACAGGAAAATGGCATCGGCGCGTTGCAGTTCTTCGGCCGCCACCGCCGCGACCCGCGCCGCGCCGAGTTCGATCAGGCGCTGCCGGCACACGCCGGCCACGCCGCAGCGATCCACCGGCGGCGTGGTCCATTGCCGCCCGTGCAGGACGAACACATTGGCGGCGGTGGCGCAGACCGCCTCGCCGGCGGCGTTGCGCAGCAGGCCCTCGTCGATGTCCGGATCGTCCCATTCCGCCCGCGCCAGCACCTGCTCCAGGCGGTTGCAGTGCTTGAGCCCGGCCAGCGCCGGCTGCTCGGCCAGGCGCAGCTCGCACCAGCGCAGGCGCAGGCCGCCGGCGCGCGGCGGAGGCGGCAGCGGATGGCGCGAGAGGGTCCACACCGGCTCGGCCCGCGCCGGCGGCGCGTACCCGCGCCCGCCCGCGCCGCGGCTGAGGATCAGCTTGAGCACCGCGTCGGCGCCGGCGAGCAGTTCGAGCGCCTCGGCGCGTACTCGCTCCGGATCGGGCAGCGCCAGGCCCAGGCGCTGCGCGCCGTGCGTGAGCCGCGCCCAATGCGCGTCCCACCACGGCAGTTCGCCGCAGTGCGCGCGCAGGGTTTCGAACAGGGCGTCGCCGTAGGCCTGGCCGCGGTCGAACGGCGGCAAAGCCGGGAGGCGGACGCCGCCGCGGAAGAAACGCGCTTCGGGAAGGTCGTCGGCTGCGGACATGGCGGCCATCCTACGCGGCCCGCCGGACCGCCGCGCCAGCCGCGGCACCATCGCGCAAAGAAAAACCCGCGGAACCGAAGCTCCGCGGGTTTTCCGAACAACCGAACCCAGGGTCAGACGCGCTTGAACACCAGCGTGCCGTTGGTGCCGCCGAAGCCGAACCCGTTCGATACCGCCACGTCGATCTTCTTCTCGCGCGCCACGTTCGGCACGTAGTCCAGATCGCAGCCCTCGCCCGGCTCGTCGAGGTTGATGGTCGGCGGGATGATGCCGTGGTGCAGCGCCAGCACCGAGAAGATCGCCTCGGCGCCGCCGGCCGCGCCGAGCAGGTGCCCGGTCATCGACTTGGTCGAGCTGACCATCATCTTGTAGGCGTGATCGCCGAGCGCGCGCTTCATCGCCAGGGTCTCGGCGAGGTCGCCGAGCGGGGTGGAGGTGCCGTGCGCGTTGAGGTACTCGACCTGCTCGGGATTGATCCCGGCGTCCTTGAACGCGGCGACCATGCAGCGCGCCGGGCCCTCGCCGTTCTCGCTCGGCGCGGTCATGTGGAACGCGTCGGAACTGGCGCCGAAGCCGGCCAGCTCGCAGTAGATGCGAGCGCCGCGCGCCTTGGCGCGTTCGTACTCTTCCAGGATCAGGATGCCGGCGCCGTCGCCGAGCACGAAACCGTCGCGATCCTTGTCCCACGGCCGCGAGGCGCGGGCGGGATCGTCGTTGCGGGTCGACATCGCCTTCATCGAGCAGAAGCCGCCGACCGAGGTCGGCGAGGAGCCGCGCTCGGCGCCGCCGGCGACCATCACGTCGGCATCGCCGTACTGGATCATGCGCATCGCCACGCCGATGGAATGGTTGGAGGTGGCGCAGGCCGAGACCGCGGAGAAGTTCGGGCCCTTGGCGCCGGTGATCAGCGAGATCTGCCCCGGCAGCATGTTGATGATGGTGCTGGGCACGTAGAACGGCGAGATCTTGCGCGGGCCGCCCTCGTGGTACTTGATCGTCTGCTCCTCGATGCCGAGCAGGCCGCCGATGCCCGAACCCACCAGCGCGCCGATGCGCTCGGCGTTGGAGTCGTCGACGACGATGCCGGCGTCCTGCAACGCCATCAGCGAGGCGGCGACGCCGTAATGGATGAACTCGTCCATCTTCTTCGCGTCCTTCGTGCTCACCCCGTAGCGGGTGATGTCGAAGTCGCGCACTTCGCCGGCGATGCGGGTGGTGAACGCGGCGGGATCGAAATGGGTGATCGGACCGATGCCGCAGCGGCCGTTGACGATGCCGTCCCAGCTGCTGGCGACGTCGTTGCCGAGCGGAGAGACGAGGCCGAGGCCGGTGACGACCACGCGGCGGTTGAAGGAACGGTTGGACATTCAGCCTTACCTCTTGGGAGCAATCTTGTTTGGAACGGATCGGTCTGGTTCGGAGCGGGTCGGTCTTGCCGGCGCCAGGTCGAGCGCGATCCGGGCCGATCGGCCCGCCGCGGCCCGGCCGCGCGGCCCGCGCGACGCGGCGACCGTACGCCGCCCGACGCTACGCCGGCGTATCGACCGGCCGGAAAAGCACGGGGCCGCAATGCGGCCCCGGTTGGTTGCTTGTCGATCCATTGCGATGGTCGTGCGATGGTCGCCGCAACGCATGCCGTCGGACGCCGCGCGCGAAAGCTCGTGCGCGGGCCCGTCGCGGCGGATTACGACTTGACGTGCGCCTTGACGTAATCGATCGCCTGCTGCACCGAGGTGATCTTCTCGGCCTCTTCGTCCGGGATCTCGCACTCGAACTCTTCCTCGAGCGCCATCACCAGCTCGACCGTGTCGAGCGAATCCGCGCCGAGGTCGTCGACGAACGAAGCGTTGTTGGTGACCTCTTCTTCCTTGACGCCCAGCTGTTCGACCACGATCTTCTTGACGCGTTCTTCGATGCTGCTCATGGATGCTGCTCCTCCCGTGAGGGGTTTTTCGATGGGATAGTCTAATGGAATCGGGATGTTTCGCGAGACCGGCGCCCGGCATCGGCGAAACCCCTTTGGGTTCAATCGCTTACTAGCCTACGTCAAGGCCTTACGGCATGTACATGCCGCCGTTGACGTGCAGCGTTTCGCCGGTGATGTAGCCGGCCCCGGGGCCGGCCAGGAACGCCACCGCGCGGGCGATGTCGGCCGGTTCGCCGAAGCGGCCCAGCGCGATCTGGTCGAACATGGCCGTCTTCGCGTCCTGCGGCAGGTCGCGGGTCATGTCGGTGTCGATGAATCCGGGCGCGACGACGTTCACGGTCACCCCGCGGCTGCCGATCTCGCGCGCCAGCGATTTGCTGAAGGCGATCACGCCGGCCTTGGCGGCGGCGTAGTTGGCCTGGCCCGGGTTGCCGGTCACGCCGACCACCGAGGCGATGTTGATGATCCGGCCCTTGCGCGCCTTCATCATCGAGCGCATCACCGCCTTGCTGGTGCGGTAGACGCTGCTGAGATTGGTGTCGAGGATCGCCTGCCAGTCCTCGTCCTTCATCCGCATGAGCAGGTTGTCGCGGGTGATGCCGGCGTTGTTGACCAGGATCGAGATCGCGCCGATCTCCTTGGCCACCGCGTCGAGCAGGGACTCGACCGAGGCCGGATCGGCCACGTTCAGGACCCGGCCGTGGCCGCCGTGCGCGGCCAGGCGCTCGCCGATGGCGGCCGCGCCGGATTCGCTGGTGGCGGTGCCGATCACGGTCGCGCCCTGCGCGGCCAGTTCGTCGGCGATCGCCGCGCCGATGCCGCGGCTGGCGCCGGTGACCAGCGCGATTTCGCCCGAAAGCGGGGTCGTGCTCATTTTCTCACTCCGTAGTGCTGGCTCGTGGTTGCGCCGCTGCTGGTAACCGCCGCGTCCTGCGATCCCGCCCGCCGGGCGCGCGGCCCGGGCGCGGCCAGCCTACAGGCTGGCGTCGCGATTGAGTAGCGCGCGCGGCGCGAAAGGTGCGGCCGTGCGGGCTCAGCGCCACTCGGCCAGGGCGGTCTCGAACTCCGCCGGTGTGCCGATGGCGCGGCCGTCGATGGACTTGTCAATGCGCTTGACCAGCCCGGTCAGGACCTTGCCCGGCCCGCACTCGGCGGTGCGCTGGACGCCGGCGGCGGCCAGCGCCTGGACGCAGCCGGTCCACTGCACCGGCAGGTACAGCTGGCGGACCAGGGCGTCGCGGATCGCCTCGACGCTGGCATGGACCTGGGCGTCGACGTTCTGCACCACCGGCAGGCCCGGCAGGCGCCACTCCAGCCCGGCCATGGCCTCGGCCAGGCGGTTGGCGGCTTCGCGCATCAGCGGGGTGTGCGAGGGCACGCTGACGGCCAGCTTGACCGCCTTGCGCACGCCGGATTCGGCCAGCCGGGTCAGGGCCTTGTCGACCGCGCCGGCGTGGCCGCCGATCACGATCTGGCCCGGCGAGTTGTAGTTGGCCGGGACCACCACCTCGCTGCCGGACACGGCCTGGCAGATCTCCTCGACCAGGGCGTCCTCGGCGCCGAGCACGGCGGCCATGGCGCCCACCCCGGCCGGGGCGGCTTCCTGCATCAGCTGGCCGCGCAGGCGCACCAGGTGCGCGCCGTCGCGCAGCGACAGCGCGCCGGCGGCGACCAGCGCGGTGTATTCGCCGAGGCTGTGCCCGGCCAGCAGCGCCGGCTGCGCGCCGCCGCGGGCCTGCCACAGCCGCCACACCGCCACGCCGGCCGCGAGCAACGCCGGCTGGGTGTATTCGGTGCGGTTGAGCATTTCTTCCGGGCCGCCCTGGCTCAGCGCCCACAGGTCGACGCCGGCGCCGTCGCTGGCCTCGGCGAAGGATTCGCGCACGCCCGCGTGCAGTTCCGACAGCTCGGCCAGCATGCCCAGCGATTGCGAGCCCTGACCGGGGAAGACGAAAGAAAGTCGCTGGTCGCTCACGCGCACTGCCGTATCGATAGGGAGCGCGCATGATACGGGCGAACCGCGGCGAACGTCTGTACCCGGCGGTACGGGGTCACAGCGCGTCGCAAAGTGACGCGAGCGGTTGTGCGCGATCGGCGGTTTCGACGCGCGGATCGCCGACCTCGACGCAGATGGTCCGACTTCAGGAGCTGCGCAAGCTGCGACCGCGAATCCGCAATTACGACGCAAGCGAGGTTTCGCGGTCGCAGCTCGCGCAGCTCCTACAGTCGGGCCTTCAGCGGCGCGGCGATCGGCTGGATGCAGAAGGCCGCGGGTCGCCCCGCGGCCTTCGGTGCGCCGCCAGCAGCGCCGAGATCAGTCGATGAACTCGGCCATCTGCCGGATCGAATCGAAATCGCGGTCCGGGGCGAAGTCCACGCCCAGGCCGATCAGCACCGCGCACAGCGCCCACACCCAGGCCGCGCGACGCAGCGCCTGCACCGCGCCGCCGAGGCCGCGCGCGCGCCGGCCGAGCCAGCGGGTCAGCGACTGCACGAAGCCGAGCCGGTCGGCGGCGTCGCCGAGGCCGCGGCGCACTTCCTCGGCGCCGCCGCGCAACGACTCGGCGATGATCGCGCTGAGCTCGCGGTCGGGATCGCGGAAGTAACGCGAGGTGCCGGCGGCGAAGATCAGCCAGTCGCGGATCTGCGCCTGCTGCACGCTCATGACCTCGGCCGGGTCTTCCTCGAAATCGATGAAGCCGATGCGGCCGTGCTCGTCGACGGTGAGGTTGCGCGCCAGCGGCTGGCCGATGTAGCCGCCGCGCGCGTGCACCTGGGCCAGCGCGCGCGCGGCTTCGGTGACCAGGCGGTAGGCCTCTGGCGGCGAAGACCGGCGCAGGCGCGCCGACAGCGTCTCGCCGATGTCGCTCAGCAACAGGTAGGTGTCGCCTTCGCCGAGGATGCTGGGCACGCGCACGTCGACCGCGGCCAGTTCCTGCAGGCGGCGCTGCTCGGTCTGGCGCGCGTCGGCGCCGACCCGGTGCGGCGGCGGCCGCAGCGACGGCACGCCGAGCCGGCGCGCGGTCAGTTCCAGCGCGCGCAAGCGCAGGCGGCGGCTGCCGCCGCCATAGGATTTGAGCCAGGCCGTGCGGCCTTGCAGGTTCAGACGGGTCACCATGACGCGAGTCCTTGTGCGTGGCGCCGCGCGCGGGCGCTCCGGCCCGTGGACGGGACGCCGCTCCACGCAGGAGCGGACGCCCCTGTTAACGCATTAGTAACGCAGCAGCGCCGAACCCCAAGTGAAACCGCCGCCGAAGGCCTCAAGCAGCAAAAGCTGGCCGCGCTGGACCTTGCCCGAGCGCACCGCTTCGTCGAGCGCCAGCGGCACCGAACCCGAGGAGGTGTTGCCGTGCTTGTCGACGGTGACGATCACCCGCTCCATCGGCATGTCCAGGCGCTTGGCCGTGGCCTCGATGATGCGCAGGTTGGCCTGGTGCGGAATCAGCCAGTCGATCTCGTGGCGGTCCAGGCCGTTGGCTTCCAGGGTCTCCTCGACCACCGAATCCAGCGCCTTGACCGCGTGCTTGAACACTTCGTTGCCGGTCATCAGCACGCGCACGCCGGCGTTGTGCTCTTCCGGCTTGAACCCGGCCGAGACGCCGACCGGATTCCACAGCAGCTCCTTCTTGCCGCCGTCGGCGTGCAGATGGGTGCTGAGGATGCCGGTCTCGCTATCGGCCTTGAGCACGACCGCGCCGGCGCCGTCGCCGAACAGCACGCAGGTCGAGCGATCGGTCCAGTCGAGCATGCGGGTCAGGGTTTCGGCGCCGACCACGAGCACGGTCTTGGCCGCGCCGGACCGGATGAACTTGTCGGCCACGGTCAGCGCGTAGACGAAGCCCGAGCAGGCCGCGTTGACGTCGAACGCCGGGCAGCCGTTGGCGCCGAGGCGGTGCTGCAGCAAGCAGGCGCTCGACGGGAAGATCAGGTCCGGGGTGGTGGTGCCCAGGATGATCAGATCGATCTCCTCGGGCGTCGTGCCGGCGGCTTCGAGCGCGCGCAGCGAGGCCTGGTAGGCCAGGTCGACGGTGGTCTCGCCTTCGGCGGCGACGTGGCGCTGGCGGATGCCGGTACGGGTCCGGATCCATTCGTCGCTGGTCTCGACGCGCTTGGCGAGCTCGTCGTTGGTCACCACCTGGGCCGGCAGGTAGCTGCCGGTGCCCGCAATCCGGGCGTAAATCCGATCTGTCATCACCGCTCCGCGGAGTTGCCGGGGCGGCCTGCGCGGGGACGAAGGCGCGAACGCGCGCGCACCCGCAGGCCACCGGAAAACAGGACCGCCAGCGCAAAGCTGGCGGAAGACGAAACCGCGGAAGCCGCAGGTCTGTGGTCGCGCGGGACCGCCGCGGGGGCGGCCCGACCGGTGCCGGCGCGATGCCCTCGGGCATCCTCCGCCGGCCCAGATCGCGGCGACGCGCGCCAACTCCAGCGCGCGCCGCGGCGGACCGGGAGGATTACTCCTCGTCGGCGACGCGCGACTTGGTGTCGATCACCTTCTTGCCGCGGTAGTAGCCGTCGGCGGTGACGTGGTGGCGGATGTGGGTCTCGCCGGTGGTCGGGTCGGTGGCCAGCTGCTTGCTGGACAGCGCATCGTGCGCACGGCGCTGGCCGCGACGGGACGGGGTGACGCGGGACTTCTGAACGGCCATGGTCTTGCTCCGGAAAAGCGGTGGAAACCTGAGGTGGATAGCGTAAGCCCGATTAGCAGGACTCGCTCGATGCCTGCAGGTCGGATGTGGAACTGGATATTTTGCAACAACCCAACGGGTTTGGGTCAGTTGTTCTTCTTCAGCGACGACAGCGCGGCGAACGGGTTGGCGGCGTCCAGCTCGACCTGGGTGGCCGAGAAGTCGCGCTCGACCGCCTCGCTGTCCGGCGCCACCGGGACCACGGGCACGGCCAGGATCAATTCGTCCTCGACCATCTCCGCGGGCCGCAGCATGCCGTCTTCGGGCATCAGCAGCGGCTCGTAACCGGGCGGCAACGCGGCTTCGTCGGCCTCGTCGCGGATCAGGCCGAGGCGCTGCTCGATCCGGACCGGCATCACGAACCGCTCCAGCGAACGCTGGCACAGCAGCGGCAGTCCGGCTTCGATCTTCAGCTCGGCGTAGGGCACCCGCAGCTCGTCGGTGTCGAAGTCCAGCGAGAACCGGACTTCGCCGTCGACGTCGTACAGCAGGCCCTGCAGGCGCGTCAGCGCCGACAACGGCAGACGGCCTTCCACACCGCGCCGTGCCGCCACCAGGCGCCAGGCATCCAGAACTTCGGGCACCCGCCCAGGTGGCACTTCGGCTGACATAAGCCGCGAAATGGTAGAGATGGCGCGGGCCTGTGTCAAACCGGTGACGCAGCGCAAGTCCCGGGCCGGCCAGGGATTTGCCCCTGGCCGGCCCGGACGTGCAGACTGCCCGGCCTCGATCCATGCCACGGGCCTGACCTTGGCCATCGCCCTGTTAATCTTCCTGACCACAGCGGCCGCGGCGATCCTGGCCGCCGCCCTGCTGTACCGGCCGCTGCAGCGCCAGCGCGCGGTGCGCGAGGTTCTCGACGCCGCCGACGCCCTGGAAGAGCGCCTGCGCACCGCCCGCGCCGAGATCGAGGCGGTGGCCGGCGACGAAGGCCGCGACCCGGTCGGCGAGGCCATGCGCGAGATGCTGCGCCAGCGCCTGTGGCTGCGCGACCACGGCCGCCAGGCCAGCCTGAACCAGCTCGGCGAGGTCCGCGCTTCGATCGACGCCGCGCGCGGACGGATCGAACAGCAATTGGTGCAGATCGAACAGGCCCGGCTGAACTGAGCCCATGACCCCGCTGATCCTCGCCTCCACCTCCGTCTACCGCCGCGAACTGCTCGCCCGCCTGCGCCTGGACTTCGACGTCGCCCGCCCCGAGACCGACGAAACCCCGCAACCCGGCGAGGCGCCGGCGGCGCTGGCCTGGCGTCTGGCCGAAGCCAAGGCCGCCGCGGTCGCCGCGCAGCGCCCCGGGGCGTGGGTGATCGGCTCCGACCAGGTCGCCGAATTCGACGGCCGGCCGATCGGCAAGCCCGGCGGACGCGACCAGGCGATCGCGCAACTGAGCGCGATGTCCGGGCGCGAGGTGCGCTTCTGCACCGGCGTATGCGTGCTGCGCGACGGCGAGGCCGGCTTGAGCGAACTCGATGTCACCGTGGTGCGCTTCCGCGAACTGGCGTTGGCCGAGATCGAGCGCTACGTCGATGCCGAGCGCCCCTTCGACTGCGCCGGCAGCTTCAAGTCCGAAGGCCTCGGCATCGCCTTGTTCGAGGCGATCGAGTCGCGCGACCCGACCGCGCTGGTCGGACTGCCGCTGATCGCGACCGCGCGGCTGCTGCGGCGCGCGGGGTATGCCCTGCCCTGAGCGATCCGCCGCGCCGCGCCGGGCGCGCGGCAGCGGACGACGCGCGGCAGCGAGGATCGAGCGGCGCCATCGCGCCGGACGCTGCGTGAGAGCGCCCTGCCCCGCGCCGCGCCGGCTCAGGGCCGGCGCAGATCGATCGGTTGCTCGGCCCAATCCTCGACGCTGCCGTCGCGCCCGTGCAGGCGCAGGCCCAGCCAGTGGCGGCCGGGCGGCTCGGCATCGAGCTGCACGGTGGCTTCGAAGCCGACCTGCGGATGCTGCGGATCGCTGGAACGGCGGCCGTCGCGCAGCGTCCAGTACTCGCGCACGCCGATGCGCTCGCGGCCGTAATGGGCCTGCGCCACCACCCGCCCGTCGAGCATGACCTCGACCTTGTCCAGCCCGACCCCGTCCTTGAACGCCCAGCCGGTGACCGCGAACGCGCCCGGTCCGACCCGTGCGCCGGCCGCGGGCTGGTCGATCCAGGCCATCGCCGGCGTCGTGCAGTCGCCGCTGCGCGGCGCGCCATCGAACGCGAACAGGACGAAGCGCTGGCGGCCGTGATCGACGTTGAGCACCCGCGGCGGCGGCAGCGGGCCGACCATCGCGCACAGGTCGTGATAGCGCTGCAGCAGATTCTTGTAGGCGACCTCGGTGGCGCCGACCACCAGCAGCGCCGGGCCCTCGCCCCAGTCGGCGCGGCCGTCGCGGTGCAGTCCCCACAAGCGCAGTTGCGGCGCGCGGCCGTGCTTGTGGTTGATCGGATGATCGAGCACGGCGATGCGCGGATCGTCGAGGGCGAAGCCGAGTTCGGCGCCGACCTTGAAATTGTCGGCGACCAGGCGCGTGCCCGGCGGCATCGTCGCGAGTTTCGCCCGCACCGCGCGCGCCAGCTCGTCCCAGCCGGCGAAGTTGGCCGGGTACCACTTCTCGCCGGCGCTGCGCGCGCGCAACTCCGGCCGCGACACCGCGACGTAATAGCCCAGCATCGCCAGCAGCGCCGCGCCGGCCAGGCCCGCGCACAACCCGCGCGCCCATTCCGGCCAGCGCGCCAGCACCAGCGGCAGCAACGGCAGCAACGCCATGAAGCCCGGCAGCGGCCAGTGGAAGCTGACCCGCTCGGTGTCGGCGAAAAAGCCGAGCACGAAGAAGCCGAGCACGATCAGGCTGCCGAGCAAGGCGAAGTAGCGCGTCGCCGGCGAGGGATCGCGCGCACCGCGCCAACCGGCCGCGAGCAGCGCGGCGAACAGGAACGGGGTGACCAGCAAGGCCTGGATCGCGACGAACCACAGACCGTCGGTGTGGAACGCCCACGGATGCCGGTCGACCAACTGGAAACGCAGGCCGGCATCGGCGTTGTCGAGGTTCCAGGCCACCAGCGGCGCCCAGGCCGAGGCGCCGATCGCCACCGCGGTCAGCACGCGCACGTCGCGCAGCGCGCGGCGGCCTTCGGGCAGCAGCATCAGCACCAGGAAGCCGACGCCGATCACCGCGATGAAGCGGTAGTGGCTGAGCGCGCCCAACGCCAGACCCGCGGCGAGTTCGACCGCGCTGCGCGCATCGACCTGGCGCAGCAGGCGCGCGCCCGCGTCCAGGCACAGCAGCGTCGCCAGCGCCATCATCGCATCGGGCAAGGCGAGCAAGCCGAGCGTGCCCGACAGCGGCAACAGCAAGGCATAGCTGCCGGCGATCCAGCCGTTGCGCGCGCCGAACTCGCGCGCGGTCACCCGCGCCAGCAGCCAGGGCACCAACGCGGCGATGGCCAGGAACGGCGCGCGCAGCGCCAGCGGGCGGGTGCCGCCCAACTCCACGCCCAGCCGCGCCAGCCACGCGGTCAGTCCGGGCAGGTCGGAATAGGCCGCGGCGGGATGGCGGCCTTCCTGCCAATAGAACGCTTCGTCGACGAACAGCGGCAGCTTGGCGGCGACGGCGAGCTTGAGCAGCAACACCAGCGTCCACAGCGCCCAGAACACATTGCGCATCGCGCTGGCTTCGTCCCTGTCCCGCATCGGCACCCGACCTCGCTACACTCTCGAATGTTTGGGGATCGTCCGCGCCGGCGAGAACGCGGTCGCGCCGCGATTTGTTGACGCGCATCGCATAAGCGCGTGCGCGCCGCGTCGCCGACCCTCACGAACCTGACAAAAACGACATCTTCGACTTCACCCGTCTTTACCACACCACGGCAGGCCCGATGAGCGCAGGCAAGATCACCGCAAGCAGCGCGACGCACGACGCGGCCATCCTAACCGATGGCCTGCGCAGCGCCCTCGAACAAGCGCAGGCGCAGGTCAACGCGCTAGTGCTCGGCAAGGCGCAGGCGGTGCGCCTGGCCTTCGTCGCGCTGCTGTCCGACGGGCACCTGCTGATCGAGGACCTGCCCGGCCTCGGCAAGACCACGCTCGCGCATGCGCTGGCGGCGACGCTGGGCCTGGAGTTCCAGCGCGTGCAGTTCACTTCCGACCTGTTGCCGGCCGACGTGGTCGGCGTGTCGGTGTTCGATCCGACCTCGCGCCAGTTCCAGTTCCATCCCGGCCCGGTGTTCGCCCAGGTGCTGCTCGCCGACGAGATCAACCGCGCGCCGCCGCGCACGCAAAGCGCGCTGCTGGAAGCGATGGCCGAGCACCAGGTGACCGTGGACGGGCGCAGCCACCGGCTGCCGGATCCGTTCTTCGTCATCGCCACCCAGAACCCGGTCGACCTGTCGGGCACCTACCCGCTGCCCGATTCGCAGCTCGACCGCTTCCTGCTGCGCCTGCAACTGGGCTATCCCGACGAAGCCGCCGAGCGCGACCTGCTCGCCGGCGCCGACCGCCGCCACCTGATCGCGCAAGCGCGCGCGCTGCTGAGCGCGCCGGACGTGCAGGCGATCCGCAGCGCGGTCGACGCGGTCCACGCCAGCGAGGCGCTGATCGGCTACGTGCAGGCGCTGCTGGCGCGCAGCCGCAAGCACCCGGGCGTGCGCGTGGGCCTGTCGCCGCGCGCCGGCCTGGCGCTGCTGCGCGCCGCGCGCGCCTACGCGCTGCTGCTCGGCCGCGGCCACGTGGTGCCCGAGGACGTGCAGGCGCTGTTCGCCGCGGTCGCCACCCATCGCCTGGTCGCCGAGGCCGACGCCGCCGCCGACCTGGCCAAGTCGATCCTCTACGCGGTGGCCGTGGATTGAGCGCGGCCCCGGCCCGCGCCGACGCCGCGCCCGCCCCCGCCGCGCGCAGCCTATGGCGGCGCGGGCGCGCGCGCATGCACGCCTGGACCCGGCCGCGCCTGCCCGAGGCGCTGCCGGTCCAGTTCGACCGCCGCCGCATCTACGTGCTGCCGACCGGCTTCGGCGCGTTCTACGGCGCGCTGCTGACGGCGATGATCCTGGGCGCGCTGAACTACAACAACAACCCGGCCTTCCTGCTGGCGCTGCTGCTCGGCGGCGCCGGGCTGGCCAGCCTGATCGCGGCGCAGTTGCAACTGGCCGGGCTGCGCATCGTCGCGGTCGACGCCGAGCCGGTGCCGGCCGGCAGCGCGATGCGCGTGCGGGTGCACGCGCGCGCCGCGCCGGACCGGCCGCGCCAGGGGTTGCAGGTCGACGACGGGCTCGCCGGCGAACTCGAACCGGCGCGGCTGGACCTGGAACAAGGCGCCGGCGAAGCCGAGCTGCGCATCGCCACCCACCGCCGCGGCTGGTTCGACCTGCCCAAGTTGCGCGTGTCTACCACCCGTCCGCTCGGGCTGGCACGGGCCTGGTCGCACGTGTGGCCGGAAGCGCCGCTGCTGGTGTATCCGGCGCCGGAAGCGCACGGGCCGCCGCTGCCGGTCGGCGGCGGCGATCCGACCGTGACCCGGCTGCATCCCAGCGGCGACGACGTCCACCATTTGCGCAACTATCGCCCCGGCGACGCGCGCCGGGCGATCGCCTGGAAGCATTCGGCGCGGCGCGACACGCTGCTGGTGCGCGAGTACGAGCAACCGCTCGGCGCCGACGTCGAACTCGACTGGCACCGCCTGCACGGCCTGCCGCAGGAAACCCGGATCTCGCGCCTGGCGCGCTGGGTCGACGAGGCCGAGCGCGACGGCTGCCGCTATCGCCTGACCCTGCCCGGCCACAACCCGCTCGGCCCCGGCAACGGCGCCGCCCATCGCCACGCCTGCCTGCGCGCGCTGGCGCTGATGCCGCATGGCTGAGGCCCTGCCCGCCGCGGCGCTGGAACCCGGCGCGCGCCGCTGGGCGCTGCTGGCCGGCGCCAGCTGCCTGCTGCCGCTGCTGCTGCAGTTGCCGGCGAAGATCGCCGCGGTCGTCGCCGCGACCGGCCTGGTCGTCGGCGCGCTGTCGTGGCGGCGGCCGCTGCCGGCACTGGTGCGGCTGGTGCTGGTGATCGCCTTGGTCGGCACGGTGCTGGTGCTGGCGCGCTTCGCCGTCGGCCGCGATACCGGCTGCGCGCTGCTGGCGGCGATGTTCGCGCTGAAACCCTCGGAGACCTACACCCTGCGCGATGCGCGCAGCCTGATCGGCTTCGCCCTGTTCGGCCCGTTCGCGACCTTCCTGCTCGACCAGGGCCCGCTGTCGCTGACCCTGGGCCTGGCGGCCTCGACGTTCGCCCTGGTCACCCTGCAGCGGCTGGCCCAGCTCGATGCGCTGGCGCTGCCCGGCCAGCCGCCCGAGCCGGCCGCGCCGGTGCGCCAGCAACTGTGGTCGATCGCGCGCCTGATCGGCATCGGCCTGCCGCTGGCGCTGGCGGTGTTCTGGCTGTTCCCGCGCCTGGCCGCGCCGCTGTGGGGCGTGCCCGACCGCGCCCTCGCCCGCCCCGGCCTGTCCGACCGGATGTCGCCGGGCGAGCTGATCGAGCTGATGAACGACGAGACGGTGACCCTGCGCGCGCGCTTCCATGGCGCCGCGCCGCCGACCTCGCAGATGTACTGGCGCGGGCCGGTGCTGTGGGACTTCGACGGCCGCACCTGGACCCAGCCGCGCTGGTTCCGCGGCCTGCCGGCGGCGCCGTTCCAGGCCTCGGCCACGGTCTGGGACTACGACCTGGAAGTCGAGGCGACCGACAACCGCCAGTTCGTCGCCCTCGACCTGCCGCTGGCCGCGCCGGCGCGCTCGCAGCTGAGTTACGACTACGGCCTGTACGCGGAGCGCTCGCTGACCTCGCTCAGCCGCTGGCGCCTGCGCTCCTCGCCGCCGCGCGCGTTCGAGCCGGAGCTGCGGCCGCTGCTGCGCCGCGCCGCGCTGGAACTGCCGGCCGGCTACAACCCGCGCACCCTGGCGCTGGCCGCGCAGTGGCGGCGCGAGGCCGGCGCCGACGATGCCGCCGTGGTCGAGCGGGCGATGCGCATGTTCCACCGCGAGTTCGCCTACACCCTGGAAACGCCGCTGCTGGGCCGGCACTCGGTGGACGAGTTCCTGTTCGAGCAGAAGGCCGGTTTCTGCGAGCACTTCAGCTCCTCGTTCGTGGTGCTGATGCGCGCGGCGGGGGTTCCGGCGCGGGTGGTCACCGGCTACGCCGGCGGCTACTACAACCCGGTCGGCGGCTATTGGCTGGTGCGCCGCTCCGACGCCCACGCCTGGGCCGAGGTGTGGCTGCGCGGGCGCGGCTGGGTGCGCATGGACCCGACCGCCGCGATCGCGCCCGAACGCATCTACGACACCCTCGCCGACCGCACCCCGGGCGCCGGCGGCCTGTTCGGCGGCATCGGCGCGTCCACGCCCTTGTTCAACGTCGGCGACTGGCTGCGCCGCGGCTGGAACGATTTCGTGCTCGGCTTCGACGCCAGCCGGCAGGAGCGGCTGCTGCGCCCGTTCGGCGTGGACCGGCTCGACGGCCCGCGCCTGCTCGCGCTGTTCGTGCTGTTCGCCAGCCTCGCCGGCGCCTGGATGATCTGGCTCAGCAGCCGCGGCGAACGCGAGCGCGACCCGGTGCTGCGCGCCTGGCATGCGCTGGGCCGCCGCTACCGCCGGCTGGGCCTGGAACGCGAGCCGCACGAGCCGGCCCTGGCCTGGGCTGAACGCGTCGCCAAGGCGCGGCCGGATCTGGCCGCGCCGCTGCGCCGGCTCAGCCAAAGTTTCAACGATTGGCGGTACGCTGACAGCCAACCCGGGCGGCGCGAAGCCCGAGCACTGCGCAACGAACTGGTCCGGACGCTACGCGCGCACCGCCCGACCCGCACTGGAGAACCTCGATGAACCGCCTCCGTCTTGCCTTGTTAGCCGCCGGCGCCGCGCTGCTCAGCGCCTGCGCCACCGCGCCCCAGCCGCTGCAGGGGGCGTTCACCGCGATCACTCCGTCCGACGCGGCTGCCCGCGACGCCACCGGTTCGGTGGTGCGCTGGGGCGGACGCATCGTCGGCGTCGAGCCGCAGGCCAACCGCACCTGTTTCGAGATGATCTCGACCCGGCTCGGCGACACCGGCCGTCCGTACTGGGCGACCGACGACACCGGCGGCCGCTTCCTGGCCTGCCGCACCGGGTTCTACGATCCGGCGCTGTTCGAGAAGAACCGCGAGGTGACCTTCACCGGCCGCATCGACGGCTTCGAATCGCGCCGCATCGGCGAGTACGACTATCGCCTGCCCAAGCTCGATGCCGACGTGGTGTACCTGTGGCCGCTGCGCCAGCAGGTCGACGTGATCGAACGTCCGTCGCCGTGGCCGTGGTGGGGCTGGTGGTAAGTCCCGCGCGCGGCTGAGGCCGCGCCCGTTGGATGCGACGAAGGCGCCCCTGGGGCGCCTTCGTTCGTTGTGCGGCGGCGGTCGCGCGCAGCAGGCGACGCGGCCCGCGTCGCCGACGCTCCGCCGCGGCTCAGCGCGGCGTGCCGAAGCGGCCGAGAGGGTCGCCGGCGAGCAGGTGCAGGTGCAGCTGGAACACGGTCTGGCCGCCGTGCTCGTTGCAGTTCATGACCACGCGGTAGCCGTCTTCGGCGAAGCCCTCGCGCTTGGCGTACTGGGCGGCGGCGTAGGCGAGCTTGCCGACCACTGCGGCCTGTTCGGGCTTGAGTTCGTTGAGCGTGGCGATCGGCGTCTTCGGCACGAACAGCACGTGCACCGGCGCCTGCGGGGCGATGTCGCGGAACGCGATCAGGTCGTCGTCTTCATAGACGATGTCGGCCGGCAGTTCGCGGCGGATGATCTTGCCGAAGATGGTGGGGTCGGTCATGGCGGGCTCGTCGGGACTCGGGACCGGCGAAGCGTACCAGCCACGCCGTTACCCCGACCGCGCCGGCCGCGGGCTGCGCCGCGACCGCGACCGAAACCGAGCCGAATCCCGAACATCGTCACACCTCGGTCCGGCTGCCGAACGCATGCGACAGCGTGCCGCGATCCACGTATTCCAACTCGCCGCCCAGCGGCACGCCGTGCGCCAGCCGGCTCGGCTTGACCGCGTGCTGGCGCGCCAATTGCGCCAGGTAGTGCGCGGTGGCCTCGCCTTCCACGGTCGGGTTGGTGGCGATGATGAGTTCCTGCACCTCGCCCTCGGCCAGGCGCGCGGCCAGCGAGTCCAGACCGAGCTCGCGCGGGCCGATGCCGTCGAGCGGGCTGAGCCGGCCCTGCAGCACGAAGTACAGGCCGCGGTAGCCGGTGGCCTGCTCGATCGCCAGCCGGTCGGCCGGCGATTCCACCGCGCACAGCAGGTGCGCATCGCGCGCGGCGCTGGCGCAGGTCGGACAGACCTCGCTTTCGCTGAAGTCGCGGCAGCGCACGCAGTGGCCGATCTTCTCGATCGCCTCGCTCAGCGCCGCGGCCAAGCGCTGGCCGCCGGCGCGCTCGCGCTCGAGCAGGTGGTAGGCCATGCGCTGGGCCGATTTCTGGCCCACGCCCGGCAGCACCCGCAGCGCGTCGATCAGTTGTTCGAGCAGGGCGCTGCTCATGCGCGCGCGCCCTTCGCGGCGGCGGCGTTCACTCGGAGGTGGTGAAGGTGCTGCGCGCGGTCGGCTCGCGGTTCATCGAGCGCACCACGTTGAGCACGACGATCGCGCCCAGCAGCGGCAGCAGCCAGACCATCGCCGACTGCAGGCCCTTCTGCGCGCCGGTGAGATCCGGCTCGCGCCAGACCGCCCAGGTGGCGTAGAGATCCAGCCCGAGCAGGCCGGCCGCGACCAGCGCGGCGGTGATACCGATATGCAAACCCATGGGATTCAGCCCCGCCCGCTCAGAACGGCAGCTTCATGCCGGGCGGCATCGGCATGCCGGCGGTGGCCGCCGACATCTTCGCCTGCGACTCGGCGTTGATCTTGTTGACCGCGTCGTTGAAAGCCGCGGCGATCAGGTCCTCGACCATTTCCTGGTCGCTCAGCACGCTGGGATCGATGCGCACCTTGCGGCACTCCATGCGGCCGGTGACGGTGATGCTGACCATGCCGCCGCCGGCGCTGCCGGTGACTTCGATCTTGGCCAGTTCTTCTTGGGCGCGCTGCACGTTTTCCTGCATCTTCTGCGCTTGTTGCATGAGTTGGGCGATGTTGCCGCGCATGGTGGTGGTCCTGCTGTTTTCGTGAAGGGTTCGGTGATCGGGTCGGCGCGGGGCGGACGGCGAGCCGGGCGGGCAAGCGATCCGGGCCGGCCGTCCCGGCGGCTCGCGCGCGGCGAGTGTGGCATGCCGCGCCGACGCCGAAGGCGACGCTACAGGTGTTGGGCCGGCGGCGGCCGCGCGCAAGGGCGGCCGCGCCGATCCGTCAGGCTTCGTCGAACGGGCGGATCGAATCGGGCACGAGCCGGGCGCCGTACTGCTCGATCAGCCGGCGCACGTCCGGATCGTTCATGAACACGTCCTCGGCCCGCGCCTGGCGCTCGTCGCGCGCGCGCAGGTTGCGCGCGTGCACCGACTCGCCGTTGCCGTGGCCGGCGCTGTCCGCCGCGGTCTCGAAGCGGATCTGCGGCGGCGCGCCCAACGGCGCGGCCAGCGCGTCGGCGACCAGCTTGATCAGCGCCGGCGCCTTGAGGTGTTCGTCGTTCGGGCCCAGCGCCAGGGTCAGCACGCCGCCGGCGTAGCCGAGGAAGGCAGCGTGCTCGGCCAGGATCCGAGCCGGCCCGCGCAGGCCGCTGCCGTCGATCAGCGCGTGCCAGGCGCCGTCGTCGGCGATGGCGGCGGCGCCGGCCGGCGCGGCGGCGCGCGCGGGCATGGTGATCGGTTCGGCCGGGGCGAGGATGTCCTCGCGCGCGGCGGGCGCCGGCGGCGCGACGGGCACGGGCGGCGCCACGGCCGCGCGCGGCGGCGGCGCGTCGCGCGGATCGTCCTCGAACATCGGGCCGCCCGCGGACGACGCGGCGGCGAGCTGGTCGGCATCGCGCGGGTCGTCTTCGAACGGATTGGCGGGAGCCGGCGGCGCGGGCTTCGGCGCGGCGACCGGCGTCGCTTCGCGCGGAGCATCCTCGAACGGATTGGCGCGAGCCGACGGCGCGGGCTTCGGCACGGCGACTGGCGCCGCTTCGCGCGGGGCGTCCTCGAACGGGTTGGCACGGGCCGGCGGCGCGGGCTTCGGTGCCGCGGCCGGCGCCGCGTCGCGCGCAGCGTCCTCGAACGGATTGGCGCGGGTCGGCGGCGCGGGCTTCGGTGCGGCGACCGGCGCCGCGTCGCGCGCGGCGTCCTCGAACGGGTTGGCGCGGGCCGGCGGCGCGGGCTTCGGCGCCGCGACCGGCGCCGCGTCGCGCGGGGCGTCGTCGAACGGGTTGGACATCGCCGGCAACGCGCGTGCGGGCGCGGCCTCGCGCATCGGATTCGCGGGCGGCTCGGCCGCGGGCTTCAGTGCGACCGCGGGCTTCGGCGCAGACACGCTGCCGGCGGGCGCCGTTGCCGGCTCCTGCGGCGCCCACGGCGGCGCATCGTCGCTGGCGTTCTCGCCGGCGACATAGGCCGGGCGCGCTTCGCGCACCGCCAGCGCGGGCGGCGCCGCCTCGGCCGCGGCCGTGCGCGGCCCGCTGCCCATCTCGCGCATCGCCGCGGCCGCCTGCGCCGCGGCATTGGCCGCGCGCGCCGGTTCGCCGCGCCCGCCCGAGCCCAACGGCGGCGCGGCATCGCCGCCCGCGCCGGGCCGGAACGCGAGCATGCGCAGCACGCTCATCTCGAAACCCGCGCGCGGGCTCGGCGCGAGCGGCAGGTCGCGGCGGCCGCCCAGGCTCATCTGGTACCACAGCTGCACCAGCTCGGGCCGCAGTTGCGCGGCCAGGCCGTCGACATCGACGCCGTCGGCCTCGACCGCAGCGTCCGGCACCAGCTGCCGCACCTGGATGCGGTGCAGCGCGTCGCCGAGCGATTCGAGCACGTTGCCCCAATCGGGCGAGAATTCGGCCAGGGTCGCCACTTCGTCGAGCAGGCGGCGGCCGTCGCCTTCGGCCAGCGCCGACAGCACCGCGCCGACGCGGGTGCGGTCGACCGAGCCGAGCATCGCCGCCACCGCCGCGCCCTGCAGCGCCTGCTCGCCGCCGGCACCGCCCGCGCTGCCGGCGCCGCTGTAGGCGATGGCCTGGTCGAGCAGCGACAGGCCGTCGCGCAGGCTGCCGTCGGCGGCCTTGGCCAGCTGGCGGATCGCCGCGTCCTCGACCGGGATCGCCTCGGCCGCGAGGATCCGGGTCATCTGCCCGGCGATCTGCTGCTCGTCCAGACGCTTGAGATTGAACTGCAGGCAGCGCGAGAGCACCGTCACCGGCAGCTTCTGCGGGTCGGTGGTGGCGAGCAGGAACTTGACGTGCCCCGGCGGCTCTTCCAGCGTCTTGAGCAACGCGTTGAAGGCCGACTTGGACAGCATGTGGACTTCGTCGATCAGGTAGACCTTGACCCGTCCGCGGCTGGGCATGTACTGCGCGTTGTCGATCACCTCGCGCACGTCGTCCACGCCGGTGTTGCTGGCCGCGTCGATTTCCAGAAGGTCGATGAAGCGGCCGGCGTCGATGTCGCGGCAGGCGTTGCACTCGCCGCAGGGATCGGCCGAGGTGCCCTGCTCGCAATTGAGCGACTTGGCGAAAATGCGCGCGATCGTGGTCTTGCCCACGCCGCGGGTGCCGGTGAACAGGAAGGCGTGGTGCACGCGTCCGGTGCTCAGCGCGTTGGTCAGCGCGCGCACCACGTGCTCCTGCCCGACCAGTTCGGCGAAACGCTTGGGGCGCCATTTGCGGGCGAGGACGAGATAGGACATCGGATCCTTGGACACGGGTGTTGGCGGGAGGCGGTCCGCGCGGCGCCTGGCGAGCGCGGCGCAAGGCCGGCGACGCCGCCGCGGCGGGATCGGGCCGGCCGGCGGCGCAGCGCGCGCGGACCGGTCCGGCATTGTGCCATGCCCCACCCTCGCTCCCCAGGCGCGATCGGTCCCGAACCGGGCCGCGCCGGCACAACTTGTCCCCCGGCGCGGCGCCGGCTAGAATTCCCGGCCCTGCACGGCCCGCCTCGGCGGCCCGTCAGGCTCCGGAGAGGTGTCCGAGTGGTTGAAGGAGCACGCCTGGAAAGTGTGTAAGCGTCTAAACCGCGCTTCGGGGGTTCGAATCCCCCTCTCTCCGCCAGATCCGCGCAAAAGCCCCCGAGCGATCGGGGGCTTTTCGTTTTCCGGCATCGACGGCCGCGAGCAGCCGCCTGCGCGATCGCGCGTGCAATGGCGCATCGATCCACGGCGCGGCGCGCGCTGGACGCGCCAACGCATGTGCGCGCCCGTCTGGACTTTGCTCGCAGACGACAGCGATACGCATGCGGGGATCGCAAGCGTCGCCCGCCGCATTGCGTGCATGGAGAACGCTAGCGTCGGATGCGCGGCGTCGGTCCGAACGCCCCTGCGGCCGCGCTCGCCGCGCGCGTTTGCGCCGCACTGCGGCTTCGTGCAGAATGCCGCCCCTCCGGTAGCGTTCCGGCCCGCCTCGTGCGAGCCCCGCCGCCGGCGCAAGATCCTATGGTGGCCCCGTTGGCGCCTCCGCGACGATAGATCGAAAATCCCGCCAGGGCCGGAAGGCAGCAACGGTATCGGTTGATTCGGGCGCCGGAGTCACGCTTGCGGGGCCGCCGCCTTTTTGCGGGGGCGGATTCGCCGGTTCGAGAGGCCGGCGCTCACCCTGCCCTCTCCTGCAAGCGGAGAGAGGGCGGATCGCGAAGTGCGAGCGGCTTGCGAACAGGCGCCGCGCTGGACGGAGCAAGCGGGCACAAACGGCCGAACTCGACGAGTCGGCTCCGACGCGCCGCACTCAATCCGCAGCGACCGCCACCGCATCGGGCTCGCGCCCGGTCTTCCAGTACGCCACCGGCTTCCAGGTCGCGCGGTCGATCACCGCGACCTCGTCGCCGCCACTGATCGCCACGTACACCCGCGGCCTGGCCGGATCGGCGACGACGCCGATCGGCAGCGCGGCGCGCCCGAGCATGGTGTCGCGGTACTGCGCGCCGTCGCGGCTCAGCGCCACCGTCGCCAGCGGCCGCTTGCGCTGCGCGTCGAACACCGACAGCGTCGCCGCGCGCGCGTTGCTGACCAGGGCGTGGCGGCCGTCGGCGGTGAACGCGACCCGGATCGGGAAGCCGGGACTCGGCAACGTGCGCAGGATCGCCAGCGTCTGCGGCTGGTGCACGGTGACCGTGCCGGCTTCGCGGTTGCTGACCCAGACCTCGCCGCTACCCGGCCGCACCGCGACGCCCTCCGCGCCCGCGCCGGCCTCGACTTCCTCCGCCTTGCGGTTGCGGGCGAGATCGATGCGGCTGAGCGTGCCGCGGTCGACCTTGGTGACATACGCGTTCTTGCCGTCGGCGGCGACCGCGACCATGTGGCCCTTGCCTTCGCCGAGCGCGATCTCGGCGACGATCCGGCCGCTCGCCACGTCGATGCGCAGCAAGTGCTGCGAGGCCTCGGTGGTCGCCAGCGCCTCGCGCCCGCCGGGCAGGAAGCGCAGCCCGTGCGGGCGGCCGTGGCGGCCGAGTTCGACGATCCGCGGCGGCGCCTTGCCGCGCAGGTCGAGCACGCTGAGGGTGTCGCCGGCGGCGTCGCTGCCGCCGTAGTTGGCGACCAGCGCGGTCTTGCCGTCGGGCGCGACGACGATCTCGTGCGGCGCTTTGCGCGTCGCGAACTCGCCGAGCTTGCGGCCGTCCTCGAGCGACAGGCGCCAGACGGTGTCGGCGGACTTGTTGCCGACCAACAGCTCGGCGGACAGCGCGGGCAGCGCGGCGAGCAACAGCAACGGCAGGCACAGCGGGCGCAGGAGCATGGCGGCTTCTCGATGCGGATGCGGGGTTTTCGACGCTAACCCATCGAGCCGGCGCGGGCATGTGCCGGCGACGGCGCGGTATGCAGGGCCTTGGCTGAGACAAAAGCGTCGGGGCTGAAGCCCCTCCCACAAGAGCTTGGCTATGGCTCACGGCTCTTGTGGGAGGGGCTTCAGCCCCGACGCCTTCCGCCCCGATCGCTACGCCCCCGCCGCCGGCGGCAGCGGATGCAACCAATCCGCGTCGCCATCGGCATAACGCTCGTGCTTCCAGATCGGCACCCGCGCCTTGGTCTCGTCGATGATGTAGCGGCACGCCGCGAACGCCGCGTCGCGATGCGCCGCGCTGACGCCGACCCAGACCGCCAGTTCGCCGATGGCCAGGTCGCCGACCCGGTGCACGCAGTGCGCGTCGACGATGGCGAAGCGCTCGCGCGCCTCGGCCAGCACCTTCTCGCCTTCGCTCAAAGCCAGCTCGGCATAACTCTCGTAACGCAGGCCCAGCACCGCGCGGCCGCCGTGGTGATCGCGCACCCAGCCTTCGAAGCTGGCGTAGGCGCCGGCCTGGGCGCTGAGCAGGCCCGCGCGCAGCGGCGCAATCTCGAACGCAGCCGCGGACAGGGCGAACCGCGCCTCGGGCGCGGCGGATCGGCTGGCGGAGGTATCGGAATGCGCCATCGCTCAGCCCCCCGACACCGGCGGGATGAAGGCGACTTCGCTGCCCGCGCGCGGCGCCTCGTCCCAACGCGCGAACGCGCCGTCCACGGCCACGCGCAGGCGCTCGACCGGCAAGGCGAAGCCGTGGCGCGCGCGCAGCGTCTCGTACAGGCCGCGCAGATCGCGCGCATCGGCCGGGACCGATTCGCTGGCGATGCCGGCGGCGTCGCGCAGGCTGGCGAAATACAGCACGGTCAGCGTGCTCATGCGCCCGCCCCCGCGACCGCGCCGAAATCGCGTTTGCCGCCGCGCTTGCCGACCAGTTTCGCCGGGCCGATGACGATCGCGTGCGACAGCGCCTTGCACATGTCGTACACGGTCAGCGCGGCGACGGTGGCGCCGGTCAGCGCTTCCATCTCCACGCCGGTGCGATGGACGGTGCGCACCTCGCATTCGATCGACAGCGCGTTCTCGCCGTCCCAGTCCACGGCGAAACGGCAGCCGTCGATGGGCAGCGGATGGCAGAACGGAATCAGCTCGTGGGTGCGCTTGACCGCCATGGTGCCGGCGACGATCGCGGTGTCGATCACCGCGCCCTTCTTGCTGCTCATGCCGCTGGCGCGCAGCTGCGCGGCCACGGCGGCGGGAAAGCGCACCCGGCAGCGCGCCACCGCGGCGCGCGCGGTGACTGGCTTGGCGCCGACATCGACCATCGCCGGGCGGCCGGCGCGGTCGAGATGGGTCAGGGCCGGTGCGGCCTTCGTCGGTTTGGCGTTCAAAGGGCGATGCTCCAGTGCAGCGAGTAGCCGGGCTCGCGCGGGCCGAACAGGAAATGCAGGACGCGCCGCCGCCCCTCGGGCCGGGTCGCCTTGGACGAGGCGTGCAGCAGCAACGGCCGCATGATAAGCAGATCGCCGCGATCCGCGGTGCATTCGGTCTCGCCCTCGGCCGCGCGCAGGGCCTGCGCCGCGGCCGCGTCGAGCCGGCCGTGGCGGTGCGAACCGGCCACCACCCGCAGCGGGCCGTCGCCGGCGCCGCAATCGTCCAGGTGCAGGCGCACCGCCAGCAGCCGCTGCAGCAGCTCGGCCGGCGGCTGGACGAAGGGCCGGCCCTGCTTGCGCGACCACGCGCCCAGGCGCGGATCGGCCACCGCCGCGGCGACCGGGATCGACAGATCCTGGTGCAGGGTCACCTTCCAGTTGCGCAGCGCGCTCTTGCGGAACAGCGTGCATTGCACCGCCACCGCGTCCGGCGCCAGCACGCCGGCGGCGGCCAGCCGTTCGCGCAAGCGCGCCGCCAGCGCGCCGCACCAGGGCTCGCGCAGCAGTTCACGGTCGCCGGCATCCGTATCGGCGGCCTCGGCCAGCAACGGCTGCGCGGCGACCGCGGCGACCTGCTCCGACGCGAGCGCGCCGGGCCAATGGGCGAAACCGCGCCGTTGCAGGGAGTCGTGCAGGTCCGCCGTCGGCATCGCCGCTCAACCGCCGATCAGGAACATTTCCACGTGCCGCTTCGGCCGCGGCGCATCGGCCGCGCGCAGTTCGCTGTAGCGGTCGTTGCGGCCGCGCCACAGCGCCGCCACGCGCTCGGCCAGCGCGGTCTCGCCGCCGGCCAGCGCCTCGCGCAGGTCGCTGCCTTCGGCGGCGAACAGGCAGGTGTACAGGCGGCCGTCGGCGGACACCCGCGCGCGGTGGCAGTCGCCGCAGAACGGCGCGCTGATCGAGGACACGAAGCCGATCTCGCCGGCGCCGTCGCGATAGGCGTAGCGCGAGGCGACTTCGCCGCGGTACTGCGCGTCCAGCGCGCGCAGCGGCCAGCGCGCGTCGATGGCGTCGCGCAGTTGCCGCGAACTCACCACCCCGCGCGCGTCCCAGCCGTTGCAGTTGCCCACGTCCATGTACTCGATGAAGCGCAACACCTCGCCGCTGCCGCGGAAATGTTCCGCCAGCGGCAGCACCTGGTCCTCGTTGACGCCGCGCTGGACCACGCAGTTGATCTTCAGCGGCCCGAACCCGGCCGCGCGCGCGGCCTCGATCCCGGCCAGCACCTGCGCCACCTCGCCGCGGCCGCCGGACAGGCGCCGGAACAGGTCCGGATCGAGCGCATCCAGACTCACCGTCAGCCGCCGCAGCCCGGCCTCGCGCAGCGCGCGCGCCTGCCGCGCCAGCAGCGAGCCGTTGCTGGTCAGCGCCAGGTCGTCGAGGCCGTCGATCCGGCTCAGGCGCGCGATCAGCTCCGGCAGGTTCTTGCGCAGCAGCGGCTCGCCGCCGGTCAGGCGCAGCTTGCGCACGCCGACGCGGACGAAGCCGCGCACCAGGGTCTCGATCTCGTCGAAGCTCAGCCGCGAGGCGGCGTCCAGGCCGTAGTCGTCCGGCACGCGCTCGGCCGGCATGCAATAGGGACAGCGGAAGTTGCAGGCTTCGATCACCGACAGCCTCAGGTCCCGCAACGGCCGGCCGCGACGATCGAGCGGATCGGGCGCGGCGAGCGGGACGAGGCGGTCGGCAGCGGCATTCACGAAGGCGGCACCTGTGCGGCAGTGGGGTCGGCCAGGTCGATGGCCTCGCCGGGCCTGCCGACACGATACCCCCGCGCGGCCAGCGCGTCGCCCTCCTCGCGGCTGGCGTAGTGATACAGGACACAGCGTTGCAGCAACGCCGGCGGGTATTCGCGCTCCAGGTCCTCGATGCCGCTGTGCGAGGGATTGCCGTGCAGGGCGCAATCGTGCGCGATCAGTTCGCCTTCGTCGGCGAACCGGGCCAGCATCTCCGGGATCGGCCGGGTGTCGCCGGTCCACACCGCGCTGCCGCGCAGGCGCAGGCCGAACGCGCTGTCGGGCCAGTGGTGGCGCACCGGGAACGCCTCCATGCGCACGCCCCGATGCCAGAAATGGCCGCTGACCGGCACCAGCTGGAACGCATCCCAGAAATTCACCCCGCCTTCGGCCAGCACGTTGGGGTAGTCGGCCACGCGCTGCTGCAGCAGCGGCACCAATGGCGCGGGGATGTACAGCCGGACCTTGCCGCGCCGGTCCGGGTCGAAGTAGTGGGCCACGAACAGCCGCTCGAAGCCGGCGATGTGGTCCATGTGCGCATGGGTGAGGAACACCGCCTCGGGCATGCGCCCGTAGTGGCGCAGGAACGCGGTCAGGCCCTCGCCGCCGCAGTCGATGGTCAGCCACGGCTCGCCGTCGCGTTCCAGCGTCGCCATCGCCGATCCCAGTTCCACCGCCGACGCATTGCCGACACCGTGCAGACGCAGCCGCCAAGTCATTGAACCCCCTTCCAGCATCCGATCGCCCGGCGCGCGCCGGTTCTTCTTGATTGTGCCGCCGCGCCATGGCGGCGACGCCTAATCAGTAACCACGTTCCCAGGCGCGGTCATAGGCCGCGCGCAATCGGGCGAAATCGCGTTCGACCTCGGCCGGCGGCCGCGGCCCGCGCAGTTTCAGCAGCGAACGCTTGAGCCGGGCGAGGTTGCGCTCGCGCCAGCCGGTCGCGGGAATGCGGAACTGGCCGCGGTCCAGGTCGATCACCCAGCCGCGGCCGGCGGCGTCGAACAGCAGGTTGGTGGCGTTGAGGTCGGCATGGTCGAGCCCGGCGCGGTGGCAGCGGGCGACCAGCCGGCCGGTCTCCTCCCACGGCGCGCCGTCGCCGGCGACCGCGGCGCGGTCGGCCAGCGAGCGCACGTCGTCGAGCCGCGCGACCAGGATCGCGGCGCGGTACTGCAGGCCCTCGCGCCGGTACAGCGCGGCGATCGGCGCCGGCACCGGCAGGCCGCGACGGGCGGCCTCGCGGGTCAGGCGGAATTCGGCGAAGCTGCGGGTGCGGTCGCCGCCGCGCCAGCCGTAGCGATCGCGGTTGAAGCGCGCGACCAGGCCGCCGCGCAGGTAGCGGCGCAGCACCGCGCGGCCGAACGGCGCGTCGACGAACCAGGCCCCGCCGCGGCCGCCGCTGTCCACCGGCCGCGCCTGCGCGCCCCAGTGTCCGGGCACGAACCATTCCGGCGCGGCTTGCTGCACCCGTGCGCGGTCGAACAGAATCGCTCCGTAGCCGCTGTCGTCGCGGTACGGCGTCAGTCCCTCGGCGGCGTCATAACCCGTCATCCGTCCGAGTCTAACAAGTCACGTGAACCAATCGACCCCGTCCTCATCGACTTTGCCCCCCGCCCCCGCGCTGTGCCTGCTGCGCCTGTCGGCGCTGGGCGACGTCACCCACGTGGTCCCGCTGGTGCGCACCCTGCGCAAGGCCCGGCCGCAGGCGTCGATCGCCTGGATCATCGGCAAGGGCGAACGCCGCCTGCTCGAAGGCCTGGAAGGCGTGGACTTCATCGAGTACGACAAGAAAAGCGGCTGGGCCGGCATGCGCGCGCTGCGCCGCGGCCTGCGCGAGCGCGGCCTGCCCGGCGGGCGCTTCGACGCGCTGCTGCAGATGCAGGTGGCCGCGCGCGCCAACCTGCTGTCGGCGTTCGTGCCGGCGACGCGGCGGATCGGCTACGACCGCTCGCGCTCCAAGGACCTGCACGGCCTGTTCGTCAACGAGCGCATCCCCGACCGCCCCGGCATCCACGTGCTCGACGCGATCGGCAGCTTCTGCGAACCGCTGGGCCTGCGCCAGACCGAAGTGGTGTGGGACCTGCCGGTACCGGACGCCGCCCGCGAATGGGCGCGGGCGCAATGGCCCGACGACGGCGCCCCGACCCTGCTGATCTCGCCGTGCTCCAGCCACACCCTGCGCAACTGGCGCCCCGAGCGCTACGCCGCGGTCGCCGACCACGCCGCCGGGCTCGGCTGGCGGGTGGTGATGTGCGGCGGCCGCAGCCAACTCGAGCGCGACACCACCGACGCCATCGTCGCGGCGATGACCCATTCCGCGCTGGACCTGGTCGGCAAGGACACGCTCAAGCAACTGCCGGCGCTGCTCGAACGCGGCCAATTGCTGATGACACCGGACTCCGGCCCGATGCACATCGCCAACGCCATGGGCACCAAGGTGCTGGGCCTGCACGCGGCCAGCAACCCGGCGCGCAGCGGGCCGTACAGCGACCTACGCTATTGCGCCGATCGCTACGACGACGCCGCGCGCAAATACCTGGGCAAGCCGGCCGCGCAGATCGCCTGGGGGACCAAGATCGAGCATGACGGGGTCATGGACCTGATCGCGGTCGAAGACGGCATCGCCGCGTTCGAACGCTACCGCGCCGATCACCCGGGACGCTGAGCCGACGGCCCGCCCGCACCGCCGCAATCGCACCGCCGCAATCGCACCCCTGCAATCGCACCCCCGCAATCGCACCATCGAATCGCCATCGAAAGGAATCGCCGCCCATGCTCCCGCTTTCGCTCGACCCGCTCGTCGCCGCCGTGCGCGGCGGCGCGCACTTCGACTACCTGTGCTTCTGGGGCCACCGCGCCCGGCCCGGGCAGGTCGGCAAGAGTTGCTTCAGCCAGTGGTACCCGGCCGCGTTCGAGATCGACGGCGAGCGTTACGCCACCGCCGAGCATTGGATGATGGCGGGCAAGGCGCGCTTGTTCGGCGACCAGGCCAGCGCCGCGCGCATCCTCGCCGACGCCGATCCGGCGGCGGCCAAGGCCCTGGGGCGCAAGATCGCCGGGTTCGACGAGGCGCGCTGGGTCGCGCATCGCTACCCGCTGGTGGTCGCCGGCAATCTCGCCAAGTTCGGGCAGGACCCGGCGCTGGGCGAGTTCCTGCTGGCCACCGGCGAACAGGTGCTGGTCGAAGCCAGCCCGGTCGATGCGGTGTGGGGCATCGGCCTGGCCGCCGACCACGCCGACGCGACCCGGCCGGAGCGCTGGCGCGGCCTCAACCTGCTCGGATTCGCGCTGATGGACGTGCGCGCGCAGCTGGCGGCGCGCGGCTGACGGCGGCCCCGGAGCCGCCGCGAGAGCAGACCCGGGCCGAATCCGCTAGCGTCGGGCCGGCCTGATCCCGGATGCGGCGGCCGGCGCCATCGCGGCGAACCGGCTCAGACCGGCCCGGTGCCGTAGTCCTGGTAGGACTTCTCTTCCACGTAGGTCGAACCCAGCGCCAGGTTGATCTCCTTCTTGACCCGCGCGCGCACGTCGTTCTCGACGTAGACCGAACGCGCCAGGCGGATGAACTCGGCATCGAACTCCTGGCGCTTTTCCTTGACCCGGATGTCGTCCTCGATCACCCACAGCCGCTCGTTGACCGCCTTGAGCTCGGCGCGCAGGCGCACGATGTCGTTGCCGGCGGCCGGATGCGCCATCCAGGTGCGCTCCAGCGCGGTCAGTTCGGCGCGCACGTTGGCCAGCTTGGCCTCGTCGCTCATGCGCTCGGACTTGATCTGCAGGATGGCGATCTTGTCCAGCAGTTCGCCGAAGGACACCGGGACCAGGATTTCGGACATGGGCGCGACCGTCTCGATAACGTGAGGGGCCGCTAGTGTAGCCCCGCGCCGGCGCGGCGGCTTTGCCGGCGGCGCCGGGGCGGATGCGCGCACGCACGGGCGCTTGAGCGCACGCGCCGCTTGCTCCCGCGCGCGGCAACCCGTAACATACGCGGCTCGACTGCACCCGGAGAGGTGGCAGAGCGGTTGATTGTACCTGACTCGAAATCAGGCGTACGTTTATAGCGTACCGGGGGTTCGAATCCCCCCCTCTCCGCCAGATACAGACGCAACGGGCCCCTCGCGGGCCCGTTTCGTTTTCCGGCGTCCTGCGCGCCGCCCTTCCGTCTTCGGTCCTCGTCCATGCGCCACGCCCACCGCCGCGCCCGACATCGCCGCCGCGGAGCCCGGCAGGACGCCGCGCCGGCGCGCCGCTTCATCGCCGGTTTTGCCGCGACAGGCGAATCTCGCTGCGGCGGCTGCGACGCGCGGCGCGCGCGAAGCGGCCGCAGCGCACACGCCGCCTTCATCCGCGCTCATGCATGAAGCGCAGCAGGGATCACGCTTTCCTTGCCACTAGGCCGCTCGCTCGCGATGATTCCGTATACACCTTCAGTGGCGATCCCGACGACGCGAATGGCATGACCGGCAGATGATCGAATTCGGACACCTCACGCACGTCGGCCTGCGCCGCGAACTCAACGAAGACACCTATTACGGCGACAGCGAGCTGGGCTTGTGGCTGGTCGCCGACGGCATGGGCGGGCACGAGTACGGCGAGGTCGCCAGCGCGCTGGCGCGCGAGGTGATCGTGCGCGAAGTGCGCGGCGGCTCGGCGCTGGCCCAGGCGATCCGGATCGCCGACGAGGAGATCATCCGCACCTCGCGCCGGCGCAACGACACCCTGCCGATGGGCACCACCGTGGTCGCCGCGCGCATCAACGGCAACCGCTTCGAGGTCGCCTGGGTCGGCGACAGCCGGGTCTACCTGTGGCGCGACGGCCACCTGGCCCAGCTCTCGCAGGACCACAGCTACGTGCAGGAGCTGATCGCCAACGGCGTGATCACCCACGAGCAGGCGCGCAGCCACCCGCACCGCAGCGTGGTGACCCAGGCCCTGGGCGTGACCGACCCGCGCAACCTCAACGTCGAGACCATGACCGGCGAACTGCGTCCGGGCATGCAGCTGCTGCTGTGCAGCGACGGCCTGACCGAGGAAGTCGACGACCGCGCGATCGCGCGGGTGCTGGCGCACAACGACTGCAGCGCGCAGGAATGCGTGGACTCGCTGGTGGCCGCGGCGCTGGACGGCGGCGGCTCGGACAACATCACCGTGGTGCTGGTGCGCAGCCACTGAGTTGCGCGGCCGCCCGCATGCGCTGCCTGTAGGAGCGGCCCAAGCCGCGACCGCGCGGCCATGGGCGCCGGCGCGAGCCGGGCCATGCCGCGACCGGAGCGAAAGGCATCGGGCCTGAAGGCCCTCCCACAAGAGCGACAAGGCCCCGCACGCAAAGAGGCCCTCCCACGAGAGCGGCCGGTTGCGACCGCTCTCGTGGGAGGGCCTTCAGGCCCGATGCTCTTGTCTCAGATCGCCGGACTCAAGCCTCGGCGGCCGCCGCCACCGGCGGATCGATCAGGTCCCAGACGCACTTGCCGGCCTTCTTGCGCAGCTTCTCCAGCCGCGCCTGATGCGCGGCCAGTTCCGCCGCCGGCACCACCACGCGCGGACGCGGCGCGCTCAGGTCGACCCGCACGCTGACCGGCCCTTCCTGCGCCGCCGTCGCGGCCGGATCGCCGAAGCCGATCTCCTCCTGGCCCGAGGTCAGCGCGATGTAGACCTCGCCCAGGATCTGGGCGTCGAGCAGCGCGCCGTGCAGTTGGCGGTGCGAGTTGTCCACGCCCAGGCGCTTGCACAGCGCGTCGAGCGAATTGCGCTGGCCGGGGAAGCGCTGGCGCGCCATCAGCAGCGAGTCTTCGATGCCGGTGACGTGGTCGGCGAGCTTGCCGTACTGCGCGCCGCAGATCGACAGCTCGTTGTTGAGGAAGCCGACGTCGAAGGCCGCGTTGTGGATGATCAGCTCGGCGCCGCGGATGAACTCCAGGAACGCCTCGACCACCTGCTCCATCGGCGGCTCGCCCGCCAGCCGCTCCAGCGACAGGCCGGTGACTTCCTGCGCGCCGGCCTCGAAGTCGCAATCGGGCTTGATGTATTGGTGATAGGTGCGGCCGGTGGGGCGGCGCTCGACGAACTCGACGCAGCCGATTTCGACCACGCGGTTGCCGCGCTCCCAGCTCAGGCCGGTGGTTTCGGTATCCAGGATGATTTGACGCATGCGCACATTCTAGCGAGGAGTGAGCGTGGAGAAGTGAGGAGTGAGCGAAAGCAAGCCTTCCGCTCTTTCTCACTCCTCACTTCTCCACGCTCACTCCTCGCCTCACGGCCGATACGGCCTGAGGCGCTCGGCCTGCAGGCGCGCCAGCGTATCCACGCGCTCGTTCTCCGGATGCCCGGAATGCCCCTTGACCCATTTCCAGTCGATCGAATGGCGCTGGCTGGCCGCGTGCAGGCGTTCCCACAGGTCGCGGTTCTTGACCGGGTCGCCGCCGGCGGTCTTCCAGCCGCGGCGCGCCCAGTTGCCGATCCACTCGGTGATGCCCTTGCGCACGTACTGCGAGTCGGTGGTCAGCACCACCTGGCAAGGCTCGGTCAGCGCTTCCAGGGCCATGATCGCGCCCATCAGCTCCATCCGGTTGTTGGTGGTGTCGGGCTCGCCGCCGGAGAGTTCGCGCTCGTGGCCCTTGTAGCGCATCAGCGCGGCCCAGCCGCCGGGGCCGGGGTTGCCGAGGCAGGCGCCGTCGGTATGGATGGACACGATCTTGTCGGCGCCCGGGTCGGTTTGGCTCACGCAGCGTCACTCATGAAAAACGGCGACGCATTATCGCTGTTTCGGCGCCGGGCGTTGCGGCGGCCGGCTCGGGCAAGGCAGGTTCGGACAAAGCGGGCTCGGACAACGCAGGTTCGGGCCGGGTAGGTTCGGGCCGGGCGGCTCGGCGGCGGACGTCGCCGTGCAGGCGAACCGCGCGGCCCTTAGCCCGCGCCGTCTTCGCGCTTGCGCGCGGCCGCGCCGCGCTGGGCGGCGGCGTCGCGCGGGACCAGCCCGGTCTGCCAGCGCAGTTGCTGCAGCCGCGTCGGCGGGATCGCCGCGTGCACGCGCTTGGTCAGGCTCAACGCCAGCCCGGCGCGCAACACGTCGGCGGCGCCGATGCCGCCGGCCTCGCCGTGCGCGGCGCGCCAGCGCGGGCCGAGCCATTGCAGGCTGACCGGATCGGCGGCGAAGCCCGAACTGCGCAGCGCCGCCTGCCAATGCCCGGCGTCGCGCGCGCGCAGGCCGCTGCGCGCCCAGCGCAGCCGGTACGGGCTCCAGGGATTGAGCGTGGCCAGCCACAGCCGCCCGCCCGGGGCGAGGATGCGCGCGCATTCGCCCAGCAGCGGCAGCGGGTCGGCGCCGTCGTCGAACACGTGCTGTAGCAGCACCGCGCCGAACGCCTCGCTGGCCAGCGGCAACGGCAGCCGGCAGCGCAACGCGCCGTCGAAGCCCTCGGCGCTGCGGCGCAGGGCCACGCCGCGCCCATGCGGCGGCTGCGCCGCGGCGACCCCGAACCAGGCCCAGGGCAGCGGCGGACTGGCGCCTAGTACCCGCGCCATCGCCCCGGATTCGACCTCCAGCAGGCCGTGCCCGGAGACCTCGCCGAACCAGCGCAGGGCCGCGCCCTGGCCCGGCGCGGGGCCGGGTCCGTGACCGGGGTCGGGTTGACGTCCGTGGGACAGGGCGGGCATGGTCGCGTCTCGGTAGGGGGCCGGGACCGCCGTGGCGGGTCCGGAGCCGAGCGATGGATATAGCAAAAACACCGCGGCGCCGGCGCGACACGCCCCGGCGCTGCCCAGCCTACTGCGGCGGCGTCCCCGCCGCGCGTGCGCCAGGAGATCCGGTTCGATGCGGCTGACCGCCCTGCCCGCCCTCAGCGACAACTACATCTGGGTCCTGGCCGGCGACGACGGCCGCGCCCTGATCGTCGACCCCGGCGAGCCCGGCCCGGTGCTGGCCGCGGCGGCCGATGGCCTGCTCCCGGAGGCGATCCTGCTGACCCACCATCACAACGACCACATCGGCGGAACCGCGGCGTTGCTCGAACGTTGGCCGCAGATCCCGGTGTATTCGCCGCAGGACGAACGCATCGCCGAAGCCACCCAGCGGCTCGGCGAAGGCGCCCGGTTCGACGCCGCCGGGCACGCGGTGCGCGTCCTGGAAGTGCCCGGTCATACCCGCAGCCACGTCGCCTACGTGCTCGACGACGGCCCGGACGGCGCCCCGCTGGCGTTCACCGGCGACACCTTGTTCAGCCTGGGCTGTGGCCGCCTGTTCGAAGGTACGCCCGCCCAGATGCTGGCCTCGCTGGATCGGCTGGCCGCCCTGCCCGACCCGACCCGGGTCTGCTGCGGCCACGAATACACCCTGTCCAACGCCGCCTTCGCGCGCGTGGTCGACCCCGACAACCCGGCGCTGCGGCGCCGCATCGAACAGGCCCAGGCCATGCGCAACGCCGGACTCGCGACCCTGCCCGTCACCCTCGCCGAGGAACGCGCGACCAACCCGTTCCTGCGCAGCCGCGCGCCGGCGCTGGTCGCCGCGGTGGCCGCGCGCCTGGGCCGCGCGCCCGCCGACGAGGTCGAGACCTTCGCCGAATTGCGCAGCTGGAAGGACGGGTTTCGCGCGTGAGCGGGCCGCGCGATCGCCGCACGCCGGCCCGCCCAAGGCCGGACCGGATGCCGGCCGACGCCGTCGGCCCGCGAGCGGCGCCCCGCCGCCGCCGGCTGCTCGCCGCGCTCGCCGCCGGCCTGTGCTGGCTGGCGGCGCTGCCCGCCAGCGCGGCCGAAGCGCCGACCGCCGCGCCGCAGGAGGCCGGCCCGACCCGCAACGGCCGCGAGATCTACCGCAGCTTCCGCGACGGCCTCGCCGACCAGAGCTGCGAACCCGGGGTCAGCACCCGCTGGCGCCAGCACTTCGCCAACGCGCCGCGGCGCCTGGCGGCCCAGGACGACGACCTGCTGCCGCTGTTCGGCTACGTGGTCGACGCCCTGCGCGAGAACCACCTGCCGACCGAATACGCGCTGATCCCCTTCGTCGAGAGCGGCTACCGCCCCGGCGCGCGCAGCGCCGCCGGCCCGGCCGGGCTGTGGCAGATGATCGCGATCACCGCGCGCAACCACCGCGTGCCGATGCGCGAGGGCTACGACGGCCGCCTGTCGCCGGTGGAATCGACCCAGGCCGCGGTGCGTTATCTCAAGACCCTGCACGGCATGTTCGGCGGCGACTGGCGGCTGGCGGTGATGGCCTACAACGCCGGCGAGTACCGCGTGTTCAACGCGATCAAGCGCGCCGGGGTCAACATCGCCGACGCCCGCCACGACCAGCTGACCGGCCTGTCCGACATCACCACCGCCTATGTGCGCAAGCTGCACGCGCTGTCGTGCCTGATGGAACAGGCCGACGATCGCGAAGAATGGCTGTCCGCGCTCGACCGGCCGGTGCCGCGGCTGGCCGCGGTGACCGTGCCCGACGGCGTCGACAGCATCGGCGAATGGGCCGCGCGCACCGACCAGGACGTGGCCTGGCTGCAACGCCTGAACCCGGCGTTCGGCGACGGCCGCATCGGCCGTCCCGGCGGCCGCCGCGCGCCGCTGCTGGCGGTGGCCGCGAACGCGGTCGGCGCGCCGGCCGCGGCCGCGCCGGAGCTGGCGACCGCCTCGGGCGAACTGCCGCCCAGCGAAGGCCGGGCGACCGCCGCCGCGCCGAGCAAACTGGATGAGCGCGCGGACAAAGAATCCCGTCCGCTCGCCGCGCTCAAGCCCGGCGAAACCGCGAAGGCCGATGCGAAGGCCGTGGCGGCGGTCAAACCGGCCGAGCCGGCGAAGAACGGTCCCGCCGCGCCCAAGCCGGGCGATGCGGCCAAGAGCGAGGTCAGGCTTGCCGCCCACGCTGCGCGCGACGGCGAACCCACGACCCTGGGCTCGGCCGAAGACGCCCGCGTCGAACCGCTCGCGCGTCCGGCCAAGCCGCAGCGCGCCCAGGCGACCGCGCCGCGCAAGCACACCGTCGGCCGCGGCGAGAATCCCTGGACCATCGCCAAACGCTACGGCGTGCGCGCCGCCGACCTGCTCAAGCTCAACGGCCTGGCCGCCGGCGCGGTGCTCAAGCCCGGGCAGGCGCTGTTGATCGATCCGCCGACGGGCAAGCGCAAGTAAGCGCCGCGGACGGCATGGCGCAACGAAAAAGCCCGGCATCGCCGGGCTTTTTCGCGCTTGCGGCAGGGACCCCGGCCCGGACGCGCCGAGCGCTTCGTTCTTGTGGGAGGGACTTCAGTCCCGATGCTCTTCGCTCGGATCGCGGCGATCCGGCGCAAAAGCGTCGGGACTGAAGTCCCTCCCACAACAGCCGGTTCGGTTTACCGCGCCGCCACGACCTCTTCGGTCTTGAGCTTGCGCGACGGCCACAGCATCGCGACGATCGTCACCGCGCCCAGCAACCAGCTGTAGTGCACGTTGCCGACCAGTTGCAGCGGCGAGACCTTGCTCAGCGACGCGGCCAGCAGGATCTGCGCGCCATAGGGCAGCACGCCCTGGGTCACGCAGGCGAAGATGTCGAGCACGCTGGCCGCGCGCGCCGGCGGCACGCCGTGCTGTTGCGCCACGTCGCGCGCCAGCCCGCCGCTGATCAGGATCGCCACCGTGTTGTTGGCGGTGAACACGTCGGTGGTCGCCGACAGCGCGGCGATGCTGACCTCGCCGGCGCGGCGGCTGCGGTGGCCGCGGGCGAACTTGCCGATGACCTGCGCCAGCCAGGCCAGCCCGCCGGCCGCCTTCATCAGCGCGCCCAGGCCGCCGACCAGCAGCGACAGCAGGGTGATCTCGACCATGCTCTCGAAGCCGTCCCAAATGTGCGTGGTGTAGGCGGCGAAGCCGAAATCCTCGGCGAAGAACACCCCGAACAGGCCGGCCACCACCAGCCCCAGGCTCAGCACGATGATCACGTCGACCCCGGCGATGGCCAGGCCGAGCACGATCAGGTACGGCAGGATCAGCCACGGCGAGACCGGATCGGGCGTCTGCACCGGCGCGGTTTCGCCGAGGAACCCCAGCAGCACCAGGGTGCCCAGCGCCGCCGGCAGCGCCAGCTTGAGGTTCTCGCGGAACTTCTCGCGCATGGTGCAGCCCTGGGTGCGGCTGGCGACGATGGCGGTGTCGGAGATCACCGACAGGTTGTCGCCGAAGGTGGCGCCGCCGATCACCGCGCCGAGCACCAGCGCGCGGTCCAGGCCGGACGCGTCGGACACGCCCAGGGCGATCGGCGCGACCGCGGCGATGGTGCCCATCGAGGTGCCCAGCGACATCGAGATGAAGCCGGCGACCACGAACAGCGCCGGCAGCAACAGCGCGGGATGCACGTTGCCGACGCCGAGCGCGACGATCGCGTCGACCGCGCCGATCGCCTTGGACACTTCGACGAAGCCGCCGGCGAGCAGGAAGATCAGGCACATCAGCACCACGTTGTGGTCGCCCATGCCCTCCAGCAGGGTCTCCAGCGGCTTGATCCCGCGCCGCCAGGCGATGAACGCGGCCAGCGCCAGCGCCGGCAGGATCGCCACCGGCGCGTGCAGTTGGTAGAAGCCCATCGCGTCGCCGTGCGCGGTGAAGTACAGCCCGGCGCCGAAGAACAGCGCCAGGAACAGCAGCAGCGGGGTCAGGGCCAGGGCGCTGGGGACGATCGGCGCGCCCGGACGCAGCGGTTCATTCATCGCTTCATCCAGATGGATTAGAAAACCGTGCGATTTTGCAGTGCAGCACACACTCCTGTCGAGTGCCCGGGATGGAATGCTGTGGCGGGATAAATACTGACTGGGGCGATCCGGCGCTTGCCGCCGCTGTTTGTAGGAGCGGCGCAAGCCGCGACCGCGCCGATACAGCTGCGGCGAAACCCTGGCGAGCCGGCGCCTCGCTGGTCTCGCGGCGTGGAAAGACGAGGCTATCGGGCTTGCGCCGTAGTTGCGACGACGCGGTCGCGGCTCGCGCCGCTCCTACAAGGGGCAGCCGGGGTGGCCTGGGCATCGGGCGCAAACGCAACGGGGCGCCCGCAGGCGCCCCGTCGGAACCGCGCGGCGACCCGGGTGCGACGCCCGGACCGCGGCCGCACCGGATCAGATCACGACGATGCAGCGGCCGCGGGTGTCGCAGATGGCGTACAGCTGCCAGATGTTGGCGTCGCACAGATAGATCCGCGAGCTGCCGTTGGACGCGTACTCGCGCACCTGCTGGCCCTGGTTGGCGGCGGTGCACGTGCCCGGGGCCGGGATCGCCGCGACCGTGCCGGCCGCGCCCATCAGCGCCACCGCGAACAGCGCCAGCATCTTGCTCTTCATCTTCCTGATCTTCATGACATTCCTCGATGCGAACCTGACCGCCGGGGTGCGGGGCCGCCGCCACGCGCCCCTGCGCCGGCGGACATCGATGCGTGCGGCCCCCGGGGCAGTCGACGGCGACCTGCCCGATCTCGCCGCCGGAGCCTAGCGCCCCGCGCCGTGCGCGGGCGTGCGGTACGCCGCAAAAACGAACGGGGCGCCGCACTCGCGCGCGGCGCCCCGTCCCAAGATCGCCTGTCGCCCGCTTACGCGATCGCGCGGCTGGCGATGGCCTTGGCGAACGACATCGTATTGCCGTCGCCGCCCAGGTCCGGGGTCAGCGAGTCCTTGGCTTCGAGCGTGGCGATGATGGCTTCGCGCAGCTTGGTCGCCTTCTCCGGCTGGCCGAGGTGGTCGAGCATCTGCGCGGCGCCGAGCAGCAGCGCGCACGGATTGGCGATGCCCTTGCCGGCGATGTCAGGCGCCGAGCCGTGCACGGCTTCGAAGATCGCCGCGTCGGTGCCGATGTTGGCGCCCGGGGCCAGGCCGAGGCCGCCGACGAGGCCGGCGCACAGGTCGGAGATGATGTCGCCGAACAGGTTGGTGGTGACGATGATGTCGAACTGCTCCGGACGCATCACCAACTGCATGCAGGTGTTGTCCACGATCATCTCGTTGCACTGGATGTCGGGATACTGCTGGGCCACTTCGCGCGCGGTCTTCAGGAACAGGCCCGACGTCGACTTCAGGATGTTGGCCTTGTGCACCACGGTGACCTTCTTGCGGCCGGTCTTGCGGGCCAGGTCGAAGGCGTAGCGCACGATGCGCTCGGAGCCGCGGCGGGTGATCTTCTGGGTCAGCATCGCGGTCTCGCCGTCTTCCGACAGGGTCTGACCTTCGCCGATGTACGCGCCTTCGGTGTTCTCGCGCACGGTGATCAGGTCCACGCCCGAGGGGAAGCGCGACTTGGTGTTCGGGAACGACTTGGCCGGACGCACGTTGGCGTACAGGTCGAAGCGCTTGCGCAGCTCGACGTTGATCGAGCTGAAGCCCTCGCCGACCGGGGTGGTCAGCGGGCTCTTGAGGGCGATGCGGTGCTTGCGGATCGAATCCAGCGTGGCCTGCGGCAGCAGCTCGCCGTGCTTCTCCAGGGCGACGAGGCCGGCGTCGGCGAACTCGTAGCTCAGGCCGACGTTCATCGCGTCGAGCACGTGCAGGGTGGCGTCCATGATCTCCGGGCCGATGCCGTCGCCACGGATGACCGTAATCGTTTGCGTCATGAGGGAATTCTTCCAGCAGTAGGGCGGGCGCCCGCTGAGGCGCGGCGCACGAATCGAACGGTGTTAACCGCACAATTATGCCGGAAGCGGCCCCGGCCTGCATTCGCGGGCGTACTGGACCAAGGTCGGATGGCCTGAATCGGCGGATCCCGCCCGATTGGGTTAAAGCCGCGGCTGCCCCCTGTAGGAGCGGCGCAAGCCGCGACCGCGCCATCGCGGCCACGGCGCAAGCCGCGGGTCATGCGTCTTCCCGAACCGCGAGACCGGCTTGGCGCCGGCTCGCTGGAGTTTCGTCGTCGTTGCGTTGGCGCGGTCGCGGCTTGCGCCGCTCCAACAGGAGGCTTCGGGTCGATCAGCCGTGGTCGTGGGCGGCGGGGGCCGCCGATTCGCCGGCTTCGAGCTGGTCGAGGAAATCGACCGCGCGGCGCAGGTGCGGGATCACGATCGAGCCGCCGACCACCAGGCCGACCGAGAAGGTCTCGAACATTTCGTCGCGGTCGACCCCGGCTTCCTTGCACTGGGCGACGTGGTAGCTGATGCAGTCGTCGCAACGCAGCACCAGCGACGCGACCAGGCCCAGCAGTTCCTTGGTCTTCACGTCCAGCGCGCCGGCCTGATAGGTCTGGGTGTCGAGGGCGAAGAAGCGCCGCACGACCTGGTTGGGCTCGGCCAGGATGCGCTCGTTCATGCGCTTGCGGAACGCGGTGAATTCGGCGACGCGGTCCTTCTGCGCCTGCTCGTCGGCGCCGCTCATGCCGCGCCCGCCAGCAAGGGCTCCAGCCCGCCGGCGCGGTGCAGCGCCATCATGTCGTCGTAGCCGCCGACGTGGGTCTCGCCGACGAAGATCTGCGGCACGCTGGTGCGGCGGGTGCGGGCGATCATCTTCTCGCGCTCGGCCGGGTCCAGGTCGATGCGCACCTCGCTCCAGGTCTGGCCCTTGCTCTTGAGGAAGTTCTTGGCGGCGACGCAGTACGGGCAGATCGCGGTGGTGTAGATCACGATGGCCGGCGCCGGGGTCTGGGAGGCGGTGTCGCTCAAAACGGTTCTCCGGAAACTTCGGGATGGGCTTGCGGTCGATATATGGACGCGCACCGGCGCAGTTTAAAGCGTGCCGGTGGAATGCAGTCCGTCGCGGTGCAATACGCTTGCGTCGGGTCGTGGCGCCGGGTCAGGGTGGCGGGATCGCGCGGGCGGCGGAATCAACGGCAGGATTAACGGCGGATTCACGCCCGCGTCGCAGCGCGGCGTCATCCTGCCGGCAGCGGCCCGATCCCGGCCCGATCCCGGCGTGATTCCGGCCCGACGCGCTTGCGCCGCGGCCGCAACCCCGTCCGTCCGCGTCGTCCGTCTTTCGTAAGTCACGCATCCACCGAGGAATCCCGCTTGCGCCGCATCGCCCTGCTCGCCGCCGCCGTCACCTTCGCCCTGGGCAGCGCCTGCGCCGGAGCGCAGGAAAACAAGCTGCCCGACATCGGCTCCTCGGCCGCGGAGCTGCTGACCCCGGCCAAGCAGCGCGAGTACGGCTCGATGATGCTGGCGCAGCTGCGCCACTACGACTACCTGCTCGAAGACCCGCTGATCGACGGCTGGCTCGACACCCTCGGCACGCGCCTGGCCGCCAACAGCGACAAGCCGCGCCAGCCGTTCACCTTCTTCCTGCTGCGCGAGCGCCAGATCAACGCCTTCGCGACCCTCGGCGGCTACATCGGGGTCAACTCCGGCCTGGTGCTGACCGCCGAGCGCGAGGACGAGGTCGCCGCGGTGCTCTCGCACGAAATCGCCCACGTCACCCAGCAGCACGTGCTGCGCGGGGTCGAGCGCGCCCAGCGCGACCAGTTGCCGATCCTGCTGGCGATGCTCGGCGCGGTGATCGCCGCGCAAAGCGCCGGCACCAACTCCCAGGACGACGCGACCATGGCCGCGATCACCTCCGGCCTGGGCCTGATGCAGCAGCGCCAGATCAACTACACCCGCTCCAACGAGTCCGAGGCCGACCGCATCGGCATCCAGACCCTGTACCGCAGCAACTACGACACCGAGGCCATGGCCGGCTTCTTCCAGCGCATGCAGCTCGCCTCGCGCAGCAACAAGGCCAATTGGTACGGCGAGGCGCCGGACTACCTGATGACCCACCCGGTCACCACCACCCGCATCAGCGAGGCCAAGGAGCGCGCCGAGCAGATCGCGGCCAGGAACAGCCTCACCGCGGTCACCGCCACGCCCAACGCGACCCGGGTCGAACGCATCCCGAAGGCGCCGATCAGCTTGCCGCCGAACGCGGCCGGCACCGACAATCCGCTGCTGCCCAGCGGGATCAAGCTCAGCGACGCGGGGCTCAGCTCCGGCGGCACCGGCCTGTTCGACTACGCGCGCGAGCGGATGCGGGTGCTCAGCGCCGACTCGGCGCGCGATGCGGTTCGCGAGTACGAGAAGCTCGGCAAGGACAGCGACGCCAAGCGCTACGGGCTGGCGCTGGCGCAGCTGCGCGCCAACCAGACCGCGGCCGCGACCGAGGCGCTGGCCGCGCTGCTGGACAAGCACCCCGGCCAGCTGTGGCTGAGCCTGGCGATGGGCGAGGCCGAGGCCCAGGCCGGCAAATACCCCGCCGCCGACGCCCGCTTCGAGGCCCTGCTGCGGCACAGCCCGAACAACCGCGCGGTCGCCCTGACCTACGCCAAGGTCCTCAACGACCGCGCCACCGCCGCGGCCGGCCAGCGCGCCCAGGCGGTGCTGCGGCCGCTGCTGGGCGCCTACGCCGACGACCCGCTGCTGCAGCAGAGCTTCGCCCGCGCCTGCGAGATCGCCGGCGACTCGATCCGCGCCGGCGAGGCCTACGCCGAGGCCGCCTACCTTCGCGGCCGGCCGGAGCAGGCCCTGGTCCAGCTCAACAACCTCAAGCGCAAGCCGGACCTGGACTATTACGCCCGCGCCCGGATCGAGGCGCGCATCGCCGCGATCACGCCGACGGTGCTGGAGCTCAAGCGCCAGGGCGTGCGCGACGAGGACTTGCGGCGGCAGTAGGGCGCCGCGGCGGCCGCCTGCGGCCGCGACCGGCGCTTCCGATGGCCGTCCGGGCCGGAGCCCGTCCGAGCCCGTCCAGGCCGGATACGGCGTCTGGATCGCCCCGCTTGGCGGCCCGACCCGCGGCCCGACCCGCAGCGCGGCAAGGGCACGCGCCCCGCCCCGGCCGGCATCAAGCTGAACGAATTCAGTCCCCGCATCACGCAATCGAGGGGATCGCCGTCGCCGTTGCGTCTATACCCAGGACGCCCCGCTCTCCGTCCGCCGCGACGGCGGCGAAACCGGCGCGTCGCATTGGCCCGACCGCTCGCCCAGCCCGCAGGACCGGCCCCGCCGGACGACGCCGAACCGTCGTCCGCATGCCGCCGCATTGCCATCGCGATGTAACCTGTCCGCCAAACTACGCGGCTGCGCCGACGGCGCCGATCGCGCGCGCAACGCCGCCGAAATCGACGCCACGCACGCAAGTTGCCGTCCCGATTGGAGCATTCCGGCCGACCGTGCACATCCGGCCGACAGCGCCGGGTCCACAATGCCGCCCGTCCCGTGTCATGGACACGTCATAAAACGGTAGTGTACTGGCGCGGTTTCAGGGACGAACCCCTACCCCGCCTCCCCTCGGTGACCGTGTGCAGAAGCGCATCCTGATAGTCGAAGACGAACCCGCCATCCGCGACATGGTGTCCTTTGCCCTGCGCAAGGGCGAATACGATCCCGTCCACGCCGGCGACGCCCGCGAAGCCCAGGCGGCCATCGCCGACCGCGTCCCGGACCTGATCCTGCTGGACTGGATGCTGCCCGGCACCAGCGGCCTCGAGCTGGCCCGGCGCTGGCGCAAGGAATCGCTGACGCGCGAGATTCCGATCATCATGCTGACCGCGCGCGGCGAAGAGAACGACCGCGTCGGCGGCCTGGAAGCCGGCGTCGACGACTACGTCGTCAAACCCTTTTCGGCGCGCGAGCTGCTGGCGCGCATCCGCGCGGTGCTGCGCCGCTCGCGCGAGGACGACGAAGACGGCAGCGTCGGCGTCGGCCCGCTGCGCATCGACGGCGCCGCCCACCGGGTGTTCGCCCAGGTCGACGGCGGCGACCAGCCGGTCCAGATCGGCCCGACCGAATACCGCCTGCTGCATTTCTTCATGACCCACCCCGAACGCGTCTATTCGCGCACCCAACTGCTCGACCACGTCTGGGGCGGCAGCGTGTACGTGGAGGAGCGCACGGTCGACGTGCACATCCGCCGCCTGCGCAAGACGCTGGAGCCGCACCGGCTCGACGGCATGGTCCAGACCGTGCGCGGAGCGGGCTACCGCTTCTCCGCCTCGCTCGCCGCGTAAGCTGGGGGTATGCCGCCCCGCGCGCGCTCCGCCTGGTTCCGCACCCTCGGTCAGCTCGCGCTGATCCTGGTCGGCGCCGCCGTACTCGGCATCCTGGTCGGCTATCCCTGGCCGATCGTCACCGCCGCCGCGATCGGCGTGGTCGCCTGGCATTACTGGCGGCTGCGCCGGGTGCTGATCCGGCTGACCGCGCGCCAGCGCCTGACCCCGCCGCTGGGCGAAGGCATCTGGAACGAGCTCGACCGCCTGCTGCACCGCAGCCAGGCGGAGATGCGCGGGCGCAAGCGCCGGCTGATCGAAATGCTGCGCGCCTACCGCGCCGCCGCGGCGGCGATGCCCGACGCGATCGTGGTGGTGGAACGCAACAGCCAGCGCGTGCAGTGGTTCAACGAAGCCGCCACCGGCCTGTTCGGGCTGCGCTATCCGCGCGACATCGGCGCGCCGGTGGTCGACCGGCTGCAGCCGCTGCAGATCTCGCACTGGCTCGCCTCGGGCCGCAACGCCGAGCCGCTGGAAGCGGCCTCGCCGTGGAACCCGGCGGTGACCCTGAGCCTGCGCCTGATCCCGTACTCGGAAAACCTGTGGCTGCTGGTCGCGCGCGACGTCAGCCGCATGCTCCAGCTCGAACAGATGCGCCGCGACTTCGTCGCCAACGTCTCGCACGAACTGCGCACGCCGCTGACCGTGGTCCACGGCTACCTCGACATGCTCGATCCGGAAGAACACCCGGACTGGGCGCCGATGCTGGCCGAGATGCAGCGCCAGTCGCAGCGCATGACCCAGCTGGTCGAAGACCTGCTGACGCTGTCGCGCCTGGAATCGCAGGACAGCCTGCCGGCCGAGGAAAACGTGTCGATGTCCTCGATGCTGGCCACGCTCAAGCGCGAGGCCAATGCGCTGAGCCAGGGGCGGCACGAGATCGCGATGGACGACCTCGCCGGCGTCGACCTGTTCGGTTCGAACAAGGAACTGCACAGCGCGTTCTCGAACCTGGTCAGCAACGCGATCCGCTACACCCCGGCCGGCGGCACCATCCGCATCCGCTTCCGCCCCGAGAGCGCCGGCATCGCCCGCGGCTGCGTGCTGGAAGTGGTCGACAGCGGCTACGGCATCCCGGCCGCGCACCTGCCGCGCATCACCGAACGCTTCTACCGCGTGTCCACCAGCCGCTCGCGCGAGAGCGGCGGCACCGGCCTGGGGCTGTCGATCGTCAAGCACGTGCTGCACCTGCACCAGGCGCGGCTGGAGATCGCCAGCGAAGTCGGCCGCGGCAGCACCTTCGCCTGCCACTTCATTCCCGAACGCATGCGCCGCCGCGACCAGTACGGCGAATCGCAGTCGGATACCCTTCTCCACGATGCACTGCCCTGACCGGGCGAACCGCAACCCAGGATGCAACGCAGCGCCATGAACGCGATGACCGAACCCTCGCTCGACACCGACCCGCTGCGCGACGCCTCGCTGTACTTCAACCGCGAACTGTCGCAACTGGACTTCAACTTCCGCGTCCTGGCCCAGGCCCAGGACCCGCAGGTGCCGCTGCTGGAACGGCTGAAGTACCTGTGCATCTCGTGCACCAACCTCGACGAATTCTTCGAGATCCGCGCCGGCACCCTGCGCCACGCCCAGGACCTGGGCCTGGCCCCGGGCCCGGACGGGCTGGCGCCGCAGACCGTGCTCGCGCGCATCCACGACCGCGCCGCCGAGCTGGTCAAGGCGCAGTACGAATGCTGGAACGACGTGCTGCGCCCGGCGCTGCAGGACAACGGCGTGCGCGTGCTCGGGCGCAATTCCTGGAACGCGCGCCAGACCCGCTGGCTGCGCGCCTACTTCCGCGACGAGATCATGCCGGTGCTGTCGCCGCTCGGACTCGATCCGGCGCACCCGTTCCCGAAGATCCTCAACAAGTCGCTCAACATCGTGGTCGTGCTCAAGGGCAAGGACGCGTTCGGCCGCGCCGGCAACCTCGCCATCGTGCGCGCGCCGCGTTCGCTGCCGCGCATCATCCAGATGCCGGAGAACGTCTCCGGCGGCCAGCACGACTTCGTGTTCCTGTCCTCGGTGCTGTCGGCCTTCGTCGACGAGCTGTTCCCGGGCATGGAGGTCAAGGGCGCCTACCAGTTCCGCGTGACCCGCAACTCCGAGCTGCTGGTGGACGAGGAAGAGGTCGACAACATCGCCCTGGCCCTGCGCGACGAACTGGTCGGCCGCGGCTACCTGCGCGCGGTGCGGCTGGAGATCGCCGAGCAGTGCCCCAAGCCGATCGTGCGCACCTTGCTGGAGAACTTCGACCTGCCGGAGAACGCGGTCTACCGCATCAACGGCCCGGTCAACCTCAACCGCGTGATCCAGGTCTACGATCTGGTCCAGCGTCCGGAACTGAAGTTCCCGCCGTACCAGCAGCGCGTGGCGCCCGGGGTGGAGACCATCTTCGACACCGTCGCCGACGGCGACATGCTGCTGCACCACCCGTTCGACTCGTTCGCGCCGGTGCTGGAGCTGATCCGCCAGGCCGCCGAAGACCCGAACGTGCTGGCGATCAAGCAGACCCTGTACCGCGCCGGCAAGGACTCGCCGATCGTCGAGCAGCTGATCCAGGCCGCGCGCAACGGCAAGGACGTGACCGTGGTGGTCGAGCTGCGCGCGCGCTTCGACGAAGAGGCCAACCTGGGCCTCGCCGACCGTTTGCAGGAGGCCGGCGTGCAGGTGGTGTACGGCGTGGTCGGCTACAAGACCCACGCCAAGATGCTGCTGATCGTCCGCCGCGAGGGCCGCAAGCTCAAGCGCTACGTGCACCTGGGCACCGGCAATTACCACAGCGGCACTGCCCGCGCCTACACCGACTTCGGCCTGATCACCGCCGATCCGGACATCGGCAACGACGTCCACCTGATCTTCCAGCAGCTCTCCGGCCTGGCGCCGTCGCTGAAGCTCAAGTGCCTGCTGCAGTCGCCGTTCACCCTGCACGCCGGCGTGCTCAAGCGCATCGACCGCGAGACCAAGCACGCCCGCGCCGGCAAGCCCGCGCGCATCGTCGCCAAGATGAACGCCTTGAACGAGCCGCAGGTGATCCGCGCGCTGTACCAGGCCTCCCAGGCCGGCGTGCAGATCGACCTGATCGTGCGCGGCGCCTGCACCCTGCGTCCGGGCGTGGAAGGCGTGTCCGACAACATCCGGGTGCGCTCGATCGTCGGCCGGTTCCTGGAGCACCACCGCGTCTATTGGTTCGCCAACGACGGCGCCCCGGACCTGTTCTGCTCCAGCGCCGACTGGCTGGAGCGCAACCTGCTGCGCCGGGTCGAGACCGGCTTCCCGATCCTGGATTCGGACCTGCGCGGCCGGGTCTACGAGGAGGCGCTGGCCAACTACCTGGCCGACAACCTCAACTCCTGGGAACTGCAGAACGACGGCGGCTACGCCCGGATCGCGCCGGCCGACGGCGCGATGCCGCACTCGGCCCAGGCGACTTTGTTGGCTAAGTTGTGCGGATGACCGAAAATCCCGCGCATGAATAACGTATTCCCGACCAGCCGCCTGCCGCTCGAGGACGGCGACCTGCTCGCCGCGGTCGACATGGGCTCCAACAGCTTCCACATGGTGGTGGCGCGCTACGTGCTCGGGCAGCTGCGCACCGTCGACCGGCTGCGCGAGACCGTGCGCATGGCCGAGGGCCTGGACCGCAAGGGCGGCCTCGCCCCCGAGGTGCGCCAGCGCGCGCTGGAGTGCCTGTCGCGCTTCGGCCAGCGCATCCGCGACGTGCCGCCGCAGCGGGTGCGTGCGATCGCCACCAACACCGTGCGCCGGCTGGCCGCGCCGCAGGCCTTCCTGATGCCGGCCGAATCGGCGCTGGGCCACGCCATCGAAGTGGTGTCCGGCCGCGAAGAGGCGCGCCTGATCTACCTCGGCGTCGCCCACGCCCAGCCGTCCAAGCCCGGCGAACGCCGGCTGGTGATCGACATCGGCGGCGGCTCGACCGAATGCATCGTCGGCGCCGGCTTCGAGGCGATCGAGCGCGAGAGCCTGCAGGTCGGCTGCATCGCCAGCACCCGCCGCTTCTTCGACAACGGCAAGCTGTCGAAGAAGAAATGGCGCGACGCGCTCAACGAGGTCTCGGCCGAGTTCCAGCAGTTCGCCGGCACCTACCGCAGCCTGGGCTGGCACGAGGCGCTGGGTTCGTCGGGCACCAACAAGGCCATCGGCGAGATCTGCGCGGCGATGAAGCTGACCAAGGGCGCGGTCACCGCCGAGGCACTGCCGGTGCTGCGCGACGAGCTGCTGCGGGCCGACCGGATCGAGGCCATCGACCTGCCCGGCCTGTCCTCCGACCGCCGCCCGGTGATCGCCGGCGGCATCCTGATCCTGGAAGCCGCGTTCAACGTGCTCGGCCTGCAGCGCATGGCCATCAGCAAGGCGGCGATGCGCGAGGGCGTGCTCTACGACATGCTCGGCCGCGGCGGCGCCGACGACCCGCGCGATGCGGCCGTCGCCTCGCTGGTCAAGCGCTACGGCATCGACGAGCCGCAGTCCAAGCGGGTCGAAGCGACCCTGCTGCGCCTGTTCGACCAGGTCGCCAAGGCCTGGAACCTCGACGCCGACGACCGCCTGATGCTGCTGCGCGCCGCGCGCCTGCACGAGCTGGGCCTGGCGATCGCGCACAGCCAGTACCACGTGCACAGCTCCTACGTGATCGAGAACTCGGACATCTCCGGCTTCTCGCGCCAGCAGCAGCAGTTCCTCGCCGCGCTGGTGCGCACCCACCGCCGCAGCATCCCCAAGAGCGCCTTCGACGCCCTGCCCGACCGCCTGCTGTCGGCGGTGCGGCGCAGCTCGGCGCTGCTGCGCCTGGCGGTGCTGCTGCACCGCGCGCACGAATCCGACCCGATCCCGCAGCTCGACGCCCACGCCGAAGGCAACACCCTCACCCTGACCGTGTCGCGGCGCTGGCTGGACTCGCGCCCGCTGGTGCGCGCGGACCTGGAGGGCGAGCCGCAGGACATGGCGGGCTTGGGGATTTCGCTGAAGCTGCTGGCCGCCTGAGGCGGCGTCCGGGCCGCAGGCGCCCGCGCCGCGGACTTGCCGCCGGAACCTTCCCTTGAACCGTCCGGCGGCGCTCAGCCTCGGCTTCGCGCCGCCAGCAGCTCGACCATCGTCTCGCGCATCAGATACTTCTGCGGCTTGCCGCTGATCGTCATCGGCAGCGCCTCGACGAACTCGATGTAGCGCGGGATCTTGTAGTGGGCGATGCGCCCCTGGCAGAACCCGCGCACCGCCTCGGCGTCGAGCGCGGCGCCCTCGGCCAGGCGGATCCAGGCGCAGACTTCCTCGCCGAATTTTTCGTCGGGCACGCCGAACACCTGCACGTCGGCGATCGCCGGGTGGGCGTAGAGGAATTCCTCGATCTCGCGCGGGTACACGTTCTCGCCGCCGCGGATCAGCATGTCCTTGAGCCGGCCGACGATGCGGCCGTAGCCGTCGGCGTCGATGGTGGCCTGGTCGCCGGTGTGCATCCAGCCGTCGCCGTCGACGGCTTCGGCGGTGCGGCGGGGATCGCCCCAGTAGCCCTGCATCACCGAATAGCCGCGGGTCAGCAGTTCGCCGATGCCGCCGCGCGGCACGGTGTCGCCGTTCTCGTCGACGATGCGCACTTCCACGTGCGGATGGACCCGGCCGACCGAATCCACGCGCCGTTCCAGCGGGTCGTCCGGCACGGTCTGGAAGCTGACCGGGCTGGTTTCGGTCATGCCGTAGGCGATGGTCACCTGCTGCATGTGCATGCGCCCGACCACCTGCTTCATCACCTCCACCGGGCAGTTGGCGCCGGCCATGATGCCGGTGCGCAGGCTCGACAGGTCGAACTCGCCGAACTGCGGGTGCTGCAGTTGCGCGATGAACATGGTCGGCACGCCGTGCAGGCCGGTGCAGCGTTCGGCGGCGACGGTGCGCAGGGTCGCCAGCGGGTCGAAGCCTTCGCCGGGAATCACCATGCAGGCGCCGTGGGTGACGCAGGCCAGGTTGCCCAGGACCATGCCGAAGCAGTGGTAGAACGGCACCGGGATGCACAGCCGGTCGCGTTCGCTCAAGCGCATCGCCTCGCCGACGAAGAAGCCGTTGTTGACGATGTTGCGGTGGGTCAGGGTCGCGCCCTTGGGCGCGCCGGTGGTGCCGGAAGTGAACTGGATGTTGATCGCGTCGTCCGGCGACAGCCGCGCGCTCACCTGGTCCAGCAGCGCGTGCGCGGCCGGGTCGTCGCAGGCGGCGACCGCGTCGAAGGCATGCGCGCCGGCCGGCGGCGGGTGCGCGCCCATGACCAGCACGTGGCGCAGGTCCGGCAGGCGCCGCGCGCGCAGCAGTCCGGGCGGATGGCGGCCGAGTTCCGGCGCCAGTTCGCGCAGCATGTCGAGGTAATGCGAGCTCTTGAACGAGGGCACGATGGCCAGGGCGCGGCAGCCGACCAGGTGGAGCGCGTACTCCAGCTCGTGGGTGCGGTAGGCCGGATTGATGTTGACCAGCACCAGCCCGGCGCGGGCGCTGGCGAACTGCAGCAGCACCCACTCGGCGCGGTTGAGCGACCACACGCCGATGCGGTCGCCCGGCGCCAGGCCCAGTCGCAGCAGGCCGGCGCCGAGCCGGCTCACCGCGGCGTCGAACGCGCGCCAGGTCAAACGCACGTCCTGCGGCGGCACCACCAGCGCCTCGCGGTCGGGCCACTGCGCGGCGATGCGCGCGAGCATCGCGCCGATGGTTTCGTCGAGCAGCGCCGGCGCGGCGGCGCCGACGACGTGGCTGAGGGCGGGGTCGGGGGCGATGCGGTCTGGACTCATGCGCCGAGCATAGCCGCTGGCGCCGTGGCGCCATCGCGCCCTGCGCCGCGCGCGAGCGCGAATCCGTGACCGCGGCGGGGCGATGCGGATGCCGCGAGCCGCGACCATCGCGCTCGCCAGACGCCGGGCGCCGTCGCGGCCGGATCGGCTGCCCAATACGGCCGCCCAGCACGACCGTCTTCGGCAGTAAGGTCCAAGATCGCTTTATTGATGTACAAAGCATCCATTGATATGTTTAAAGCGTCTTATCTACCCCCTCCACTGGACCGCGCCCCGGCCGCAACGCCGAGCCGGCGCGTCCCAGCGGCGGGCACCAGAAACAGCGAGGCGAACGGTGGGCGTGCAACTGCCGGCATGGGTCTGGGTGGGAGGCGGCGTGCTGGCCTGCGTGGCCGGCATGGTCAACGTCGCCGGCGTGCTCGGCTTCGAGCACCAGGCGCTGACCCACCTCACCGGGACCGCCACCCTGCTCGGCGCCGCGGCCGCCGCGGGGCGGCCGCTGGCGGCGCTGCAACTGTTCGGCGTGATCGCCGCCTACCTCGCCGGCGCGATGCTGAGCGGGGCCATCGTCCAGGGCCGTTCCCTGCGCCTGGGCCGGCGCTACGGCGTGGTGCTGTCGATCGAATCGGCGCTGCTGTTCGCGGCCGTGCCGCTGTTCCGCCACGCGCCGATGCTCGGCGGATTGACCGGAGCGATGGCGATGGGACTGCAGAACGCGATGGCCACCACCTTCAGCGGCTCGGTCCTGCGCACCACCCACCTGACCGGCATGTTCACCGACCTGGGCATCGGCCTGGGCCATGCCCTGCGCGGCCAGGACGTGCCGCGCCGGCGGATCCTGCTGAGCGCGCTGGTGATCTGCGGCTTCCTTGCCGGCGCGGCGCTCGGCGCGGCGCTCTACCGGCACTGGGGCTATCGCATGCTGTACCTGCCGGCGGTGCTGACCGGCGCGGCCGGCAGCGGCTATGCGCTGTATCGCCAGTTGCGGCCGTTCTCCGACTGAGCCGGCTTCGAGCGAGCCTGTTTCGAGCGCGCCGGCTTCGAGCGAGCCTGTTTCAAGCGAGCTGGCTTCGAGCGAGCCGGCGTCCAGCGAGCGGACGTCGATCGGCCCGCCGCGACTGAAGCCCGCCGCGCCGGGCGCGCTAAACCAAACGGCGACCCGCGCCCGCTGCGCCGCGGCTCACTCCGGCGGCGACTTCAGCCGCACGCCGCGGCCGGTGCCGTAGCTGGGCATGTTCTCGCCGATCAACTCGACGCCGGCCGCGTCCAGCGCGTTGATGATCTTGGTCAGGGTATCGACCACGCCGCGCACGTTGCCCTGGCTGGCTTCCATGCGCTGGATCGTCGGCAGCGACACGCCGGCCTTCTCGGCCAGGGTCTTCTGGTCCATGCCGACCAGGGCGCGGGCGGCGCGCAATTGGCTTGCCGTAATCAACGTCGCGGCTCCGTGGCCGATGAGGGAACGATGCGGATGGTGCCGGCACAGGAACGGGCGATGCGGGAACGGGCGATGCAGGAACGGACGGTCCGGAAACAGGCGGTCATCGTGGCGTGCGGCAGCGGCGGTGTACGCGGTTGCGCATCATCGCCAATTGCGTTGCATTCGGCATCCGCCTGCGCCGCGCTTGTTTTTACTACATCCATATTGATGTGTAAAACATCTTTCGCTAGGCTTTTTCCATCCACACCGGCCGCTCCCGTCGTTCGCGACGGGCCGCCGCCTTGCCCGCGGCCGCGCGCGCCGGCGCCGCTTTCCCCTGCAGGAGTTCGACATGATCGTGAAAGACAGCAATGGCACCGCGCTCGCCGACGGCGACTCGGTGCTGGTGATCAAGGACCTCAAGGTCAAGGGCACCTCGGTGACGCTCAAGCGCGGCACCTTGTGCAAGAACATCCGCCTGACCGACGACGAGGAACTGATCGAGTGCAACGTCGAGAAGGTCAAGGGCCTGGTCCTGCGCACCGAGTTCTTGAAGAAAGCCTGAGCGCTTGAGAAGGCGCGGCGGCTCGAACAAAATTCGCGCGCCGCGACCGCGGCCGCGGGAGACGACCGATGACGCGCGACGATCCGGAACTGACAGCGCTGCGCGCGCGCATTCCCGCGTTCGGCTGCCGCGCGGGCTGCCACGACTGCTGCGGGCCGGTCACGGCCTCGGCGCAGGAAATGGCGCGGCTGCCGTTCAAGCCCGAGGCCGAGCGCGACGCCGCGCTGGCCGCCTGGAGTTGCCCGCACCTGGGCCCGCACGGCTGCGAGGCCTACGAGGAACGGCCGCTGATCTGCCGGCTGTTCGGCACCACCCCGCGGCTGCGCTGCCCCAACGGCTGCGGGCCCGAAACGATGATCGACGAAGCGGCCGAAAACGCGGTCCACGCCTATCTGCGGCGGACCCGGCAAGTGCTGGTGTGACCGCGCCGCCGCGCGGCGCCCGGGCCATGCGCCCGGGCGCCGCGCGGCGGCGCGCCTCAGCCCGCCTCAGCCCACATGCTCCGCGGCGGCGGCGCTGCGCTTGGCCGCCTCCGCGCGCAACTGGGTCGCCCGCACCAGCACCGGCGGCGGGCTGATCTCCTCGGGAATGCGGAAGATGCCGATCCGGCGCAGGAACTGCCCCGGCCCGCGCGCGGAAGTGAAGGCCACCACCGGGATCGACACGATCAGGCCCAGGATCACCGGCGACATCCACGCCGCCAGCGGCGGCGAAATCGCATAAGCCATGCCGCCGATCAGCACGCCGAACAGGGTCAGCCCGCCGTAGCTGCGGATCAGCCCCGACAGCGGCAGGCTGCCGTCGTCGCGGCGCTGCGACTCCCAGCCCGAGTCCTTGCCCGACAGCACTTCGGCCACGCCGCGCGACTGCAGGTACATGGTCACCGGCGCCATCAGCGCGGCCAGCAGGGTCTCGAAGATCATGCTGAAGAACGCGCGGATCGCGCCGCCGCAGCCGCGCCGGGTCTCGCGGTCGGTCAGCAGCGCCAGGTAGGCCATGAACTTCGGCGCCAGCAGCACCGCCATGGTGGCGACGAACACCCACAGCACCCGGTCCGGGTCCTGGTCGCGCCAGTAGGCGCTCGGCGAGAAACCCGGCAGGCGGATGCTCTGCCAGCGGAAGTAGTCGACCTTGTCGAGCGGAATGACCAGGCCGATCAGCATCAGCATCGCCCACATCGGCGCGGTGAAGTAATGGCCGATGCCGATCATCAAATGCATGCGGCTGATCCAGTGCAGGCCGCGCGCCGGCAGCACCGCGGTGTGCTGCAGGTTGCCCTGGCACCAGCGGCGGTCGCGCACCAGCATGTCGGTCAGCGACGGCGGGCCTTCCTCGTAGCTGCCGACCAGGCCCGGGATCATGTGCAGCGCCCAGCCGCCGCGGCGCATCAGCGCGGCTTCGACGAAGTCGTGGCTCAGCACGGTGCCGCCGAACGGCTTGCGTCCGCGCAGTTCCGGCAGGCCGGCGTGCTCGGCGAAGGCGCGGGTGCGGATGATCGCGTTGTGGCCCCAGTAGTTGCTCTCCGCGCCGTGCCACCAGGCGATGCCGTAGGCGATCACCGGGCCGTACACGCGGCCGGCGAACTGCTGCATGCGCGCGAACAGGGTCTGGCCGTTGACGATCATCGGCAGGGTCTGGATCAGCGCCACGTCCGGATGCCGCTGCATCGCCCCGGACAGCTTCACGATCACCTCGCCGGTCATCAGGCTGTCGGCGTCGAGGATCAGCATCTGCGGATAGGCCGCGCCGAAGCGGCGCACCCACTCGGCGATGTTGCCGGCCTTGCGCTCGGCGTTGTTCTTGCGCCGGCGGTAGAAGATCCGCGCATGGCCGCCGGTGCGTTCGCGCAGCGCCTGGAACGCGCGGATCTCGGCCTGGCGGATCGGTTCCTTGGTGGTGTCGCTGAGGATGAAGAAATCGAACTTGTCGAGCTGGCCGGTGGCCTGCACCGATTCGTAGATCGCCTGCAGTCCGGCCATCAGCCGCTCGGGATCCTCGTTGTAGGTCGGCGCCAGCAGCGCGGTGCGCTCGTCCAGCGACGGCAGTTCGCCGCCTTGCTTCAGGCCCAGCCGCCAGCGCCGGCGCGACAGGATCAGCACGAAGCCGGCCAGCGAACTGGTGAAGGCCAGCGCGATCCACGCGAACAGGAACAGGAACAGTCCCAGCAGCGCGCCTTCCAGCAGATTGAGCCCGCCGACGTAGAGCACGCGCAGGATGTGGTACGCCGCGACCAGGGTCAGCAGCGCGGCGCCGCCGATCACATAGAGGCGGCGCAGGGCCATGCCGCGCGGCGCGGTCGGCAGCGGCTGGGGCGACAGCGCCCCGGCCTTGAGCGACTGCACCGGCATCGCCATCGGCGATTCGGGCGGCAGGGCTTCGTAGGGCGCGGAGGCGGCGGGGCGGTGCGGCGGTGCGGCAGTTGCGTTCATGCGGTCCAACGATAAAGCCAGGTTTCGGAAACGGGGCCGGACGCGTCCTCCATGACCGCGCGCAGTTCGACCGCGCGCGCGTCCCCGGGTTGAAGTTCGAACGACAGGCGCCAGGCGCCGCTGCCGTCGATGGCGCGCGCGCTGGCGTTGGCGATCCGGCCGGCCGAGGCCCAGACCACGGCGCGCATCGCGGTGTCGCGCGCGAGCCTGGGCAGGCGGCCGCCGTCGAAGTCGAGCACGATCAGGCGCGCGTCGCGGCCGCCGGCGCCGATGCGGGTGCGCGACACCGTGGCCAGCTCGGGCTTCCACGCATGCTTCGCGCACCAGTGCAGGCGGTAGTCGAAGCGGTGCTCGCGCCCGGCCGCCAGCGGCGCGCGCGGGCGCCAGAACGCGACCACGTTGTCGTGGTACTCGTCGCCGGTCGGGATCTCGACCAGGTGCACCGCGCCCTCGCCCCAGTCGCCGACGGGCTCCACCCACAGGCTCGGGCGGCGCTCGTAATGGGCTTCGCTGTCGGCGTAGTCGGCGAACGCGCGCTTGCGCTGCATCAGCCCGAACGCGCGCGGGCGGCGGTCCTGGAACGCGCTTTCCTGCACGCTCCTGGGATTGTGCAGCGGCCGCCAGATCTGCTCGCCGGCGCCGTTGAACAGCGCCAGGCCGTCGGAATCGTGCACGGCCGGGCGGAAGTCGTCGACGCCGCGGCGGTCGGTGTCGTCGAAGTGGTACATGCTGGTCAGCGGCGCGATGCCCGCGCGCTCCAGCGCCACCCGCGGGTACAGGCGCAGGCTGGTGTCGAACGTGGTGTCGGCGCCCGGCGTAACGACGAAGCGCATCGCACCGGCGGTGCTGGGGCTGTCGAGCAGCGCGTGCACGACGATCGACGCGGCGTTCTTCGCCGGCCGCTCGATCCAGAACGACACGAACGCCGGAAACTCCTCGCGATCGCCCGCGCCGGTGTTCAGCGCTAATCCGCGCGCCGACAGTCCGTACAGCAGGTCGCGCGCGACGGCGCGGAAATAGCTGGCGCCGAGGAAGGCGCAGACCTCGTCGAAATAATCCTTGCGGTTGATCGGCGCGTGCACGCGGAAGCCGGCGAAGCCCAGGTCGGCGTCCGCGGGCGGGCGCGGCGCCTTGCCGAAGTCGAACAGTTCGCTGCGATAGCGCACCGGCCGCGCCTGCCCGGCCTCGACCAGGTTCAACTCGACCCGCTGCTTGAACAGGAACGCGCGGTGGAACAGCTGCAGTTGGAACGGCAGGCCGTCGTTCTTCCACAGCGCCTGGCCGGGATCGAAGCGGATGTCGCGCCAGCGGTCGTAGTCGATCTCGCCCAGGCCCGCCGGCAGTTCGCTCGACGCCGCGCGGAAGGGCTTGGCCGCGAGCGCGCGCGCCAGCGCCGGCACGGTGTCGGCGTCGAAGGCCTGCGCCGGCCCGGCCGCTTCCGCCCAGGCCGGCCATGCGCCGCCCGCGGCCCAGGCGGCCAACGGCAGGCCCAGTCCGGCCTTGATCAGTTCGCGTCGGTGCAAGCGGCGGTCCCCTGGAAAAGTGGTGCCGACGGATCGGCGGATCAGATAAACGGGGCGATTGTAGGGACAGGCTTGTTAACGATCCGGAAGGCGCGGGTTCGCGCAAGCGATTGACGGATCGGGACAAAACCGCTGTCCGCGCGCTGTTTCGTGACGCCGTCCGGATGAAAACGATTCCGGAAACCGATTACCCGGGCGCGGTCATGCCCGCGTCATGCACCGGCAACCGCAGGGACACGGCGCACGCCCAGGATTGCGCAAACCGGAGCCTGCGCCATGCGCTACGCGATCGTCACCGAGACCTATCCGCCGGAGATCAACGGCGTCGCCCTGACCGTGCAAGGTCTGGAGCGGGGTCTGCGCGCCCGCGGCCACGAGGTCGAGGTGGTGCGCCCGCGCCAGGCCGCCGACGGTACGGGCGACGGCGCCGATCACGAGTTGCTGGTGCGCGGCCTGCCGTTGCCGCGCTACCCCGGGCTGCGCTTCGGACTGCCCTGCGCCGCGCGCCTGCGCCGCGACTGGGCCGCCCGCCGCCCCGATGCGATCTACGTCGCCACCGAAGGCCCGCTGGGCGGGTCGGCGCTGAAGGCCGCGCGCAAGCTCGGCATTCCGGCCGCGACCGGCTTCCATACCCGCTTCGACGAATACATGCGCGACTACGGCGCGCCGTTCCTGGTCGGCGCCGCGCTGGCGTGGATGCGCCGCTTCCACAACGGCGCCGACGCCACCCTGGTGCCGACCCGCGAACTGGCCGAGTTCCTGCGCGCGCGCGGCTTCGAGGACGTGGTGCGGCTGCCGCGCGCGGTCGATACCGCGCTGTTCGATCCCACGCGCCGCACGCAGTCGCTGCGCGAGGCCTGGGGCGCGCCGGACGACGCGCTGGTGGCGATCTACGTCGGCCGGATCGCGCCGGAGAAGAATCTCGGCCTGGCCGTGCGCGCGTTCCGCTCGCTGCAGCAGCGCCGGCCGCAGGCGCGCTTCGTCTGGGTCGGCGACGGCCCGTCGCGCGAGAAGCTGCAGCGCGACAACCCCGACTTCGTGTTCTGCGGCGTCCAGCGCGGCGAGACCCTGGCCGCGCACTTCGCCAGCGGCGACCTGTTCCTGTTTCCCAGCCTCAGCGAAACCTTCGGCAACGTCACCCTGGAAGCGATGGCCAGCGGCGTGCCGACCGTGGCCTTCGACTACGGCGCCGCGCACGAGCACCTGCGCGACGGCGAGCACGGCGCGGCGGTGAGCAACGGCGACGACGCCGGCTTCATCGACGCGGCCGTGCGCATCGCCACCGACGACGCCCTGCGCGCGCGCATGGCCCGCGCCGGCCGCGAAGCCGTCGGCGGCCTGCGCCCGCAACAGGTCGCCGCCGATTTCGACGCGGTGCTGCACGGCCTGGCCGAACGCAACGCGCGCGGCACGCCGAAGCGGCCGCCGCACGACGCCCGATCCGACAACAAGCCCGAGCAGGAGGTCGTATGAACCGGTTGCCCTTGCGCAAGCGTCTGATCGCCGGCGAATCCGGCTGGTGCCTGCGCGCCAATCGCCTCGGCCAGCGCAGCGGCTCGCGCGCATACTTCGCCGCGATCAGCCGCCTCGGCGACGGCGTGTTCTGGTACGCGCTGATGGCGGTGCTGGTGCTCGCCGACGGCTACGACGGCCTGCGCGCCTCCGTGCACCTGGCCGCGACCGGCGTGATCGCGCTGGCGCTGTACAAGGCGCTCAAGCGCTGGACCCGGCGCCCGCGCCCGTTCGCCTCCGACCAGCGCATCCATGCCTGGGTCGCGCCGCTGGACGAGTTCAGCTTCCCGTCCGGGCACACCCTGCACGCGGTCGCCTTCAGCCTGGTGGCGATGGCGCACTATCCGGCGCTGGGCTGGATCCTGGTGCCGTTCACCGCCTCGGTGGCGGCGTCGCGGGTGGTGCTGGGGCTGCACTATCCCAGCGACGTGCTGGCGGCGACGGTGATCGGCTCGACCCTGGCGGGGATTTCGCTGTGGCTGGTGCCTGGGGTGACGTTGTTCGGTTGAGGGTGGGTTGCGTCGACGCGGTCGCGGCTTGCGCCGCTCCTACGGGTAGGCCATGGCGGTTGCGTCGCGGGTGAAACTTCGCGGTCGCGGCTTGTATCGCTCCTGCATGGGCTGGCTGTAGGAGCGGCGCAAGCCGCGACCGCCATCGTTCACGCTCGCTGCGTCGCTTACCGCCCCTCGTCCCACTGCGTCCGCTGCGCGCGCGCGATCGCCGGCTTCCACTGCCCCGCCCAATCGCGGTCGTTGGCGACCTGGGCGCGTTCGCGGCTGGCCTCCAGCGCGGCGAAGTCGAGGTCGGCGAAGGCCCAGCGCTGGTGGCCGCGGGTCGTCGCCAGCATGCCGTCGGCCGGCAGGCCCGCATCCATCGGCGCGTACACCGCGGCCTCGCCGGTGTTGGTGTCCAGCGCCGGGCTCCACAACGCCTCGCCCGCGGTCACCGCCTGGGCGACGAAGGCGCGGTTCTCCAGCGCGCGCGCCAGGCAGCCCACGCGCACGCGGGTGGCGCCGGCCTGGGTGTCGGTGCAGCTCGGCGCGATCAGCAGCCGCGCGCCGGCCTCGCACTGCGCGCGCACCGGCAGCGGGAATTCGATGTCGTAGCAGATCGCGATGCCGGCGCGCTCGCCGGCGAGGTCGAAGGTCTTGAGCGCATCGCCCGGCTCGATCACTCCGGCCTGTTTCTCGAACCCGGTCAGTTGCAGTTTGTCCTGCCACAGCCGCCCGCCGTCGGGCGCGAAGGCGTAGCTGCGGTTGCGGTAGCGGCCGCGGCCTTCGTGGTCGTAGAGGAAGCTGCCGGCGACGACGTGCAGGCGCAGCTCGCGCGCGAGCAGGCCGAACAGCGCCAGCCAGGCCTCGTGGTACTGCTGGATCGCCACCAGCGAGGCATGCAGGTCGCCCTGGGTGGCCGCGCCGAACGTCGCGCCGAGTTCCAGCGACAGGTACTCGGGCAGCACCGCCAGCTGCGCGCCGCCGGCGCGGGCCTGGCTCAGCCATTGCGCCTGCTTGTCGGCGAATTCGGCGAAGTCGCGCGGCGCGCCGATGGCGTACTTGGCCACCGCCACCCGGATCGTCGAGTCGGTCATCGCGCGCGCTCCAGCGGCCGCAGCCAGAAACTCAGGGAATGCTCGCGTTCGCCGCGGCCGACTTCGTTCCACGGCAGTTTCGCCACCAACTCGGGCCGGTGGGTGTAGCCGCGCTTCTTCCAGAAAGCCTCGTTGCCGCGATGGAACGGCGGCCGGCGCGGATCGCCGGGCTCGCGCTCGACCGCGCAGAAACCGGTCCAGCGGAAATCGCCGAGCGCGCGCGCATGCGCCTCGCGCGCGTCGAAGAACCGATGGCCGACGCCGAGGCCGCGGTACTCGGGCAACAGCACCGATTCGCCGCAATAGAACACGTGCTGGGCCTGGACCAGATGGCCGTCGAAGGCGGCGCGGATCTCGGCCATCTCGTCGATCAGCGGCAGGCCGGTGGAGGCGCCGACGATGCGCTCGCCATCGAAGGCCAGCACCGCCACGCCGCGCCAGGAGTCGCGGTAGACCTGCAGGTACTGGGCCTCGTAGGCGGCGTCGCCGTCGTAGAGGTAGGGCCAATCGCGGAACACCGCGATGCGCAGCGCGGCGATCGCATTCAGGTAAGGCGCGATCTCGGCGCCGGTGTAGCTGCGGATCGTGGGCATGGCCTTCTTCATCCGGGCATCTTAGTGAAAGCGCGGGCCGGGCGCGGCGGGGGCCGCGTCGTCGGCAAAAAACGGCGGTGGGCCCGCGGGACCCACCGCCGTCATCGCCGTCCGTGGTATCGCCCTGCCCGGCGTCGCCTTCCTTGGCGGCGCTGGCGCCTTTCTCGTTCATCGCCTTCCCTGGCGCTGCCGTCCCTGGCCTTGTCCATGGCGTCGCCCTCCCTGGCGCTGCCTTGCTTGGGTGACGCCTTCCTTGGCTTCACCTTCCTTGCCTATGCCTTCCGCAACCGCGCCTTCCCTGGCCTTGCCATCCCTGGCGCGCGGCGGCGGTTGGCGATGCGGCATTACTGCGCCGCATCGCGCTCCGGCAGCGGCGGCGGCACCGCGGCCTCGCGGCGCTTGGGCGCGCTGGCGCCGAGCTGGTACCAGTCGACCTTGCGGGTGATCACCATGATCGCGGCGAGGATCGCGAACAGCAGGCCGGCGCCGAGCGCCAAGGCGTTGTCCTCGGAGATCAGCAGGCCGTACAGCGCGCCGTACAGGGTCACCAGCATCGCGCCGAAGCCCAGCGCGCGCGGCACGCTGCGCAGCACCGCGCTCAGGTAGAACACCAGCAGGCCGATGCAGGCGACGCTGGCGATCAGGTACGACAGGCCGAACTCGATGTGCTCGCTCAGGCTCACCAGCAGCAGGAAGAAGATCGCCAGCGCCAGGCCGACCAGGCCGTACTGGATCGGGTGGATGCGCAGCTGCTTGATCAGCTCGAACATGAAGAAGCCGACGAAGGTCAGCAGCACGAACAGCAGGCCGTACTTGGTCGCGCGGTCGGCCTGCGAGTAGACGTTGACCGGGTCCTTGAGGGTGACCTGGATGGCGTTGATCTCGCCGCCGATCTCCGCGGCCGACTCGGGGCCCTCGTCGCCGCGGCCGGACAGGCCCACCGTCGGCAGCGTCACCCCGGCCAGGTACTGGCGCTGGGCGTTGGTCGCCACCGACGACACCCGCCAGTCGGCGCGGAAACCGTCGTTGCCGATGCTGTCCGAGCTCGGCGGGAAGCTGCCGCCGTAGTTCGGATGCGGCCACTTGGAGCGCAGCGAGAAGCGGTTGTCCTTGCCCAGCGGCACCAGCGCCAGCGATTCGGTGCCGCCCAGGGTGAACTCCAGTTCGGTCTGCACCTTCAGCTGGGTCGCCGCCGCCGGCGCGCCGAGCCGGGCGTGGATGCCGCCGCCGTCGCGCGCGCCCAGGCCGTCCTCGACCGCCGCGTCCAGGCCGTCCAGGCGCAGCTTGGGATCGCGCAGGCCGCGCACGTCGGCGAAGCCGTAGCTGATCCAGGGCTTGCCGATGGTGCGGGCGATGCCGTTGACGGTCATGCCCGGCTCGGCCACCGGATCGGCCGGGATGTTGGCGACGAAACCGGCCTTGGCCTTGCCCTGCCATTCGTACACCAGCACCTTGTACAGGCCGAGCCGGCGCTCGCGCGGGACCAGTTCGCCCTCGACTTCGAGCTTGCCCGGGAAGTAGGTCCAGCGGCCCTGCTCGCGGTGGGCGACGCGCTTGATCACGCCTTTCTCGTCCTTCTCCTCGCTGATCCAGGTGTCCTCGTAGGGCACGATCAGCGCCGGGCCGGAGAACGCCTGCGCGCCGGCGTAGCTGCGCGCCACCGTCGCCACGGCCTGGGCCCGATAGCCCTGCCGTTCGTCGATGACGCCGCCGATCATCAGCAGCGGCACCAGGATCGCCAGGGTCAGCCCCAGCACCATCAGCATCTTCAACCACACCCGCATGTCGTACTCCTTGTCCGCGACGTTGGCGGCAAGGTTGATGCGCTTGTGCGGGGCAGCGATGGCGAGGCGGTGTGGCGCCGGTGAAGCAAGAGTGAAGCCCTAGCCGCCGGCGCAGGCCGCGCTCGCGCATACCGCGGCCTCGCCGTAGCGCGGCTGCAGCGTCTTGCCGAGGATGAAGTCGGCCATCAGGCGGAAATAGCCGTCGGGCTGGCGGGTGGACACGCGTTCGCCGTCGGCCGCGGTCTCGAATTCGTACAGGCCGTGGTCGGCGCGCGCGAACACCGCGCTGGCGATCGGTTTGCCGGCGCGCTGCAGCGCCGCCAGCCGGCGCAGGGTTTCGCCCGGCGGCGCGTCGCGGTCTTCGCCGCCGAGCGCCCACAGTTGCGGGGTGTCGAGGCCGCGCAGCACCGGCATCGGGTCGTAGTGCGCGGGCACGCCGCGGACCAGGCCCGGCGCGTCGCGGCGGATGGTGTCGGCATCGTTGCCGAGCAGGTACCAGGTGAAGTTGCCGCGCACCGACGCATACCAAGGCGCTTGGGCGTACTGCGCCTTGACCGCGGCGAGCCGCTCGTAGCCTTCGGCGAAGCCGCTGTCGATCAGCGCCGCGGTGGCATCGGCGATGGCCATCGCGCCGGCCATCGCCGCGGCGTCGTCGCCGAATCCGGCGCGGCGCAAATCGAAGGCGATCGCTTCGCGGTCTTCCTCCAGCGGCGAGACCGCGAGGCCGAAGCCGACCACGACGAAATCGACCGGCGCGATCCGCGCCGCCAGCGGCGCGACCCAGCCGCCCTGGCTGCCGCCTTGGTAGCCGACCCGCCCGATGCGCGCGCCGCCGAGGCGGCGGGCCTCGTCCAGGGCGTGGACGGCGTCGACGGCCAAGGTCAGGTAGTCCTGGGTGTAGCGTCCGCCGGAAGCGCCGGTGCCGCGCTTGTCGTAGACGAAGGTGGCGATGCCGGCATTGGCGAACTCGCGCTGCAGCGAATAGCGCTGCAACGCCGAATCGTGTTCGGCGCCGTGCACCAGCACCACCAGCGGCACCCGGCCCTCGCCCGGCGGCAGGGTCAGGCGGCCGGCGAGCTCGACGCCGCTGCCGCGAAAGCGCGTGTCGCGCTGGATCGTGCGCACGCGCTGTCCCGGCGTGCCGTCGAAGCGCAGGCGATCGTGCGCGCAATCGAAACGGACGCGATGGCCGTCGGCGCGCCCGGTCCAGCCCACGGTGCTGATCCAGGCGCCGTGCGCGGCCGGCGCCAGCGCGCCGGTGCGGCCGTCGTCGCCGCGCCAGCGCAGCTGGCCTTCGGCGCCCGGGCCGATGTCGAGCGGCCGGCCGTCGGCGAGCCGGTAGCTGCCGATGGCGCAGGATCCGCTCGCGCGGGGTTCGGTCGCGTTCGCGCCGGGACGGGCAGCGACGGGTTCGGCGGCGGCGGCCTGGGTCGCACACAGCAGGAGCGCGAACGCCGCCGAGAGCCGCTGCGCGCGCGGCGGCGTCGAATGCCGTGGCCGTTTCGAGTTTGGCCGTTTCGAGTTTGGCCGGTTCGAACCTGGCCGATTCGAACCTGGCTGATTCGAATCTGGCCGACTCGAATCCGTCGCCGTTACATCGGTCGCGTTCACATCGGTCGCCTCGCCTGCGGTGTGGTCGCAGGCTCGCACCGTGGCGGCGGCGGTGCCATCGGCGGGCGACGGAATGCGGCTGGGGGCGACGAAGCCGCGCTGGCTCGGGACGGAACCGGACGCGTTTTCCCGCTGCGAAACCCCCACCCCCGTCATTCCGGCGAAAGCCGGAACCCATTTTGATGTTGCTCGTGCTTCGCTTTTGGGCTCGCGCGAGTACCGGATCGGAACAAGATCAAAATGGGTTCCGGCTTTCGCCGGAATGACGGTTTGTGGGTCTGCGGGCGCACTCGGACGCGAGCGAATGCGTGCAGGTGCGCGGCCGCTCGACGCTTGACGCTTGACGCTTGACGTTCGGCGTTCGGCGTTCGATGTTCGGCGTGCGATGCGCGCTATCCCGAGCGCAAAAGCCGCGAACTCAGCCCGGCACGCTCAAGCTCGCCTGCGCGCCGCCGCCCTCGCGATTCGCAAGCGCCGCCTCGCCGCCGTGCAACGACGCGACTTCGGCCACGAAGCACAAGCCCAGCCCGCTGCTGCGGCTGCCGCCGGCCGGGCGCGGCAGCGAATAGAAGCGCTCGAACACGCGGCCGAGCGCGTAATCGGGCACGCCCGGCCCGCGGTCGCCGACTTCGATGCGCTGGCGGTCGCCGTCGCGGCGCAGGCGCAGCGCGATCTCGCCGCCCGCGGGCGAGAAGTCGGCGGCGTTGTCGATCAGGTTGACCAGCGCCTGGCGCAGCAGGAACGCGTCGCCCTGCACCGCCGGCAGGTTCGGCTCCAGGTCCAGCAGCAGTTTCGCGCCGCTGTCGCGCAGGCGCTGCGCGCAATGCCCGGCCGCTTCCTGGGCGATCGCCGCCAGCGCCACCGGCTCGGGCCGCTCCAGGCTCTGGCGGTGTTCGACCGCGGCCAGCGCCAGCAGCTTGTCGATCATCTGCGCCAGGCGCTCGGCCTGGGCGCGAATGCTGCCGGCGAAGCGGGCGCGGTCGGCATCGGCCATGCCGCCCTCGCCGGGCGGCGATTCCAGCAGTTCGGCGCTGCCGCGGATCGCCGCCAGCGGGCTCTTCATCTCGTGGGTCAGCGTGTGCACGTACTGCTCGACGTACTGCTTGCCCTCCAGGCGCGAGCGCATCGTCTCCAGCGCGCGGCCGAGGTCGCCGAATTCGCCGGCCGCGTCCGGCGCGGTCGCGCGCGCGCCGGCGGTGACCGCGTTGGCGTAGCGCCGCAACAGCCCGATCTGGCGCGACAGCCACCACGACACGCCGACCCCGACCAGCAACGCCGCGCCCATCAGCACGAAGCCCCAACGCGCGACCACGCCCTGGCTGCGGGCGATGAACGGCGCGATCGCGCTGTTGGGCTTGGCCACGCTCAGCGCGCCGACGATGCGGCCGTCGTCGTCGCGGATCGGCGCGGCCACGTGCATCACCGTGTCGTCGGGATTGCCGGCCGCGTCCGGGCTGGAACGCGCGCCGTAGCGCCCGCGCAGAGTCAGATAGACGTCGTTCCAGCGCGAATAATCCTGGCCCACGTCGCGCCCGGAACTGTCGAACACCACGATGCCGCGCGCGTCGGTGACGTAGACGCGGTAGCTCGACGAGCGCTTGCGGAAGCCCCAGATCGCCGCGCCGACGTCGCGCGCGGACAACGCGCGCACGCGCTTGGCGAAATCGCCCTGGTCGATGCGCCCGGCCAGGAAATCGTCGGCGGCCAGTTCGGCCAGCACGTTGGCGGTGTCGACCAGGGTGTCTTCCATCGCCTGGCGAACGCCCGGCTTGACCTCGGCCACGAACACCCGCGCCAGCAGGGTCGCGGCCAGCGCCACGATCAGGAAATAGCCCAGGAAGATCCGCAGCCCGATGCGCATGCGCGGCTCAGCCGTTGTCCAGCGAATAGCCCAGGCCGCGATGGGTGCGGATCGGGTCGGCCTCGGCGGCGATCTCGCGCAGTTTGGCGCGCAAAGTCTTGATGTGGGTGTCGACGGTGCGGTCGCCGCTGTCGAGCGCATCGCCCCAGACCCGGTCCATCAGCTGCGCGCGCGACAGCACCGCGCCCGGGCGCTGCAGCAGCGCGGCCAGCAGGCCGTATTCGTAACGGGTCAGGTCCAGCGCCTGGCCGCGGTAGCGGATGCGCTTGCCCTCGGGATCGTGGGCGAAACCGGGCTCGGGATCGGCCGCGACGCCGGCGCCGGCGCCGCCGTTGCCCACGCCGGCGCGGCGCAGCACCACGCGCACGCGGGTCGCCAGTTCGCGCGGCGAGAACGGCTTGGTGACGTAATCGTCGGCGCCGATCTCCAGGCCGAGGATGCGGTCGGCCTCGGCGTTCTGCGCGGTCAGGAAGATCACCGGCAGGTCGCGCCCGCGGCGCAGCTCGCGGCACAGGGCGAAGCCGCCGATGTCGGGCAGGCCGATATCGAGCACGGCCAGGTCGAACGGCGCGCGCGCGACCTCGCGCAGGGCCTCGCCGCCGGTGAGGCAATGCACCGCCTCGAAGCCTTCCGCGCGCAGCGCGTAGAGCACGGTGTCGGCGATGGCGGATTCGTCTTCTACCAGGAGGATGCGCATGGATCGGAGCAGGGAAATGAAGGGAAACCGGGCGGATCGGGCAACGGCGGCGACGCCGGGGCATGATGCCCTGCCGCCGTCGGCCCGACCGCGGACGGCACAGGCGGCATAATGCCCCATCCCAGGTCGGCGCCGCCGTCCCGGGTTCCCCTCCTTCCCGGTCGCCGCATGAATTACCGCCACGCCTTCCACGCCGGCAACCACGCCGACGTGCTCAAGCACATCGCCCTGCTCGCCCTGTGCGATGCGCTGACCGCCAAGCCGGCGCCGCTGTTCGCCCTGGACACCCACGCCGGGCGCGGGCTGTACGCGCTGGACGGCAACTCGGCGCAGCGCACCGGCGAGGCCGAGGGCGGGATCGGCCGGCTGCTGGCCGAGGCGCCCAAGCAGCCGCTGATCGGCCGCTACCTCGCCGCGGTGCGCGCCTGCCGCCAGGCCCACGGCGCGGCCGCCTATCCGGGCTCGCCGTGGCTGCTGGCGCACGCGCTGCGCGCCGACGACCGCATCGCCGCCTGCGAACTGCAGCCGGAAGAGGCGGCCCAGCTCAAGCACGCCTTCGCCGGCGACGAGCGCGTGGCCGCGCACCAGCGCGACGGCTACGCGGCGATGAAGGCGCTGCTGCCGCCGCGCATCGGCGAAACCCGCTACAACCGCGGCCTGGTCCTGATCGACCCGCCGTTCGAGGCGCAGCTGGCCGAATTCGACACCGCCCTGGCCGCGCTGCGCGACGCCCTGGGCCGCTGGCCGCAGGGCGTGTACGCGCTGTGGTATCCGATCAAGCGCCGGCGCGCGCTGCAGCCGTTCTACCGCCGCGCCGCGACCCTGCCGGCCAAGTCGGTCATGACCGCCGAACTGCTGGTGCGCGCCGACGACTCGCCGCTGCGCATGAACGGCAGCGGGCTGCTGGTGCTCAACGCGCCGTGGCATTTCGACCAGCAACTGCAGGCGGTACTGCCGACGCTGGCGCGCACGCTCGGCGAAAGCGCGGACGCCGCCGGCGCGGTGCAATGGTTGAAGCAGCCGGAGTGAGTGGGATTCAGCCGCGGCATACGCCCGCGGCTCGCCGCGCGCGCTGACTCGGGTCGCGTTAGCGCGCGCCCTACCCGCTCGGCGGGACTTCGCCGGCCATGCGGTTGCCGTCCCAGCACTCGCCCGACCTGCGCACGAAGCTACGCCCGCACTCTCCCGGCCGGCGCGACGGCGACTTCGCGCAACCGATGCTCCCGGACTTCGCGCTGGCGCGCGCCCCGCAACGTCACGCTGCAACGCAACGAAAACCGCATCCCCGCTGCGTCGCCGCCCATCCGCGGTTGCACTTGCGCGCCTGCGCACGGGCGTGCGGCCGCGCTGGATTGCCGGACCGCGACGCACCGAAGCCACTTTGCGGTAGCGCGCGTCGCGTTCGTCGCAACGCGCCGGGCCGAACGGCGGTTGCCGCGCCGGCGCGCGTTGCCGTAAGACCAAGGCCGCCCAACGACGGGCCCAGACCAAGGATTCGGCCATGCTCAGGAAGAATCTCCCCCTGCTCGCTTTCGCCTTCTCGTTCGCCTTCGGCGCGGGGGCGACGGCGTTCCCCGCCGCCGCGGGCGGCTGCAATCCCTATCGCGTGCTCGAATGCGAAGCCGCCCTGGGTCGCTGCAAGGCCAACGGCGGCGACCCGGCCGCGTGCTGCGCCGGCTACGAAAGCTGCATGATCTCGGGCTTCTGCGAACCGGTCACCTGCGAGTTCCCGTGACCGGCGAGGCCTGCCTCAGTAGCAGTCCCAGTGATACGACACGCGGCTGAAGTCCGCGCGCGCCAGGTCGTCGGGATCGATGAAGAAATTGGCGATGCCCGAATCGCCCCACATCATCTCGTCGTCGCTGTCGAGCTGGAACAGCAGCACGCGGCGGTCGCCGGATTCGCGCGGGTCGCTCTGGGTGAACTGCGGGTGGCCGCCGAGCTTGTGCCCGCCGCGGTCGAGGTAGTCGGCGACCTGGTCGGTGAGTTCTTCCGGGCTGTCCTTGGCCTGCGGATGCTCGCGCAGGTACCGCTCGGCCAGCTCCGCGGGATCGCCGCCCAACACCTCGTTCGCCTCGACGTCGCTGTTGCCGATGCTTTCGTAATCGGCGGCGAACGTCATCCGCCTCGGCTTGGCCGGATCGAACGGCAACCGGTCGCTGGCCGCGCCCGCGGGCGGCGCGAGCGCGGGCGCCGACGCATCGGCCCAATACGCCACGCGGAAGCCTTTCTGCTGCGCCAGCGCGCGCATGCGGTCGCCGCGGTCGGCGGCGTCGAGCGCGGCGCCGTAGTAGTCGTCGCCGCTGATGAAGAACTGCAGCAGGCCGCGCTCGGGATAACCGGGCATCTTCGGCGCGGCGGCCAGGTCGATCTGCGCCAGCAGGCTCATCGGCCGGCCCTGCGGATCGCGCGGATACTCGCGTCCCGCCGCCCAGTACGCGCGGCCGCCGACCTTGCTGGCGCGCGTGTCGTCCTGGACCATCGGCTCCAGCGCGATGCGCAGCACCGGGCGCTGGCTGCGCTCCAGTGCCAACGCGGCCGGCACCAGCGCCGCCTTGGCCTGGCGATGCTCATCGCCGGAGCCGCAGCGGGGCGCCGCGGCGTCCGCCTTGGCCACGGCCTGATCCGCGCCGGCTTGCGCGGCCTCGCGGGAATGGCTCAGCTTGCTCCGCAACAGATAGAAGCCGCCGCCGGCCGCACCCAACAGCGTCGCCACGATCGCGGCCGACAGCAACATCGCCTTGCCCGTATTCATCGCATCGCTTCCTTCCGGCTCCAGCCCGGATTATCGCGCCGGACAGACCCGGCCGTCCGTCGAGCCCGTGCATGTGCCCGTCGATCGTGCCTATCCATTGCGCCCGCCCCTGGCGCGCGCACGGCCGCCGCGCGGCGCGCAAACGAAAAGCCCGGCGCGAGGCCGGGCTGTTTCGCGCATCGCCGCGGCTCACGCCGCCGGCTTGTGGTCCGGCTCGAAGAAACTCCAGCGCACTTCCGGGAACGCCTGCTTCATCGCCCGCTCGACCGTGTTGATCTGCTCGGTCAGGCCGGCCACGCTGTGCTCCTCGCGCATCTGCGCCTGCACCGAGACCATCACTTCGTTGCCCAACTGCAGGGTGATCAGGCTGATCACCCGGCCGATCTCCGGGCGCGCGTCGAGGAACTCGCGGATCTGCTGCTGGCGCAGCGGATCGACACTCTGGCCGATCAGCATCGCCTTGACCTCGATGGCGACGAACACCGCCACGATGATCAGCAACGCGCCGATGCTGACGGTGCCGATGGCGTCCCAGATCGGGTTGCCGGTGACCACGGTCATCATCACCGCGCCCAGCGCCAGCACCAGGCCCAGCAGCGCGGCCAGGTCCTCGCCGAAGATCACCACCAGTTCGGCCTGGCGGCTCTCGCGGAACCATTGCCACAGCGAACGCTGGCCGCGCGCCTTGTCGACTTCCTGCAGGCAGGCGCGCATCGAGATCGCCTCGGCGACGATGCCGAACGCCAGCACGCCGGCCGCCCACCACCACTGCTTCAGCGGCTCGGGGTGCTGCAGTTTGTGGATGCCTTCGTACAGCGAGAACATGCCGCCGACGGTGAACAGCATCACCGCGACCAGGAACGACCAGAAGTAGATCGCCTTGCCGTAGCCCAGCGGATAATCCGGCGACGGCGGGCGCTTGGCCTGCTTGAGGCCGAGGATCAGCAGCCCCTGGTTGCCGCAGTCGGCGAGCGAGTGGACGGTCTCGGCCAGCATCGCGCTGGAGCCGGTGAAGAACGCAGCCACGCCCTTGGCGACCGCGATCGCGAAATTGGCGCCGAGCGCGAACAAGATCGCGCGGGTCGAATCACCACCACCTGCCATGACTGAACTGCTCCTTGGGTCCGAGGCGGCGGAGTCTAGCATTGCCGATGCTGGCGGTTGAGTGGCCCAGGTAAGGCCTGCGCTGATGCGTGCGCGGCGGGCACGGGCGATGCGCGCAGGCGGCATTCGCTAGGGCGCGGCGATGAGCCTGCGTTCGCGGGGTCGAGACCGGTCGGCGTGGTTGCCGGGTCGTGCCGCGTCGTGCCGATGCGGGCGTAGGCTCAGGCCGGCACGGGAGGTCGCGCTTCGATGCAGCCAGGGATTCCCGTGTTCGCGGAAACGGCATTGTTCAAGCGTTCGGCGAAAACCAAGCGCCGTCATTCCCGCGAACACGCGAATCCAGAGCCGCCGGCGCCCTGTCCCGGCACGTGCCGGCTTCGCGCCCACCCGACAACCGTGGGAGGGCCTTCAGGCCCGATGCTTTCCTCTCATGTCCCCGGGACAGTCCCAGCGAAGCCTAGGCCCCCGACGCACCCGCCACCGCCCCCGTGCCGGCCGTCCGCCCACAGCGGCCTCCCGGCACCGACGCCACGCCCGTCGGCCAGCCATTGCCAGCCCGCTTTCACGCCGCCATCATGCGGAAGCCGCTCGTAGCCGTTCAGCGACGGCCGCACCCGCAAACCGCCGTAACGGCCCGGCAGGGCCCACCCTTCACCTTGCCGGACGCGCATTCAGGCTGTTCAGCGTCGCTGGGGTCCCGGCCTGAGGCCGCGATCCGGATGAAGGGCCAAGTTCGTCACAATGTGCCACTATCCGCCCATGGCCACGCGTGAACGTCTACCGCCCTGGCATGAACGCCAGCGTCTTCCCAACGGGCGCGAGGTCCTGATCCGCCCGGTCAGGCCCGAGGATGCCGAGCCTCTGCGCGCCGGATTCGCCCTGCTCCAGCCCGACGAAGTGCGCCAGCGCTTCCTGTACGCGCTCAAGGAGCTGACCCCCGAGATGGCCGAGCGCTTCACCCGGGTCGACCCGCGCACCGAGTTCGCCCTGGTCGCGGCCGAGCCGCTGCCGCCGGGCGAGGCCCTGGTCGGCGCGGTCGCGCGGGTCGCCATCGACGAGCGCACCCAGGACGCCGAGTTCGCGATCCTGGTCAGCCGCTACATCGCCAACATGGGCCTGGGCCGCTACCTGATGACCCGGCTGGTGAAGTGGGCGCGCGGCAAGAAGGTCCACCGGCTCTACGGCGACGTGTTCGAGCACAACACGCCGATGCTGTCGCTGGCCCAGTCGCTGGGCTTCGAACGCGAGTTCCACCAGGATTCGCCGGGCCTGATCCGGGTCTCGCTGGACCTGCGCAGCAAGCCCGCCGCCGAAGGGACCGCCGGCGGCTGATCCGCGCCGTTCCGGATCGCATCGCCTCGAATCGCGCGATCCTGGATCGCGCCGCTTGCGCTGTCGCCGTCTGGATCGCCCGTCTTGAAGGCCGCGCTGTCGCGCTGGGCGCGAAATGACGGCGCCGCGCGTATCCCGCCGCCCCGCTTCGATTCACTCCGCACCGATCCGCTCGCTCCGCACCGATCCGCGCCGCCCGCCGCCACGCGCGGCGACGGCGGACGGACGCGTTTCGCTTGATTGCGCTATCCGCGCTGGCCGCTCAGAACGGCATCGGCACGTTGCCGACGTCGTCGCACAGGACCGTGGTGTTGTCCGAATACGGGCCGTACTGGCCGATCAACTGGCCGTTGGCGCCGGGGCAATCGCCGTACAGGCTGACCCCGACCAACTGGGTGCGCGCGGCGTCGTTGTAGTAGCTGGTGACCGACACCGGGCTCGGCGGGTTGGGGCCGACGGCCCAGGCCGAGGCGGACACCAGCGCGGCGGCGAGCAGTACGGCGATGCGGGAACGATTCGACATGCGGGATTTCCTCCTTGAAACGATGGGTGGGCAGGCCGGTATAGCGTGCCGGCGTCCGCGCTTCCGCGACCGTGCGCGCAAAGCGCGCGCCCCGGCGCGGCCCCGCGGCCCGAAGCGCGCGACGGAACCCATCTCGGCGGATCGGATACCAACGCACGGGCCGCGACCGGGCCGCGGCCCGTGCGGGCGGCTCAGTTCTGGCCGCAGGACACGTACTGGTAGGTGAAACGCGGGGTGGTCACGCCGGAGTCGTGCGGCTGCGGGCCCGGGCAACCGCCTTGGTAACGCATGCCGACCACCACGTCCTGGCCGCTCTCGTTCTTGGCGTAGTAGGTGTAGATCAACCAGCCGCCGCCGTTGGGCGGGGGCACCGGCAGCGCCAGGCTGCTCAACGAAAACACACAGCCGGCCAGGATGAGCGCGGCGACGGCGGCGCGCCGCAGCGCGCGATGACGGTGATTCCTTTGCATGTCCTGCCTCCTTGAGATCCTTCGGGATGGTTCGTCTGTCCATGGAGTCGCTTGCGCGGCCGCGCGAACGGCCGCTCGCGCAGGCTAGCACCGGCGCTTGCGCGCACTGCGACCGTACATCCGCTGCCGCGCAGGCGACTACCGCGCGGGCTCACAAAAGTCACCGGCCGTGCATGACCGGCCGCAGCGGCGGGCCGCGCCGGCGCGCGCTACGCTTGTTTCGGCGCGGTCCGCCCCCAGTTCGAACCCCGTCTCCGCCCCACTCCGGCGCCGGCCGCGGCCGGGGTGACGGCCCCTTCCGCTGCGGCTAACCTAGCCGCCCCCAGCGAACTCCTCCGCACGTGCCCGCTCTTCTGCCCAAGACCGGCCAGCAGCGCGCCTGGTGGCGCGCGCCGGCCTCGCCCTCCGCGCTGGCCTGGGCGATCGCCCGCGCCGCCGCCGAACACGACGCCCCGCTGCTGGCGATCGCCCGCGACAACCACGGCGCGCACCAGCTCGAAGCCGACCTGCGCACCCTGCTCGGCGCCGCCGGCGGCCACGACGGCGCGCTGCCGGTGCTGCCGTTCCCGGATTGGGAAACGCTGCCCTACGACGTCTTCAGCCCGCATCCGGACATCGTCTCGCAGCGCCTGTCCGCGCTGCACCGGCTGCCCACGCTCAAGCGCGGCATCGTGGTGGTGCCGGTGCAGACCCTGCTGCAACGGCTGGCGCCGCTGCGCCACGTGGTCGGCGGCAGCTTCGACGTGCGCGTCGGCCAGCGCCTGGACCTCGACGGCGAAAAGCGCCGGCTCGAATCGGCCGGCTACCGGCACGTGCCGCAGGTGCTCGATCCCGGCGACTTCGCCGTGCGCGGCGGCCTGCTCGACGTCTACCCGATGGGCGCGGATTCGCCGTTCCGGGTCGAGCTGCTCGACGACGAGATCGAGACCATCCGCGCGTTCGATCCCGAATCGCAGCGCTCGCTCGACAAGATCCAGCGCGTGCACCTGCTGCCGGGCCGCGAAGTGCCGCTGGACGAGGCCTCGCTCAAGCGCGCATTGGACGCGCTGCGCGAGCGCTTCGACCTCGACACCCGCCGCAGCGCGCTGTACCAGGACCTCAAGGCCGGCCTGGCGCCGTCGGGCATCGAGTACTACCTGCCGCTGTTCTTCGAACAGACCGCGACCCTGTTCGACTACCTCGCCGCCGACGCGCTGCCGGTGATCGCCGACGGCGCGCTGGAGGCCGCCGACGCGTTCTGGGCCCAGACCGGCCAGCGCTACGAGCAACGCCGCCACGACATCGAACGGCCGCTGCTGCCGCCGGACCAGCTCTATCTGAGCCCGGTCGGCCTGCGCGAACGGCTCAACCAGGGCGCGCGTATCGAACTGTGCGGCGAGCAGCACGCGCAGCGTTCGCGCGCGATCGCGCTCGGCGACCAGCCGGCGCCGAGCCTGCCGGTGGCCGCGCGCGACGCCGCGCCGGCCGAGGCGCTGAAGTCGTTCTTGTCGAAGTATCCCGGCCGCGTGCTGGTCGCCGCCGACAGCGCCGGCCGCCGCGAGGCGCTGCTGGAAGTGCTGCAATCGGCCGGCCTGCGCCCCGACGTGGTCGCCGACTGGAGCGCGTTCGAGGCCGGCGATGCGCGCTTCGCGATCGCGGTGGCGCCGCTGGACGACGGCTTCGCCACCGACGAGCCGCCGCTGGCGGTGCTGACCGAACGCCAGCTGTTCCCCGAACGCGCCTCGCAGCCGCGCCGGCGCAAGCGCGCCGGGCGCGAGCCCGAGGCGATCATCCGCGACCTCGGCGAGTTGTCCGAGGGCGCGCCGATCGTGCACGAGGACCACGGCGTCGGCCGCTACCGCGGCCTGATCGTGCTCGAAGCCGGCGGCCAGCCCGGCGAATACCTGGAAATCGAATACGCCAAGGGCGACCGGCTGTACGTGCCGGTCGCGCAACTGCACCTGATCAGCCGCTACTCCGGAGCGTCGGTGGAAACCGCGCCGCTGCATTCGCTCGGCGGCGAGCAGTGGACCAAGGCCAAGCGCAAGGCCGCGGAAAAAGTCCGCGACGTCGCCGCCGAACTGCTGGAGATCCAGGCCAAGCGCCAGGCCCGCGCCGGCCTCGCGCTGGACGTCGACCGGGCCATGTACGAGCCGTTCGCGGCGGCGTTCCCGTTCGAGGAAACGCCCGACCAGCATTCCTCGATCGAGGCGGTGATCCGCGACCTCGGCAGCAGCCAGCCGATGGACCGCGTGGTCTGCGGCGACGTCGGCTTCGGCAAGACCGAAGTCGCGGTGCGCGCGGCCTTCGTCGCCGCCGCCGCCGGCAAGCAGGTCGCGGTGCTGGTGCCGACCACGCTGCTGGCCGAGCAGCACTACCGCAATTTCCGCGACCGCTTCGCCGACTGGCCGCTCAAGGTCGAAGTGCTGTCGCGCTTCAAGACCGGCAAGGAGATCAAGGCCGAGCTGGAGAAGCTGACCGAAGGCAAGATCGACGTGGTCGTCGGCACCCATCGCCTGCTGCAGAACGACGTGCGCTTCAAGGACCTGGGCCTGGTCATCGTCGACGAAGAGCAGCGCTTCGGCGTGCGCCAGAAGGAAGCGCTGAAGGCGCTGCGCGCCAACGTGCACCTGCTGACGCTCACCGCCACGCCGATCCCGCGCACACTGAACATGGCGATGGCCGGCCTGCGCGACCTCAGCATCATCGCCACCCCGCCGGCGCACCGGCTGGCGGTGCAAACCTTCGTCGTGCCCTGGGACGACATGCAGCTGCGCGAGGCGTTCCAGCGCGAGCTCTCGCGCGGCGGCCAGGTGTACTTCCTGCACAACGACGTCGAGAGCATCGGCCGGATGAAGCGCCAGCTCGAAGAGCTGGTGCCGGAAGCGCGCATCGGCATCGCCCACGGCCAGATGGCCGAGCGCGAGCTGGAGAGCGTGATGCTCGACTTCCACAAGCAGCGCTTCAACGTGCTGCTGTGCACGACCATCATCGAGTCGGGCATCGACATCCCCAACGCCAACACCATCATCATGAACCGCGCCGACAAGTTCGGCCTGGCCCAGCTGCACCAGTTGCGCGGCCGCGTCGGCCGCTCGCACCATCGCGCCTACGCCTACCTGGTGATCCCCGACCAGCGCTCGATCACCGCCGACGCGCAAAAACGCCTGGAGGCCATCGCGTCGATGGACGAACTCGGCGCCGGCTTCACCCTGGCCACCCACGACCTGGAAATCCGCGGCGCCGGCGAACTGCTCGGCGAGGACCAGAGCGGGCAGATGGCCGAGGTCGGCTTCAGCCTGTACACCGAGTTGCTGGAACGCGCGGTGCGCTCGATCCGCCAGGGCAAGCTGCCGGACGTGGATTCCACCGACGCGCGCGGCGCCGAAGTCGAGCTGCACATCCCGGCGCTGATTCCCGAGGACTACCTGCCCGACGTGCACACCCGCCTGACCCTCTACAAGCGCGTCAGCGGCGCGCGCAGCAGCGAGGAACTGCGCGAGTTGCAGGTGGAAATGATCGACCGCTTCGGCCTGCTGCCGGATGCGGCCAAGCACCTGTTCGCGGTCGCCGAACTCAAGCTCGGCGCGACCGCGTTGGGCATCCGCAAGCTCGACCTGGGCGACAAGGGCGGACGCCTGCAGTTCGTCGAACGGCCGAACGTCGACCCGTTGTCGATCATCAAAATGATCCAGGGCCAGCCCAAGCTCTACCAGATGGACGGCCCCGACAAACTGCGGATCAAGCTCGAACTGCCCGACGCGCCGGCGCGGCTGGCGGCGGCGAAGGGATTGCTGACCCTGCTCGATACCAAGCACTGAGCGTTGCGGGGCTCGCGATACGCCGAGCCCGTGGAGCGCGGCCGCGACGCCTCGTTTCGCGAGCGCGACATCGAGCCTGCGGTGCGACCGGCCACAGCGCGGTCGCGGCTCGCGCCGCTCCTACAGGCAGCGCAGGACACATCGCGGCGAGCTCCCCGCAGGCCCCCTGTAGGAGCGGCACAAGCCGCGACCGCGACACCGCAACTACGACGCCACCGCCCCACCCGCCACCGCAAACCGCAGTACAAAAAGCACTGTCGCCGCTACCCACCGCGCCGTAGCCTGCGCGCCCGCCCTCCCGAGCCGCGCGCATGCTCCGCACTTCGCTCCCGCTCGCCGTCCTGCTGCTCGCCGCCATGCCCAGCCACGCCGCCCCGCCGCTGAAGACCCAACTGCCGCAACGCACCGTCCTCAACCTCGCCGCCGCCGAGCGCATCGCCGCGGCCGCCGCGGCCGAGGCCCGCGCGCAGGGTCTGACGGTCTCCATCGCCGTCGTCGACGAAGCCGGCCGGCTCATGCATTTCCAGCGCATGGACGGCACCCCCAACTCCAGCGTCGAGGTCGCCATCGGCAAGGCCGTGCACGCGGCCGACTATCGCCGCGACAGCGGTTTCCACCAGAAGCTGCTCGAAGACGGCAACCACGTCGTGCTGGCGCTGCCGCATTCGCTGCCGATCGAAGGCGGCGTGCGCCTGCTGCTCGACGGCCAGACCATCGGCGGCATCGGCGTGTCCGGCGCGCAAGCGGCGCAGGACGGGCGCATCGCCTAGGCCGGCGCCGACCTGCTCAAGTAAGCTGCGGGCTCGCACGCAATCGCAGGAGCCGGCATGGATCGGATCGCAGCCTTCGTTTTCGCCGTCGCCATCGCCGTCGCCGCGGCCACGGCCCTCGCCGGTTGCGCCAGCGCGCCGGCCGCGCCGTCGTCCCCCGCCGCGCGCTACATCGTGGTGCGGCATGCCGAGAAAGCCAGCGACGACCCGCGCGACCCCATGCTCTCCGCCGCCGGCCTCGAGCGCGCGCAGCGCCTGGCCGCGCGCCTGCGCGAGGAGCCGCTCGGCGCGGTCTATGTCACCGGCTACCGCCGCACCCTGCAGACCGGCGAACCCGCCGCGCGCGGGCACGGTCTGACGCCCATCGTTTACGACGCGAAGTCGCCGGCCGCGCAATTCGCCGCGCAGCTGCGGCGCGAGCGTCCCGCCGGCGCCACGCTCGTGGTCGGCCACAGCAACACCGCGCCCGACATCGCCGCCGCGCTGTGCGCCTGCGCGGTCGAGCCGATGCCGGAAACCGAATACGACCGGCGCATGATCGTCGACCTCGACGCGCAAGGCCGCGCCACGCTGCGGATCGAACGCGACCGCTGAACGCGGCCCCGGGTCGCGCGCGGATGCTGCGTGCCGACGCCGCACCGGCGCGCACGAACGCCCGCACCGGCATGCGAAAGTGATCGCGTGCGCAGGCGCGCCATCCGCGGCTGGACGGCGCGACGCGGATCGCCGAGGATCGGCCGCGCCAGCCCGCCGCGCGCCGCCCGGCGCGCATCGCCACAAGACCAGGCCGCTGCCAGGAGCCCGCCGATGAAATCCGTCCCGTTCGTCGCCTCGCTCGCCTGCGCGCTCGCGCTGTCCGCCTGCGCCCACGCCGGCGCCGGCGGCGACCGCGCGCTCGCCGCCGGCGAAGCGGCGCAGTTGCGCCCCGGCGACAGCGTCGCCCTGCCCGACCGTTCGCGCCTGCGTTTCGTCGAAGTGACCAGCGATTCGCGCTGCCGTCCCGGCCTGCAGTGCATCCGCGCCGGCGAAGCGGTGCTGGCGTTCGAACTCAGCGGCGGCGACGGCGCCAAGACCGCGCTGTCGTTCGACACCTCCGCGCCGCAACCGCGCCAGCGCGCCGGCGCGTGGACGTTCGAGCTGCAGTCGCTGGATTTCGCCGAGCCGCCGCAGGCTACGGTGAAGCTCGAAGCTGAATAACCCTGCGATTTGGGCGAAAAGCGTCGGGCCTGAAGGCCCTCCCACAAGAGCAGTCCGGCCTCTTCAGTGCCGATGCGACCGCTCTTGTGGGAGGGCCTTCAGGCCCGACGCCTTTCGATCAAGCCGCCACACCACGCCATCTCCTGCAACACCGAGTTGCGCGCCCGGTTGCAAGATTGCAGCCAGGACGTGCCAATCTGCAGACATCAGTCCTGCAGGAGAGCCCGTCCATGACCACGATCGTCGCCCCGCGCGTCCACGACCTCGGCGGTTTCCAGGTGCGTCGCGCCGTGCCCAGCCTGCAGGCCCGCTCGGTCGGGCCGTTCGTGTTCGTCGATCACATGGGCCCGGCCGAATTCGCGCCCGGCCAGGGCATCGACGTGCGTCCGCATCCGCACATCGGCCTGGCCACGGTGACGTTCCTGTGGGCCGGCGCGATCGGCCACCGCGACACCCTCGGCAGCGTCCAGGACATCCATCCCGGCGACGTCAACTGGATGACCGCCGGCCGCGGCATCGCCCATTCCGAACGCACGCCCGACGCGCCGCGCGCCGCCGGCCAGGCCGTACACGGCCTGCAGACCTGGGTCGCGCTGCCGCGTTCGTTCGAGGAAACCGCGCCGGCCTTCCACCACCATCCGGCCGCAACCCTGCCGCAGCAACGCCGCGACGGCGCCTGGCTGCGCATCGTCGCCGGCCGCGGCTTCGGCGAGGAATCGCCGGTGCGGGTGTTCGCCGACACGCTCTATGTCGCCATCGATCTCGACCCCGGCAGCGAGCTGGACATCGAGGACAGTCACGCCGAGCGCGCCCTGTACGTGCTGGAAGGCGAGTCGCAACTCGATGGCGCCGATCTGCCGGAGAAGCATCTGGTCGTGCTCGATCCGGGCACCCGCCCGCGCCTGCGCGCCAAGACCCCGCTCAAGGCCATGCTGCTCGGCGGCGAGCCGCTCGACGGCCCGCGCCACCTGTGGTGGAACTTCGTGTCCAGCTCGCGCGAGCGCATCGAACAGGCCAAGCAGGATTGGGCCGAAGGCCGCTTCGGCCAGATCCCGGGCGAACACGAGTTCATCCCCTTGCCCGAGCGCTGAGCTCGCCCGGCCCACGCTCTTTTCCCGTCGCGCCCGAAACTTTTACCGAAACTGCCGCATGACTGCGCGGCAGCGTTTGTCAATCCCCACAAACTCGACTATGGTCACAGCGGAAGGCTCGCAACACCGCTTAGACCAAACATCCGTGTTCCAGGGGGACGTGTCGTGAAGTCATGGGGGAAGGGCCGCGCACTGCCGTGGCTGGGGTTGTTGTTCGTCTTGTGCGCCAGCGCCAAGGCCCAGGAAGCGCCGTCGGCCGAACCGGCGCAGGGCAATTGCCCGCTGCTGCCGGCCTCGACCGGCCTGCACTGGGAATACCGCGGCACCGCCGACTCGGATTTCTGCCGCGCGCTGCGCGACGACGGCAGCGAGGCGTTCGGCCTGTACATCGCCGACAAATCGCCGTTCCAGCCGCGGCGCGGCGACCGCGTCGAAGAGGCCACCATCGACGGCAAGCAGATCCACTGGTATCGCAGCCAGATCGCCGGCAAGCCCGACGTGCAGGCGCGCGAGACCCTGATCGAAGTCGGCAACGGCAAGCTCGCCCACATCTGGGTGCAGGCGCAGTCGGCGGACCAGCTCAAGGAGGCCCTCGGTCAGACCGAGGGGCTGCGATTTCAGTCGGCCCGACTGAGCCGCAAGTAAACCCGGCCGTCACAACCCGAATGTTTCGATGCCACCGTCCTCGCGACGGTGGCGTCGTTTTGCCGGTTCAGCCTGAAATTTTGTGATGGATTGCACATTTTTCCAGGTTCGAGCAGCATGAGAATCGGCCTGGCTGAACAGGGTCTGCATCAACGCCGCTCCCTGCCAGACAGGCGCACACCAGGCGTGATCGTCGATCCCGGGGCCGCTGCCTCTCGCGAGAGAGCCGCCTTTTATCCACCAAGGAAAGACGATCATGATCAAGCGACTGGGTGCGGAGTTCATCGGTACCTTCTGGCTGGTGCTCGGCGGCTGCGGCAGCGCCGTGCTCGCGGCCAACTTCGGCGGCGCCGGCAACCCGCTCGGCATCGGCCTGCTCGGCGTGGCGCTGGCCTTCGGCCTGACCGTGCTGACCGGCGCCTACGCGCTGGGCCACATCTCCGGCGGCCACTTCAACCCCGCGGTGAGCTTCGGCCTGTGGGCCGGCGGCCGATTCCCGGCCAAGGACCTGCTGCCGTACATCGTCGCCCAAGTGCTCGGCGCGATCCTCGCCGGCTTCGTGCTGTTCCACATCGCCAGCGGCACCGGCAGCTTCGTCATCGATCCCAACGCAGCCGGCACCTTCGCCAGCAACGGCTACGACCTGATGTCGCCGGGCGGCTACTCGGCCACGGCGGCGTTCCTGACCGAGGTGGTGATGACCGCGATGTTCCTGGTGATCATCCTCGGCGCCACCCACAAGAACGCGCCGGCCGGCTTCGCCCCGATCGCGATCGGCCTGGGGCTGACCTTGATCCATCTGATCAGCATTCCGGTGACCAACACGTCGGTGAATCCGGCGCGCTCGACCGGCGTAGCGCTGTTCGCCGGCGCGGCGGCGCTGAGCCAGCTGTGGATGTTCTGGGTCGCGCCGATCGTGGGCGGTTTGATCGGCGGGGCGGTGTATCGGTGGTTGGGCAAGGACGACTGAGGGTCGTCTTCGCACGGAAAAAGCCGCGCGTTCGCGCGGCTTTTTTCTTGGGCGGCCGGTCGCGTCGGCGAATCGCGGCGTGGGCGGGATGCAGCGCAGGTCGTGGCTTCACCTGGCCAAGAGCATAGTCCGGCCCTAGCCCGTCATTGCGGCGAACGCCGCAATCCATTTTGATCCGGCTGTTGCTGTTGTCCTTGTTGCTGTTGCTGTTGCTGTTGCTATTGGCTCGGACGCAACCTCGCCCGTGGCCCACGCTCCACAGCCCCGGAGGGCGCGCGCATGGATGCGCGCGTGCGCCATGGGGCAGGATGCCCCTTATGGCGCAGCCCCGCGCCCGGTGCTGGACCTAGTGGCTTTTGCCTTAAAACAAGCGTTTTTCTTTGGCTACTTTCTTTTGTCGCGCTGACAAAAGAAAGTAGCTCGGCCGCTTGCGGACGAAAGCTTTTGATGGCGGCTTGTCGTCGCGCAACACATCGATAACGGCGAAAGCAGCGGCAAGGTCAATATGGGTTCCGGCTTTCGCCGGAATGACGGGCGATGGGTTGCGTATCCGATTGTAGGAGCGGCGCGAGCCGCGACCGCGACAACGCACCTACGATGAAACTTTCGTAATCGCCGCGATGGCGCGGTCGCGGCTTGCGCCGCTCCTACAGGGGGCGTGCCGCGGCGGGGTCTGCGTTTGCGTGTGCGTCCGCGTGACGACAAGCGAACATCAAGAGCTTCCGTCCGCAAGCGGCCGGGTCACTTTCTTTGTCTTAAGCCACAAAGAAAGTAACCAAAGAAAAGGCCTTAGTTTTTTCGGATCAAGAGCCACTATGGCTCACAGCGGCGCGGGGCCGCGCCATAAGGGGCATCCTGCCCCATGGCGCACGTGCGCATCCATGCGCACGCCCTCCTGGGCTGCGGGACGTGGGCTTCGCGTGGAGTTGCGTCCGAGCGAATAGCAACATCAACGGCAACGGCAACGGCAACGGCAACAGCAACGGCAAGATCTTTTAGATTCCGGCTATCGCTGGGATGACGACAACGAGGTTTGACGTGAAGTCGGCAGGGTTTCGATGGAACCCGCCCAAGCCCCGCCGTTCGGCGACGCATATTCGACGCGCCTGGGTTACTGCGCCGCCTTCTGCCCCACCGCCACGCCCGCCAGGTCGATCGCGCTCTGCTGCAACTGCGCCGCGATCTTCGCGTCGCCGACGCCATCCGCTGCCTCGAGCATCTGGTACACCGCCTGCAGTTGGCGCAGGCCGCGCGGCGGGACTTTATTGAGTTTGCCGCCGACGATGACGAAACCGCCGGCGCCGGCGGCGACGCCGGGAGAGACGTAGCTGGCGACGATCACGAATTGGCGCGGGTCGATGCGGGTGGCCATGGCGTGCTGCTCCTGGTGGAAACCGCGTCGTGTCCGCGACGCGGTGAAGGCCGCGACGATGCGGCGGGTCGATGCATCCAGAACAACGCACGCGGCTGGATCGCCCGGCCAGCGCTGCGTCGTAACGGCCGCGCAACACCCGCTCGCGCGAAGAACCCGCACCGACTCGGACGACCACCCCGTTTCGATCCGAATCGTTCGCAGGCCCGTACGCACGATCAACGCGCTTGCGACTGTTTACTCGACGCGCACGCACCGCCGCGCGACAACGCCGCGCGCCCACGAAAAAGGCCACGCCGAAGCGTGGCCTTCCTCTGCGCTACGCTCGCCGCGGCGTCGCCTCGTCGACGATGCCGCGGCGAACCGATCAGAACTTGCCTTCCTGGAAATCCACGAACGCCTGCATGATCTCCTGCTTGGTGTTCATCACGAACGGACCGTAACGCGCCACCGGCTCGCGCAGCGGGCGGCCGCCAACCACGATCAGGCGGCTGCCGCGGCCGCCGTCGGCGAGCTTCAAGGTCGAGCCGCCGGCCAGCACCGCCATTTCCTGCGCGTCGACCGCGCGCGCGTCGGCGCCGTCGCCGACCGACACGCCGCCTTCGTAGACATAGGCGAAGACGTTGTGGCCTTCGGGCAGTTCGTATTCCCACGCCGCGCCGGGCTGCAGTTCGACGTCCAGGTAGACCGGATCGGTCGCCGGCTGCGAGATCGGGCCGCGCGCGTCGCCGAGGCCACCGGCGATCAGCTTGACCCGCACGCCGTCGGCCGGCGCCAACTGCACGATGCGGTCGGGCGCGAACTCCTGGTACTTCGGCTCGGTCATCTTTTCGCGCGCCGGCAGGTTCACCCACAGCTGGAAGCCGCGCATGCGGCCCTGTTCCTGCTCGGGCATCTCCGAATGCACCAGGCCGCGGCCGGCGGTCATCCACTGCACGCTGCCGGGCACCAACACGCCTTCGTTGCCGTGGTTGTCGCGATGGCGCATGCGGCCGTCGAGCATGTAGGTCACCGTCTCGAAGCCGCGGTGCGGGTGTTCGGGGAAACCGGCGAGATAGTCCTCGGGCTGGTCGGTGCCGAACTCGTCGAGCAGCAGAAACGGATCCAGATCCGGCAGCTGCGGCCCGCCGATGACCCGGGTCAGGCGCACGCCGGCGCCGTCGGACGTGGCCTGGCCGCGCAGCTTGCGGCCGACGCGGGCGTAAGTGGTGGCGGTGGTGGCCATGGGCCTTGCTCCTAGGGGATCGCCGGATTGGCGCTGGGCATAGGATGCCACCACATTTTCAGAACGATACTGCCAAAACCGCAATCATCCGTAACAAAAACAGAACGAAACGACTCGGAAGGTCCCTGTAGGAGCGGCGCAGCCGCGACCGCGAAAACGCAGCCACGCCGAAACCCGCGCCGCGAGCGGCAACCCCGCAGTCGCGGCTTGCGCCGCTCCTACAGGGGCCTGCGCCGGTTACGGCACCGATTCGCGCGAATAGACATACACCGTCGCCGGCGGCACGTTGCGCAGCACGAACTCGCCGCGGCGCACGCGCAGCGACAGTTGCCGCGCGACCGCATCGGCGACCGGCGCGGCCGGGCCGTAGGTGAATTGCACGAACACGCCGTCCGGCCGCAGGCACTGGAACGCGGCAGCGATGATGTCGCGCTGCAGCGGATGCGGCATGGTCAGCAGGCCGAGCCCGGACACCACCGCATCGGCGGGTCCGCCGCCCAGGTAGCCCTGTTCGCGCGCCAGCGCCGGCAGCATGCGCGCATCGCCGAGCAGCACCGGCACGCGCGGGAAACGCACCTGCAGATGGGCGTGCAGTTCCTCGTTGAGCTCCAGCACCAGCAGGTCTTGGTCGCGGATGCCGGCGTCGAGCAAAGCGCGAGTGATCGCGCCGGTGCCGCCGCCGAGTTCGATCACCCGGCGCGCGTCGTCGGGCAGTTCGGCGATCATCGCCGCGGCCAGTTCGGCGCTGGACGGCGCTACCGCGGCCACCCGCAACGGGTTCTTGAGCCACTGGCGGAAGAAGGTCCAGGCGCCGGGCTTGGGTTGCGGCTTCATGCGCGCCCTCGGGCGTGGCGGCGAAAACGACGGCTACGGGCGAGGATCATCAACGCGGCTCCAGGCGCCAGCAGCGGTGGATGCGCGCGTCGCGCTCGAAATCCGGCGGGATGGTGGCGGCGGTGATCTCCTCGCAACGGGCGAACTGCGCCACCGCGTCGGCATCCAGGCGGAAACGGCGGAAGTTGTTGGAGAAGTACAGCACGCCGTTGTCGGCCAGCCGCGCCACCGCCGCGCGCAGCAGGCGCACGTGTTCGCGCTGGATGTCGAAGTCGTCGGCGCGCGTGGAGTTGGAGAAGGTCGGCGGGTCGCAGAAGATCAGGTCGAAGCGGCCGCGCTCGGCCTCCAGCCAGGCGATGGCGTCGGCGTGGATCAACTGGTGCTGGGCGCCGCCGAGGCCGTTTTCGCGCAGGTTGTCGGCGCACCACTGCAGGTAGGTCGCCGAGAGATCGACGGTGACGGTGTGCGCGGCGCCGCCGACCGCGGCCTGCACGCTGGCCGCGCCGGTGTAGGCGAACAGGTTGAGGAAGCGCTTGCCGCGCGCCTCTTCGGCGATGCGCAAGCGGATCGGCCGGTGGTCGAGGAACAGGCCGGTGTCGAGATAATCGAACAGGTTCACGCGCAAGCGCGCGGCGCCCTCGCGCACCGGCACGAACTCGCCGCGCTGGTCGAACTGGCCGTACTTGCTGCCGCCCTTGCCGCGCGCGCGGGTCTTCACCGCGATGCGCTCGCGCGGCACCTCGAACACCTCGCGCGCGGCCGCGAGCAGTTCGTTGCGGCGGCGGCGCTGGTCGGCCTCGGGGATGTCGGCGGGCGCGGCGTATTCCTGCACGTGCAGGTACGTGCGCGGCGTCGCCTCGTCGCTGGCGTAGACGTCGATGGCCGCGGCATATTCGGGCAGGTCGGCGTCGTAGGCGCGGAAACAGCTCACGCCTTCGCGCTGGCGCCAGGACTTGAGCTTGCGCAGGTTCTTGCGCAGGCGGTTGGCGACCATCTGCGCGCCTTCGCTGAGCGGCTGCGGCGCGGCGTCTTGCTGCTTGGCGCGCTGCTCGGCGTGACCGACGCGGGCGATCGGATCGCAAACGATCAACGCGCATTCGATCGCGCCGTTGAACAACTGGTACTTCTTGCTCGCGCGCAGGCCGGTGGCCTGGGCCAGCGCCGGATCGCCGCACAGCAGGCTGGCGCGCCAGGACGGAACCAGGCGCTTGAGCGCTTCGCCGAGCGCGCGGTAGAGCGCGGGGTCGGCGGCGAGGCGGGCGTCGTAAGGCGGGTTGCAGACGGCGAGGCCAACTGGGGTAGCCGAGTCTCTTTCCGCCGGCGCCCTACCGGCGAAGCCAGATTCTTCCCCGGCGCTCTCCCCCAAACCGCCAGCATCGTCGCGATCAAGCCCTGGATCCCCGCCTTCCCGGGGATGACGCTCGGAGGCTCGCGATGCCTCTTGCGCAGCGACGCTCGCTTGCGCCGCAACGTCGGCGTGCGCAGCAGCGGTCGCACGCAACGGCTCCGGCACGGTCTGCAGCGACTCCACCGCCGCCACGTCCCAGCGGATCAACCCCGCCAGCCCCGCCATCGCCTCGTTCTCGCGCGCCGCGCGGATCGCCTGCGGATCGATATCGCTGCCGGCGAACACCGGCTGCAGCGCGGTCAAGCCGGCGGTCTCGCGCGAGCGCGCTTCATCGCACAGCGCGCGCCAGCCGGCGAAATCGAAACCGCGCCAGCGCGTCGGCGGCAACAGGCCGTGGCGCAACAGGCCCGGCGCGACGTCGGCGGCCATCAGCGCGCCTTCGATCAGCAGCGTGCCGCTGCCGCACATCGGGTCGAACAGGCCGCCGCCGGCGGCGTAGACCTTCGGCCATTGGCCGCGCAGCAGCACCGCCGCGGCGAGGTTCTCCTTCAACGGCGCCTCGCCCTGATGCTGGCGCCAGCCGCGCCGGTGCAGCGGGCCGCCGCCGAGGTCGACCGACAACACCGCGCGGCCCTTGCGCACCACCAAGTTGAGGCGCAGGTCCGGCGCCTCGGTATCGACGTCCGGACGCGCGCCGGTGCGCGCGCGCATCACGTCGACGACCGCGTCCTTGACCCGCTGCGCGGCGTAGCGCGCGTGAGTGATCGCCTCGCCGGACACGTGCGCGTCCACCGCCAGGGTGTGCACCGCGTCCATGTGCTCGGGCCACGGCAACGCGGCCACGCCGGCGTACAGCGCGTGTTCGTCGGGGCAGTCGAATTCGGCGATCGGCCACAGTACGCGGCTGGCCAGGCGCGACCACAGCACCGCGCGCTGGGCGTCGGCGAGCGTGCCTTCGACGTTGGCGCCGGCGGTGGCGGCGGTGGCGCGTTGGCAACCCAGCGCGGCCAGTTCGTCGGCCAGCAGGTATTCCAGGCCCTTGCCGCAGCTTGCGTAGAACTTGCTCATGCGTTGTCGAGACTCTGCAGCAGGCGACGGAACGCGGCGGCGCTGGCGTCGACGTGGTTGGACAGGCGATGGCCGTCGTCGACCAGCAGCAGGCGCGCGCGGCGCGGCTGCGCCCAGGCGATCACATCGCTGGCGGGAATCAGTTCGTCGTTCCAGCCGTGCAGCAGGCTCAGCGGCACGTCGGCGGCCTGCAGCGCCGGCGCCGGGCCCATGTGGATCGGCGGCGCCATCAGGAACAGCCCGGCCGGCCGCACCTGCATCGACACCGCGCCGGAGATGTAGGCGCCCAGGCTCGAACCGGCCAGCACCACCGGCCCGCGCTCGGCGGCTTCGCGCGCCAGCGCGAGCAGGCGCTCGATGCGCGCGTACACGTCGCCGTAGGGGCTGACGTCGCTGCGCGCGTCCAGGTCGGTGTAGTCGGGGCGCTCGGCGGTCCAGCCTTGGCGTTGCGCCGCTTCGGCCAGGGCCGCGACCTTGGTGGCGTCGGGGCCGCTTTCGAAGCCATGAGACAGGATGCAGTGTCCGGTAACGATCATCTTAGAGCCGAGGTTGAGTAGTTGCAGATCGCGCCGCGTGGAGCATCGAGCGCGTAACGATCATCTTGGAGTCGGGCCGAGCTGTGGCAGATCGCGCCGTGTGGAGCATCGAGCGCATAGCGATCATCTTGAAACCGGGTCGGGCTGTTGCAGATCGCGCCGTGTGGAGCATGGAGCGCGTAACGATGATCTTGGCGCCAGGGCCGATCGGTTGCGGACCGCGTCGCTTGGAACATCGACCGCGCAACGAGCGTCTTGGCGCCGAAGCCGATCGATTGCGCATCCCCGCCTGCGCGCGTCGAACGCATTCAAACGGCCGCATCGCCTACCGGCACCAGCGCATCGCCCAGGCGGATCCGGCCGCCTTCGACGATGCGCGCGCACCAGCCGCCATGGCCGCGCATCGCGTTGTAGCCGCCCGGGCCCAGCGCGGCTTCCATCCGCGAGCACGGGTCGCAGGACTCGGTGGTTTCCAGCAGGGTTTCGCCGAGGCGGAAACGCCGGCCCTTGAGCGCGACCAGCGGCAGGCCCGAGACCACGACGTTGCGGCGCAGGAGCGCCGGCGCGACCGACTCGAGCCCGGCCAGGGCCGCGATCGCGGGCAGGTGCTCCGCCTGGATCAGGGTGATCCCGCGCTTGCCGCTGCCGCCCTGGTAACGGTCGCCGGCCAGGCCCTTGCCGGCCTCGGCCAGCGCCTGCTCGACCTCGCGCATCGCCTGCCCGCGCGCCGGGCGCAGGCCGATCCACTCGACCCGGCCGGGCCGCGGCAGCGTGGCCATCAACGTTCCCAGCGCGGAGTCTGCAGGCGGCAAGGCGGTCATGGCGAGGCTCCGGACAAGGCCGGAATGGTAGCATCCGGGCCCATGCCGCCCCTGAACTCCGTCCTCGCGCCGCTGCCCTACGAGACCCGGCTGGACGCGCGCGATCCGGCCTCGGTGGATCTGGTAGTGATCCATTGCACCGAGCTGCCGGACCTGGCCGCGGCGCGCGAATACGGCGAGCGCGTGCTGTATCCGGCCTCGGGCACCGGCAACAGCGGCCACTACTACATCGACCGCGACGGCGCCACGCTGCGCTATGTCGCCGAGGACCGCATCGCCCACCACGTGCGCGGCTACAACCCGCGTTCGCTGGGGATCGAACTGGTCAATACCGGGCGCTACCCGCATTGGCTGGATTCGCGCCACCAGGCGATGGACGAGGCCTACCCGCCGGCGCAGGTCGACGCCCTGCTGGCGCTGCTCGCGCAACTGCGCGCGACGCTGCCGTCGCTGCGCTGGATCGCCGGCCACGAGGACCTGGACACCGCCACGGTCGAGGCCAGCGACGATCCGGCCGTGCAGGTGCCGCGCAAACGCGATCCCGGCCCGCGCTTTCCCTGGCCGCAGGTGCTGGCCGCGTGCGGGCTGGAGCGGCTTCGCCCCTGATCCGCGCGGCCGCCGGCGCAAGCCTTGCGGCACCGCCGCGGCGCGCCCGGAGCGTGTCCGCCGTCCCGCTATACTCCCCGCGACCTCCCCACCCGGCCGGCCGATGACTTCCTCCCCCGTCTCCGAACTGATCGAACTGCTGTCGCTGGAGCGGCTGGAAGACAATCTGTTCCGCGGCCAGAGCCGCGACATCGGCACCAAGTACGTGTTCGGCGGCCAGGTCCTGGGCCAGGCGCTGTCGGCGGCCCAGGCCACCCTGGATTCGCCGCGCGCGGCGCATTCGCTGCACGCCTATTTCCTCAAGGCCGGCGACATCGAGGCGCCGATCGTCTACCAGGCCGACCGCACCCGCGACGGCGGCAGCTTCTCGGTGCGCCGGGTCACCGCGATCCAGCACGGCCAGCCGATCTTCTTCCTCGCCGCCTCGTTCCAGGTCGAGCAGGACGGCGGCGAGCACCAGCTGTCGATGCCGGAAGTGCCCAAGCCCGAGGACATCGCGCCGGCGCCGCCGGTGCCGCCGCAGGTGATGGCGACGCTGCCGACCAAGGTGCAGCGCTGGCTCTCGCGCCAGGGGCCGTTCGAGTTCCGCCACGTGTATCCGCGCGACGAACTCAATCCGCCCAAGCGCCCGCCGTATCAGCAGGTGTGGTTCCGCCTCAGCGAACGCGTCGGCGACGCGCCCGAGCTGCACCGCGCGCTGCTGGCCTACGCCTCGGATTTCCATCTGCTCGGCACCGCGACCTTTCCGCACGGCATCAGCTACTACCAGCCCAACGTGCAGATGGCCTCGCTCGATCACGCGCTGTGGTTCCACCGTCCGTTCCGCGCCGACGAATGGCTGCTGTATTCGATCGACAGCCCCAGCGCGCAGGGCGCGCGCGGGCTGGCGCGCGGGCAGATCTACGACCGCGACGGGCGGCTGGTCGCCAGCACCGCGCAGGAAGGTTTGATCCGGGTCGTCGCCGATCCAGACGCGGCCGCGCACGTACCGGCGAAGGAATGACATGAGGCAGGTTTTCACCAGTTCGCGCCTGGAGAACGTCGAAGGCGTCGCGCAGTTGCTGCGCGAGGCCGGGATCGAGGTGCGGGTCACCAACGACCGCTCCTACAAGGGCAACCGCCGCTCCAGCTTCAGCTATCGCGAAGACGCCGGCGAGCGGCCGACGGTGTGGGTGATCCGCTCGGAAGACCAGTTGCGCGCGCGCGACCTGCTGCGCGAGGCCGGGCTGATCGACAGCACCCGCGGCGAACAGAGCCACCAGGCGCCGTACCGGTTCCGTTCCGACGCCGAACTGGCGCGCCGCCCCGGCGACAAGCGCGCGCTGCGGATCAAGATCGGCCTGCTGGTGTGCATCGCGGTGGCGATGGGCCTGGCGCTGTTCCAGGGCATCCGCACCCGCCCCGCCGCCGCGCCGGCGGTGGAACCGGCCGAGGCCGCGCTGGCGACGCACGCGTTCGACGGCAGCGTCGCCGCGACCCCGCGCGCGCTGGCGCAGGCGGTGTTCGCCGCGCAGCTGGCCGAGGCCGACCAGCCGACCCAATGCCTGCGCGTGGACCGCCGCGACGCCCCGCGTCCGCTGTTGACCGCGCTGGCGCGGCCCAAGCTGCGCCTGCTGCCGGCCAGCCAGTGCGAGGAGATCGCCGACGAAGCCAGCGGCAGCCGCGCGCGCGACGGCCAGACTGCGGAAGTGATCGAAGTGCACGCGTTCCGGCCGACGTCGAAAGACGCCGGAACGGTCGAGTACAGCGCGTACCACAACCGTTCGGTGGCGGTGTACAAGACCCTGCAGGTCGAGCGCGTCGAGGGGCAGTGGCGCGTGGTCAAGACGGTCAAGACCGTGCGCGCGATGGGGTGAGCCCAGCCGGGCTTCCTTGCCGGAGCCGGCTGTTGTGGGAGCCGGCTGTTGTGGGAGGCGGCTGTTGTGGGAGGCGGCTGTTGTGGGAGGCGGCTGTTGTGGGAGGCGGCTGTTGTGGGAGGCGGCTGTTGTGGGAGGGGCTTCAGCCCCGACGCTCTTGGCCCAGGTCGCCATGCAGTTCCGGGCGACCCGACAGAAAAGCATCGGGGCTGAAGCCCCTCCCACGACAGCCGCCAACCGCGCGGTCACATTTCCCCGCCGCCGCCGTCTTGGACCGCAGGCATCGCCGATGCCGCCGACCCCAGGAGCCCGACGCATGCGCAGCCCCGCCCACCGCCCCTACGCCGGACGCCGCACGCGATGAACGCGCAGGCCCTGGATTCGCTGATCGGCCACGACCTGCCGCTGGCGGCGGGCGGCGACAGCGCCGCCTATTCGCGCATCGTCGGCGCCTGCCAGAACTCGGTCACCGCGATCGCCCTGGCGATGGTGCGCGACGTCCAGGCCAGCGAGGACATCGCCCAGGAGGCCTTCCTCAGCGCCTGGCAGAACATCCGCAAGCTGCACAACCCGTCCAGCTTCCTGCCGTGGCTGCGCCAGATCACCCGCAACCTCGCCCGCGACCACCTGCGCGCGCGGGTGCGCCAGCCGCGCGCGGTCGAGGACGCGGAACTGGCGATCGAACTGGCCGCCGATCCCGCCCCCGGCGCGATCGAAACGCTGCTGGAGGCCGAACGCGCCCGGGTCGCCGCCGAACTGATCTCGGCGCTGCCCGACGAAAGCCGCGAGGTGCTGCTGTTGTACTACCGCGAAGGCCAGAGTTCGCAGCAGGTCGCGGCCCTGCTCGGGCTCAGCGACGCGGCGGTGCGCAAGCGCCTGTCGCGCGCGCGCGGCGCGGTGCGCGAAGAGCTGATGGAGCGCTTCGCCGCGTTCGCCCGCGCCAGCGCGCCGTCGGTCGGCTTCACCACCCTGGTCGCCTCCAGCCTGGGCCTGATCGCGCCGCCGTCGATCGCCGCCGCGGCCCTGGCCGGCGGCGCGGCCGGTTCCAGCCTGGCCGGCAAGTTCGGCCTGGGCGCGTCCTCGGCCAGCGGCGGCGTCGCCGGCGGCGGCGCGGCCGCCCTGCTCGACCGCCTGCTCGCGCCGTTCGCGGCCGCCGGCGGCGGCGAGGCGCTGGAGCACGGCGCGCGCTGGAGCGTGCAGCTCGGCGGCGTAATCGGCGGCACCATCGGCGGCGCCCTCGGCGCGTTGGCGATGACCCAAATCCTGCTGCGCTACGCGCGCGGCGCGCAGGAACGCCGGCGGATCTACCGGATGATGATCGCGATGTCGGTCAGCGCCGCGCTGGTCTGCCTCGGCCTGCTCGCGGCGCTCGCCCTCAGCCGCGGCTGGCTGGCGCCGGCGGCCTTCCTGCTGCTGTCGATGGCGCTGATGAACTGGCAGATGCTGCGCTGGCTGCCGCGCGAGATCGGGCCGCTGCTCGACCGCGCGCAGCGCGAGAGCGGTCGCGACCCGCGCGCCGGCTTCGGCTACCGCTGGCTGCTGGGCAAGCCGGCGATCGTCTGGAGCAACGTGGCCTTGCTGGCGAGCATCGCGCTGGTGCTGTACAAGGACGGCCGCTTCGGCTGAGCCGCGCGCGGCGCGAAAAAGAAAGGGGCGCCCTCACGGCGCCCCGAATTACAGCTAGGGAGGGTTGCGCGGCCGGACGCGAACGCGCCCGGGCGCTGCGAGGTCAGCGCTTGCCGTCCGGCTTGAGCTCGGTCTTGCTCAGGAAGCCGTCGCGGTTCTCGTCGAGGAAGGCGAACTGCGCGGCCAGGCGCGGCATCTTTTCCTGCACTTCGATCTTGCTGAGCTTGCCGTCGCGGTTGAGGTCGGCTTCGGCGAATTTGGCGTCGAAGCGCTGGGCGCGCTCGGCTTCCCATTTCGGACGCTCGCGCTGGAAGTAGCCGCGCAGTTCGCCGCGCACGATGTAGCCGTCCTTGTTGGCGTCGATGGCGGCGAAGTTCTTCGCCAGGCGCGGCGACTTGGCCGCCTCGGCCTGGCTGATCCGGCCGTCGCCGTCGGTGTCGAGCCGGGCCGCGCCGCCGGCGCCGCCGTGACGGCCGCCGTGCTCGCGGCCGCCGCGGCGCTGCGGGCGCTCGCTGGCGTCGAGCTTGCCGTCGCGGTTCTTGTCGAGCTCGTCGAAGCGCTCGGCCAGGCGCGGGAACTTGGCCGCTTCCTCACGCGTGATCACGCCGTCGCCGTTGGCGTCGATCTTCATGCGCGGGCGCTGCGCGCCGTCGCCGCCGGCCTGCGGCGCGGCGAACGCCGCGGTCGCCGCGCCGGCGAACATCGCGACCGCGGTCATCGCGGCGAGGTAGAGGGGAAAACGATTCATCGTGGACTCCTGCGGGCGGGCGCCACCGCGGCGCCGATGACCGGATCAACGCCCTGGCCGCGTGGCGGTTGACAAGGACCCGCGCCGGTTCAGCCCGGCGCCAGCCGCGGCGCGGCGCGGCGCGGCCGGCGCGCGCGCCGCCGGCGGCGTCCGCGGCCGCGCCATCGCCCTTCGTTCTCGAACCGGGAGCCATTGCATGCGCAACTCACCGACCCGGCGCTATGCTGCCGCCATGGGCACGCAACCGCAGCAGCCGGACAGCGACGACCTCCGCCTGTTCCACACCGGCGAGCACGCCTGCGGCTACTGGCCCGAGCGCATCGCCCGCGACCTGGTGCTCGATCCGCGCGACCCGCGCCTGCGCGAGTGGTATCCGCACGCGTTGGGCTGGGGTTTCCGCCGCTCCGGCGACATCGTCTACCGTCCGCACTGCAGCGGCTGCCGCGCCTGCGTCGCGGTGCGCATCCCGGTCGACCGCTTCATGCCCGACCGCAGCCAGCGCCGCTGCCTGGCGCGCAACGCGCAGGTGGAGATGCGCGTGCACCGCGCCGAACGCACGCCCGAGCAACTCGCGCTGTACAAGCGCTATCTCGCCTCGCGCCACAGCGGCGGCGGCATGGACGGCCACGGCGCGATCGAGTTCGACCAGTTCCTGATCGGCAGCTGGAGCGAGAACCGCTTCCTGGAACTGCGCGAGGCCGGCCACGGCCGCCTGCTCGCGGTCGCGGTCACCGACGTGGTCGAGGACGCCCTGTCGGCGGTCTACACCTTCTACGACCCCGACCTCGCCGACCGCAGCCTGGGCACGCTGGCGATCCTGCGCCAGATCGAATGGGCCCGGCGCGAGCGCCGCCGCCATCTGTACCTGGGCTACTGGATCGCCGGCCATCCGAAGATGGACTACAAGCGCCGGTTCCGACCGTTGGAGGCCTTCGATGGCCGCGATTGGCGGGTTTTTACACATTCGTAACACGCGTCACGTTCAGGTCGTGTATCTCGTAGCCGCGTCGTAACCACGACGTGCGGGATGGCGCCACTCGCTGGCCTGGCAATGGAGCCGCCACCCTCATCACCTACCGCCACATGGAGTCCGCAATGAAAGTGAAGGTCCTGTTCCTGGCCGCCGCCGTTACCCTGGCGCTGGCCGCCTGCAACAAGCCCGCCGACAAGCCCGCCGACGCCGCTCCGGCCGCCGACGCCGCGGCCGCCCCGGCCGGCGACGCCGCCGCCCCGGCGCCGGCTCCGACCGACGCCGCTCCGGCCGCCCCGGCCGATGCCGCCGCGCCGGCCGCCGCCCCGACCGCCGCCAGCGTCGGCGTGCCGGAATGCGACGACTACCTGACCAAGGTCCAGGCCTGCCTGACCGACAAGGTCCCGGCCGAGCAGCGCGCCGGTCTGGAAGGCGCGCTCGAGCAGAGCCGCACCGCCTGGACCCAGGCCGCCTCGACCCCGCAGGGCAAGGCCGCCCTGGCCAGCGCCTGCAAGACCGCGCTGGAGCAGAGCAAGGCCCAGTACTCGGCGATGGGCTGCACGCTGTAACTCGCCGCGCAAGCGGCACGAGAACGCCCCGGCCTGTCCGGGGCGTTTTTTTTTTGGCGCAAGGCCGCAGGGCAACGATGCGAACGGGCGGCGGGCGGCATCGAAGCGCCCGGCCATTGCCCTGGTTCCGCGTCGCCCCGATCGATTCCCCGCCTCCTGCAACCCGCCCCGGCCTGTAACGCTGCCAACCTTCGCCCATGCGATCATCGCGCGCATGTCCAGACTCCTTCTTCCCTGCGCCGCGCTCGCCGCGGCCCTGCTCGCGGCCTGCACGCAAGTGAACGTCCACGGCGATCCCCAGGCCTACGTCCGCGCCCAGGACGCGCCCGCGCGGCTGCGCGTGGCCACCTACAACACCTCGCTGTACGACGAAGCCGACGGCGGCCTGATCAAGCGCTTCGAAGCCGGCGACGACAACGCGCGCAAGATCGCCGCGGTGCTGCAGCAAGTGCGGCCGGACCTGGTCCTGCTCAACGAATTCGACTACGACCCGCAGCAGCGCGCGGCCGAGCTGTTCCAGCGCGACTACCTCGAAGTCGCCCAGCCCGGCGGCGGCGAGGCGCTGCGCTATCCGTATCGCTACCTCGCCCCGGTCAACACCGGCGTGCCCAGCGGCCTGGACCTGGACGGCGACGGCCAATCCGGCGATGCCGCGCGCGGCGACCGCGCGCGCGGCAACGACGCCTGGGGCTACGGCCTGCACCCGGGCCAGTACGGCATGCTGGTGCTGTCGAAGTACCCCATCGACGCCGCCGCGGTGCGCAGCTTCCAGACCTTCAAGTGGGCGAACCTGCCGAACGCGCGCCAGCCGCGCGATCCCTCCACCGGCAAGCCGTGGTACTCCGCGGCGGTGTGGCCGCAGATGCGGCTGTCGTCGAAATCGCATTGGGACGTGCCGGTGAAAACGCCGCTGGGCGTGTTGCACTTCCTCGCCGCGCATCCGACCCCGCCGGTGTTCGACGGCCCCGAGGACCGCAACGGCGCGCGCAACTTCGATGAGATCGGGCTGTGGGCGCGCTACCTCGACGGCGGTTCGCCGTCGTGGCTGTGCGACGACCAGGGCCGCTGCGGCGGCCTCGCCGCGGACGCGCGCTTCGTCATCGTCGGCGACATGAACGCCGACCCGGTCGACGGCGACGGCGTGCCCGGCGCGATCAGGCAACTGCTCGACCACCCGCGCGTGGATTCGACCCACGTGCCGCGCAGCGAAGGCGCCGGCGAACGCGCGCGCGGCTACGGCTTCGCGCGCAAGGGCGACATCGCCACCCACACCGGCGACTTCGGCCCGAAGGCCGGAACGCTGCGGCTGGACTACGTGCTGCCCTCGCGCGGCTGGAAGGTCGAGGGCACGGGCGTGTTCTGGCCGAAGGCGGGAACGCCGGACGCGAAGATCTCCGAGGCCAGCGATCACCATCTGGTGTGGGTGGACCTGGCGAAGTGAACCCGCCGTCGGCGGCTATCCGCCGACGGTCGCCGCGCCATCGCCGCGGGCGCCATCGCGCGCCGGCGCTTCGCACAGACCTTCCGTCGTCGCCGAACGGCGGGCGCGTTTAGTCCTGGCGTCGAGGCGCTAGCATGGCGCGCCGCCGCAGGATCGGCGGCGAACGCGCAACCCGAGGGATCCGACATGAGCACGCCCGTCACCTGGGCCATCCAGACCAATTTCATCGCCGACGAGCAGATCCGCAGGGTCTGGTCCGCCGCCGAAGACGCCGGCGCGCGCGTGCAGGACGTTCTCGTCGTCCCGTTCTCCGACGAACTCGGCAACGAGGTGCCGCCGCTCGACGGCGTGGTGATTCCCTACGGCGCGACCAAGCTCACCCGGCTGGCGCAAAAGCGCGGCTGGCGCGGGCTGTGCTTCGATGAAGCGGCGTTCCGGGTCGACGCCTGGAACCGCCATCGCGACGACATGCTCAACCAACACGTGCGCCAGATGAGCGTGCGCGAGTGCATGGCCGCGATGCAGGACGAAGACGAGGACAGCCGGTGGTTCGTGCGCCCGGTGCAGGACCTCAAGCATTTCGACGGCACGGTGACCGTCGCGCGCGAGATCCGCCGCTGGATGAGCAGCGTGGACTCGGGCAACTACAGCTTCGACGGCGACACCGAGGTGATCGTGGCGCCGGTGCAGAAGCTGCACGGCGAGTGGCGCTTCTTCGTGGTCGACGGGCAGGTCGTGGACGGCTCGTCGTACCGCATCGCCGGGCAGCGCCTGGCCAACGCGGTGGCGCGGCCGGAACTGTACGAGACGGCGCAGTCGCTGGCCGACGGCTGGCTGCCGCACCGCACCTGCGTCATGGACGTGGCGCTGACCGACGAAGGCTACAAGGTGATCGAGTTCAACACCTTCAACTCGTCGGGGTTCTACGCGCACGACATCGAGAAGATCGTCGCCGCGGTCACCCGCCACTTCGCGACGCAGGCATGAGCGAGGCGGCGCTGGCGCGGGCGGAACGGTGGTACGGCGCGGCGCTCGCCGCGCCGCTGCGCGCGTTCGTGCTCGCCCACGGCGGGCGCGAGATCGGCGCGGTGCGGTTGTATCCGGCCGACGAGATCGTCGAGCGCAACGAAACCTACGAGACCCGCGAATACTGTCCGGGCTATCTGACCGTCGGCGACGACGGCGGCGGCCGCGCGGTCGTGGTGCACGCCGCGCTGACGCCGCCGACCGTGTTCGTGGTCGGGCACGGCAGCATGAGCGAGGCGGATTTCGTCGCGGTCGGCAGCGGCTTGCAGGCGTGGATCGAAGGCGGCTGCGCGATGGACTGAGAGCCGCATCGGCGGACGCCAAGTTCTGCCGCAATCGCAGCGAACTGTCCCGATCCGCACGGCCTGCTGCCGTGGGAGGGGCTTCAGTCCCGACGCTTTCGGCTCAGGTCGTGGCGAACGGATCGGAAAGCGTCGGGCCTGAAGGCCCTCCCACACTCGGCAAGCCCGTCCCGCTTCACCCAGCGCGAAACTCGCGCACGATCTCGAGGAGGCCGACGACTGTGGGAGGGGCTTCAGCCCCGACGTTTTCGGCTCAGGTCGCGGCGAACGGATCGGAAAGCGTCGGGCCTGAAGGCCTTCCCACACTCGGCGGGCCCATCCCGCTTCACTCAGCGCGAAACTCGCGCACGATCTCGATGAGCCCGACGACTGTGAGAGGGGCTTCAGCCCCGACGCTTTCGGCTCAGGTCGCGGCGAACGGCTCGGAAAGCGTCGGGCCTGAAGGCCTTCCCACACTCGGCGGGCCCATCCCGCTTCACTCAGCGCGAAACTCGCGCACGATCTCGATGAGCCCGACGATGTGATCGTTGAGCGCGTCCAGTTCCTCCGCCGGCACCCACCACTCGGTGTGGTGCGCGCCGCCGACCTTCTGGATCGGGTAGCGGGCCATGAACTGCGCGTCGACCTCGAAACGGGTCACCGCGCCGTAGCCGCTGTCCTTGACGTTCCAGCGCCCGGCGATCTCGGCGGCGTAACGCTCGTTGGTCACCGGATAGAAGATCGGCTGCTCCGGCAACCGCGGCGGCCAGCGCTTGAAGGCGTTCTCGCGTAGGCGGGCCAGCTCGTTGGGGCCGACCGGGCGGTACAGGGTGATGGTGTTGCCTTGCATGGCACGAATCCTTGTGTAAGAAAAACGGCCGCGTTCTCGCGGCCGTGCGCAGGGTAAACCAGGAGGCGGGAGCGAGCCACCACCCCGCCCGCGCCCCGCACCCGGGCTGTTGTGGGAGGGGCTTCAGCCCCGACGCTCTTTAAGGTCGCGACGCGACCGGAATGCGAAGCATCGGGGCTGAAGCCCCTCCCACAAAAAACAATTCCCTCCGCGTGCGCTTACTTCGGTTTGCCTTCGCTCGCGATCACCGGCGACGGCGCGTCCGGCACCGCCGGCGCGGGCGCGTCCGGCGCGGGCACCACCGGCGGCGATTGCGGTTGCGCCGGCGACGACGCCGGCGCGGCGGCAGGCATGGACGCCGCCGCGGCCGGTTTCGCCGCCGGACGCGGCGCGTTGCGCGGGCCGAAGCCGAACGAGCCCTCGCCGTGCGCGGATACGATCATCCGCACCATGTTGCCGGGCACCATCAGTTCCAGGGTCAGGTCGCGGCCTTCGGAGGTGCGGCCTTCCAGGGTCATCTCGGTGAAAGCGCCGCCGGTGTCGATCTCCTTGCACAGCACATGCGGGCCGCCGGGGCCGTCGAGCAGGTAGGGGCGGATGGCCTCGCCCAGCGCCTCCAGCGCCTGCGGGAAGAAGAACACGGCGTAGCCCTGGGTCTCGTTCATCGTCGCTCCGGTGCGAAGGGTCGTGCGGCTTGGACCACGATCAGCGCAATTCGATCCGCAACTGCGCGGCGGCTTCGCGCGCCTTGGCGCGGGCCTCGTCGATGTCGCCGCCGAGGGCCAAGGTCACCGCGACGCGGCGGTGGCCTTCCACCCGCGGCTTGCCGAACAGGCGCAGTTGGGTGTCGACCTGGCCCAGCGCCGCGTCGACGCCGGAGAACACCGGCACGCCGTGGCCCTGCGCCAGCACCGCGCAGGACGCGGACGGGCCGTGTTCGCGGATGGTCGGGATCGGCAGGCCGAGGATCGCGCGCGCATGCAGTGCGAATTCGCTCAGGTCCTGCGAGATCAGGGTGACCAGGCCGGTGTCGTGCGGGCGCGGCGAGACCTCGCTGAACCAGACCTCGTCGCCCTTGACGAACAATTCCACGCCGAACACGCCGAAGCCGCCGAGGTCGTCGGTGATGGCGCGGGCGATCTCCTGCGCGCGCGCCAGCGCCACCGGGTTCATCGGCTGCGGCTGCCAGCTCTCGCGGTAATCGCCGTCGCGCTGCAGGTGGCCGATCGGCGCGCAGAAGGTGGTGCCGCCGGCGTGGCGCACGGTCAGCAGGGTGATTTCGTAGTCGAAGTCGATGAAGCCCTCGACGATGACCCGGCCGGCGCCGGCGCGGCCGCCGGTCTGGGCGTAGTCCCAGGCCTTGTCGATGTCGGCGTCGCCGCGCACGAGGCTCTGGCCCTTGCCGGAGGACGACATCACCGGCTTGACCACGCACGGCAGGCCGATCTCGGCCACGGCGGCGCGGTAGTCTTCGCGCGTGTCGACGAAGCGGTACGGCGAGGTCGCCAGCTTCAAGGTCTCGGCAGCGAGGCGGCGGATGCCTTCGCGGTCCATGGTCAGGCGCGCGGCGCGCGCGGTCGGGATGATCCTGGTAGGAGCCACACGGGTGTCGCTGCCGCGGCGGGCGAACTCGTCTTCCAGCTCGACCAGGGTCTGGGTGTGGATCGCCTCGATCTCCGGCACGATCAGGTTCGGCCGCTCGGCCGCGATCAGCGCGCGCACGGCCTGGCCGTCGAGCATGTCGAGCACGTGGCTGCGGTGCGCCACCTGCATCGCCGGCGCGTCGGCGTAGCGGTCGGCGGCGATCACTTCCACGCCGAAGCGCTGCAGCTCGATCGCCACCTCCTTGCCCAGTTCGCCCGACCCGAGCAGGAGCACGCGGTAAGCGTGCGGGGACAACGGCGTGCCGAGCGTGGTCATGGCGTGCAACCTCGAAAACGGTGGGGGCGGATGAGCCTAGTCTAACTTTCCGCGTCCGCCGCGGCCTTGCCGGGCTATGGCGGCGGCGGGGGCGCATGCGATGCTGTGGCTCATGTCCCCCGCGTCCGAACGGCACGCCGAGCGTGCCGCCGCCCCTGCTGTCTCCGCCGTCCCGGGCGCCGCGCGCGCGCCGCGCCGCTGGCGTTGGCTGGCCGCCGGCGCGCTGCTCGCGGCCGCGCTGGCCGGCGGGCTGGCGTGGTGGCGCGCGCAGCGCGCGCAGCCGCCGTCGCCGGGCAGCCGCGAGCTGGCCGGGATGCTGCTGGACCCGCAGCTGTCGGAGATCAGCGGCCTGGCCGCCTCGCGCCGCCACCCCGGCGTGCTGTGGATGCACGACGACGGCGGCAACCCCGAGCGCCTGTTCGCCGTGGCCGAGAACGGCGACCGCCTGGCCACCGCGCGGATCGAGGGCGCGATCAAGACCGACTGGGAGGACATGGCCGCCTTCGAGCTCGACGGCCGCCATTACCTGCTGATCGCCGACACCGGCGACAACGGCGGGCTGCGCCGCAGCCTGCAACTGCACGTCATCGAAGAACCCGACAAGATCGAGAACGCGCGGCTCAAGCCGGCCTGGTCGATCGCCTTCCGCTGGCCCGACGGCGCGCGCGACTGCGAGGCCGTCGCGGTGGACGTGGCGCGCCGCCAGGTCCTGCTGATTTCCAAGAAGCGCCAGCCGCCGGAGCTGTTCTCGCTGCCGCTGATGCCGGCCGGCAACGCGCTGCAGACCGCGACCCGGCTCGGCGAGCTGGCCGGCATTCCCGAGCCGGACGCGCAGTTGCGCCAGAACAACCCGTTCCGGGCCAGGATCCAGGGCCAGGTCACCGCCGCCGACGTCTCGCCCGACGGCCGCACCCTGGCGGTGATGACCTACCGCTACCTGTTGTTGTACCCGCGCCAGCCGCAGCAGGACTGGGCCCAGGCCGTGGCCGGCCCGCCGCGGGTCAGCGAACTGCCGTGGCTGCCGCAGGCCGAGGCCCTGGGCTGGTCGGCCGATGGCCGGTTCCTCTACGCCACCGGCGAGTTCATCCCGGCGCCGCTGTACCGGATCGCCCCGTAAACCGGTTCACTTCCTGCAGTAGCGGCGCGAGCCGCGAGCAACCGCAGCGACGCACGCAAGCGCCCTCCCCGAAGCCCGTCCAATCGGACGCTTCCCCGATCCAGCTCCCAACAGTTCCGCCGCCAGCGGCCACCCCGCGGTCGCGGCTCGCGCCGCTCCTACACAGCGGCTCCGGGCCCCATCGTCCCGACCGACGGCCGCTGACGACTTGATATCAATATGATATCAATACCCATCAGAACCCCAAGGACGAGCCGCCATGAAAGAAAACCCGATCCAGTCCCTGCCCGGCATCCCGGCCCTGCTCGTCCTGCTGCTGGTCCTGCTCGGCTGCGGCTACGGCTTCATCGCCACCGTCACCGGCCCCGACAGCCCGGTCACCTGGGGCGCGCTCGCCTTCGTCGCGCTCGCCGTGCTGGCCCTGGTCTGCCTGGCCGGCCTGTACATGGTCGAGCCCAACCAGGCCGCGGTGCTGAGCCTGTTCGGCAAGTACGTCGGCACGGTCAAGGACAACGGCCTGCGCTGGAACAATCCGCTGTACGCCAAGCGCAAGGTCAGCCAGCGCGTGCGCAACTTCGAGAGCGGCAAGCTCAAGGTCAACGAACTCGACGGCAGCCCGATCGAGATCGCCGCGGTGATCGTGTGGCAGGTGGTGGATTCGGCCGAAGCGGTCTACAACGTCGACGATTACGAAACCTTCGTCCACATCCAGTCCGAATCGGCGCTGCGCGCGATGGCCACCAGCTATCCCTACGACCAGCACGAGGACGGCCAGCTGTCGCTGCGCAGCCACGCCAGCGAAATCTCGCTGCACCTCAAGCAGGAACTGCAGGAACGCCTCGCCGACGCCGGCGTCGACATCATCGACGCGCGCATCAGCCACCTCGCCTACGCGGCCGAGATCGCCCAGGCGATGCTGCAGCGCCAGCAGGCCAACGCGGTGATCGCCGCGCGCACCCGCATCGTCGCCGGCGCGGTCGGCATGGTCGAGATGGCCCTGGCCGAACTGCAGAAGAACGGCGTGGTCCAGCTCGACGAGGAGCGCAAGGCGCAGATGGTCAGCAACCTGCTGGTGGTGCTGTGCGGCGAGCGCGGCACCCAGCCGATCGTCAACACCGGCAGCCTGTACTGAGGACCGCGCGATGAACCTGCCCGACAACGCGCTGGTGCTGCCGCTGATCATGGCGGTCAGCGGCCTGCCGGTGCTGGTCGCCGCGGTGCTGGTCGCGCGCGGCAACCTGCGCCTGATCAACGGCCTGGACGCCGCGCGCCTGCGCGACCCGGCCGCCGCGGCCGCGCGCTTCGCCCGGCTGCTGGCGCTGGTGGCGATCTCGATGTTCCTGGCCGCGCTGGGTTTCTACTGGGCCCACGGCGACTACAACCGCATCCTCGTCGTCACCGTGCTGCTGCTGGTCTCGGTCAACGGCCTGGCGGCGACGATGCTGATCGCGCTGTCGCGGCTCAAGCGCGACTATCGCGCCCCGCGCGACGACCCGCGGACCGGCCGCCGGTGAGCGAGAAGAAAGCCTATCCGCTGCGGATCAACGCCGAGGTCCTGGCCGCGGCGCAACGCTGGGCCGACGACGAGTTGCGTTCGCTCAACGCCCAGATCGAATATGTGCTGCGCGAGGCGCTGCGCAGGAACGGCCGCTTGCCGCGCCAGCAACCGCCGCCGTCGCCGCCCCCATCGCCCGAGGAAGACGCATGAACCCGCAATGGAAGCACCTGGTCGTCGAACTGACCTACAAACTGTTCGAAGCGCCGATGCGCGAGCGCATCCAGGAAGAACTCGACCGCCAGGGCGCGCAAGGCTGGGAACTGGTCGCGGTGGAGCACGATCCGGGCGTGCTCGGCACCCGGCTGTATTTCAAGCGGCCGGGCTGAGCGGCGGCATAGATTCGAAGCGTTCGCGGTATCTGGGGTGTCGCGGTCGCGGCTTGCGTCGCTCCTACAGGGAGCGGCCGCAGCTCCGCCCCGCCTGCAACATCGCGACCATGACGCAAGCCCGCTCCCCCGCGCTGCCATGGCAACGTTCCGCCATGCGCGCTACCCTGCCCGCATGCGCGGACACGGCCACGTCCTGATCAACACCCCGGACATCGAACTCTGGCCCGGCGGCCTGCTGCGCGCGCGCAGCAACGCCGACGCCCGCGCCCTGGCGCGCGCGCGCCACGTGCTGCGGCGCAAGCGCGACGGCCGCTTCCTCGCCGCCGACCTGCCCGAGGGCGTGCTGCCGCTGGTGCACCGGCTGATGCGCGAGGACGGCATCGACGCCGCGCTGGACGCGCTCGAACGCATCGTCGACTACCGCCGCGAAGGCTTGCTGCGGGTCGCCGAACTGCCGCTGGACCGGCTCGAACAGCGTCTCGACGCGCTCGGCCTCGACGCCGCCGATTACCAGGCGCGCACCGGCCTGGAGCTGATCGCCGAACCCGACCGCCTGGCCCTGGCCGGCTTCGACCGCTACCGGCGGCCGCTGTGGCTGCATCCGGCCGCCGCGCGCGCCTGGACCCACCTGCGCGACGCGGCCCTGCGCGAAGGCATCGCGCTCGAATCGATCTCCGGCTATCGCAGCCACGATTACCAACTGGGCATCTTCGAGCGCAAGCGCGCGCGCGGCCAAAGTGTCGACGAGATCCTCACCGTCAACGCCGCGCCGGGCTACAGCGAACACCACAGCGGACTGGCGCTGGACATCGGCGCGCCCGGCGAACCGCCGGCGGAAGAGTCGTTCGAACGCACGCCCGCCTTCGCCTGGCTGCGCGACCACGCCGGCGGCCACGGCTTCGCGATGAGCTATCCGCGCGGCAACCCGCACGGCATCGTCTACGAACCCTGGCACTGGCGCTACGCGCCGCCGGCCTGAACCGCGGGGCGATGCGATGAGCGCCGACGACGTCCGCCACAGCGACGCGCGCGTGCTCGCCGCCTGGCGCGAGAACGCCGCGCCGTGGACCCGCAGCGTGCGCACGCAGGCGATCGAAAGCCGCCGCCTGGTCACCGACCGCGCCGTGGTCGAAGCCGCCACGCGCCTGCGGCCGCGCAGCGCGCTCGACCTGGGCTGCGGCGAAGGCTGGCTGACCCGCGCCCTGCTCGCCCACGGCATCGACGCCCGCGGCAGCGACGCGGTGCCCGCGCTGATCGAGGCCGCGCGTCGCGCCGATCCCGCCGCGCCGCCGCAGCGCTACGCCTGCCTGAGCTACGAAGACATCGCCGCCGGCGCGCTCGACGCGCGCTTCGACCTGATCGTGTGCAACTTCTCCCTGCTCGGCGGCGCCGCCGTCGACGCCCTGCTGGCGGCCCTGCCGGCGCACTTGAACGAAGGCGGTCACGTCCTGATCCAGACCCTGCACCCACCCACCGCCAACGCCGACGCGCCCTACCGCGACGGCTGGCGCGACGGCAGCTGGGCCGGCTGCGAAGGCGACTTCGGCGAACCGGCGCCTTGGTACTTCCGCACCCTCGGCGGCTGGCTGGCACTACTGCAGCGCAGCGGCCTGACGCTGCGCGCCCTGGAAGAACCCGTGCATCCGCAGACCCAGCGGCCCGCGTCGCTGATCCTGCTCGCCGCCGCGCACTGAACCGCCTGGACGCCGAAGCGGCCTGGCCTCTGCAACAGCCCACCTCGCCATTGCGGCGAAAGCCGCCATCCAACCGAAGCGACGCAGCCCCGCCGCCGCATCCCGAAGCCGCACGTCCCTCGCGCCCTCATTCCGGCAAACCGGCAAACCGGCAAAAGCCGGAATCGACTTCGATCTCGCTGTTGCTGTTCGCCCGGACGCAACCCCGAGCAAAGCCTCCGCCGCGCAGCCCCGGAGGGCGCGCGCATGGATGCGCGCGTGCGCCATGGGGCATAGATGCCCCTTATGGCGCAGCCCCGCGCCGCTACGAGCCATAGTGGCTTTGGATCCGAAAAAACAAGGCCTTTTCCTTGGTTACTTTCTTTGTGGCTTCAGACAAAGAAAGTGACCCGGCCGCTTGCGGACGGAAGCCCTTGATGGTGGCTTGTCGTCACTTGCCACCACGGCAAAGGCAAGAGCAACAACAAAGTCGTGTGGATTCCGGCTTCCGCCGGAACGACGGCCGTGAAGTTGCGTATCCGCCTGCAGGAGCGGCGCGAGCCGCGACCGCGGCAACGCAACTACGCCGTAACTTTCGCTACAGGCGCGATGGCGCGGTCGCGGCTCGCGCCGCTCCTACAGCAAGCGACCGCAAGAACGCCCCGAACCGCACCCCAAACGCAAGCCACGACTACTACCAATCCCACCGCTCACCCCTGCGAGCGATCCACCGGCTTCGCCACCCCAGACCCGATGTCCGCGATCCGCCACAGATACAAACTCGCATAGGTCCGATACGGCCCCCAACGCTCGCCGATCTGCGCCAGCGCCTTCGGCGCCGGCATCGCGTCGAGCTTGTCGACGAACTGCGCGCCCTTGCGGATGCCCAGATCGTCCACCGGCAAAATGTCGGGTCGGCCGAGGCGGAACATCAGCATCATCTCCACCGTCCAGCGGCCGATGCCGCGGATCGGCACCAGCGCGGCGACGATGGCGTCGTTGTCCATGTGCGCCATCGCGCGCAGGTCGGGAATCTCGCCGCGCGCCTCGCGCACCGACAGGTCGCGCAGGGCCAGCAGCTTGTTGCCGGACACGCCGCAGGCGCGCAGGGTGGCGTCGTCGCAGCGGCCCAAGGTGTCGTGGTGCAGGCGCGCGCTGCCGATCGCCGCCTCGACCCGGCCCACGATGGTCGAAGCGGCCTTGCCGCTGAGCTGCTGGAACAAGATCGCGCGCGCCAGCGCATCGACCGGATCGAAACGCTGGCGCCAACGCGCATCGTCCGGGATCGGCCCGTTCTCGAGCCGGTCGACCTTTTTCATCCACGCGCCGAGCCGGCGGCACTTGCGGCTCAGATGCGCGTGCGCGGCCTGCGCGTCGAACCCGCGGACCTGGCGCGGCACGTCAGCGCCGCACCGCGTCGGCGGCGTAGGCCAGCCACGCCAGGATCATCAGGCTGCCGCCGTAGGGCGCGAGCCGGGTCGATGCGCCGAAGAAGTGCGCCGCGGCCAGGCTGCCGGCGAAGCCGAGCACGCCGAGCAGCAACGCGCCCAACACGCCGCGGGTGAAGGCGCGTCGCGCCTGCGGCGCCAGCGCCGCCAGGGCGATGCCGTGGCCGAAGGCGAACACCGCCGCGCTGTGCAAGCGCGCCTGCGCGTGCGGATCGGCGGCCGCGTGCGCGGCATAGGCCGACAGGGCCACCGCGAACGCGGCGAGGATCGCGCCGGCGGCGGCGAGCAAGCGCGCGGACAGCGGTGCGGTGGGGCGGGATTCGGGAGGGGGGGCGCTCATGTGGGCGAACGCTTGCGGTGGGGGTGTTCAACGATAGCAGCGTTGGTGGGGGTGGGCGTGGTGAGGGGGCGGTCTTGGCTTGTGTTGGAATGGGTTCGGCGTTCGTTGGCGTGAACCGAGGATTGCGCTTCTGCTTGCCGGCGCAGCGTGGAGCGAGGGAGCTCTCAGACCGTCATTGCGGCGAAAGCCAGAATCCAACCGAAGCGACGCAGCCCCGCCGCCGCTTCTTGAAGCAACGAACCTCCCAAACCGTCATTCCGGCGGAAGCCGGGATCCAACCGAAGCGACGCAGCCCCGCCGTCGTTCTTTGAAGCAACGAACCTCCCAGACCGTCATTCCGGCGAAAGCCGGAATCCAACCGAAGCGACGCAGCCCCGCCGCCGCTTCTTGAAGCAACGAACCTCCCAGACCGTCATTCCGGCGAACGCCGGGATCCACACGACTTTGCTGCTGCTCTTGCCTTTGCCGTGGTGGCAATTGACGACAAGCCACCATCAAGAGCTTCCGTCCGCAAGCGGCCGGGTCACTTTCTTTGTCTTAAGCCACAAAGAAAGTAACCAAAGAAAAGGCCTTGTTTTTTCGGATCAAGAGCCACTATGGCTCGAAAGGGGCGCGGGGCCGCGCCATAAGGGACATCCATGTCCCATGGCGCGCGTGCGCATCCATGCGCACGCCCTTCGGGGCTGCGGAACGGCTGCATCGCGCTCGGGGGCGGGCACGAGCAACGGCAACCGCAATGGCTGTTGCGCTCGTCGAGTTGGCCGAAGCCCCGATTGCTGGCGCGGCTCGCGCGGCGGGTGCGTTGCTGGATGCCCGCGCAAACAAAAACGCGCCGCGGAAAGCCGCGGCGCGTTTTTGTTGTCGCAACCGGCCCGCGCGAGGCGGGCGGTGGGGTTACTTGACCGGCCAGTAAACGTCGAACTGGCCCAGGGCCGGGTCGAAGCTCTGGTCGATGCCGGCCTTCCAGCTCTCGTACGGACGGTCGGTGGTCGAGTAGCCGCGGGTCATCGCCCAGGCGCGCACGGCGTCGCGCACCGGCGGCAGCGCGGCGAAGTTGTGGCCGCCGCTGGTCGCGACGACGACCTTCGAGGCCGGCAGCAGCGAAGCCTTGACCGGGCCTTCGACCTTGACTTCCAGCGCGGTGGCGTCGCCGGTGGCGGTGTCGCCCTTCTTGCGCACGACCTGCACGGTGTCGAAGTCGTAGGTCTCGGTGCCGAACTCGTTGGTCACGATGCGCACCGGACCGACCGCTTCCAGGCCGTTGGCGGCGATGACCTTGTTGATCCACTCCATGTTGGCGTGGATCTGGCCCTTGATCTTGTCGTTGTTGCGCTCGACCGCGGCGTTGACGCTGAGGATGTTCTCGGCCGGACGCTCGGCCACCTTCGGCGCGTTGTTCGGGTCGGTTTCCGACAGCTTGGCGTAGTCGTAGTTCGGCACGGTCGCCAGCAGGTTGCTCAGGCGCGACAGACCCATCTTGATGTCTTCGCCGACGCTGCTGCTGACGTACAGGCCGGAGTAGCGGCCGAGCAGGTTGAAGCCGTAGTCGACGTCGTAGGTCTGGGTGATCTCGACGTTGCGGTTGTTGCGGCCGGTCGGCTTGAGGGTGAACTCGCTGCGCTTGTTCTCGCCGCGCTCGGGGTTGGTGATCTTGTAGCCGACCAGCTTGCCCGGTTCGCTCTTGACGATTTCCCAGCTGCCCTGGCCCAGGCCGCGTTCCTTGGAGGAGTATTCCAGGCGGGCGCCCACGCCCTCTTCCTTGCCGACCAGCTTGATCTCCATATTCGGATCGCGCAGCGCCAGCGGGTTCCATTCCTTGAAGCGACGCAGGCTGTTCAAGGTGTCGAAGACGATGGTCAGCTTGCGGTTGGTCTCCACCGAATGCGACAGGTGGCGGCTCGACGGCAGAACGATGCCGACGACCAGGAACAGCACGGCGACGATCGCCAGGGAAATCAGAATCTCGATCAGACGGGTCATTCAGGGTTCTCCAGGGCCGGGCCCAGGTGCGGGCCAGGGGCGCAGACCCGCAATCGTAGCAAGATAAATCCCGGCAAGGGCAGCCGTCACAAGCAAGAAAGCCCATCGGGTCGCGCCGCGGCCCGCCCGGGCCGCGAAAAGCGCGCAACTGGCCGGCTTTGTGCCGTCTGGGCGCTGCATTCGCACCGGTATGCAGGCCTGTCGCCGGGGCGCGAAAGGCGCGTAAGCGCAAATCCGGTCAAGTCGGATCGGCGCCTCGCGGGCTTGTGCGCGCCTGCGTGCGCGGCGCGGCAACGCGCGCGGGCATCGGATCTACGACGAAAGTAGCGCGCCGGAACGAAAGCGGCGGGCCCGAAGGCCCTGCCGCGGCGAAGACTGGGGCGCTCGCGGACCGCGACTCCGCCCCGCCGGCCGGCGTCCGCCGCCAACGGCAGGGGGCCGCCCTGCCCGCCGGGCGCGCGGGCGAGGCGCCCGACGCGCGCCGCCGGCGCTCAGACCAACTGCAGCTCGAACGCCTTGAGCACCGCGCGGGTGCGGTCGCGCACGCCGAGCTTGGACAGGATGTTCGAGACGTGGTTCTTGATCGTCCCCTCCGCCACCCCGAGCGAGTTGGCGATCTCCTTGTTGGAGAAGCCGCCGGCCATCAGCCGCAGGATCTCGGTCTCGCGCTCGGTCAGCGGGTCGGGCCGGTCCAGGCTGACGAAGTCGTTGCGCATGTGCTCCAGGCCCGACAGCAGGCGCTGGGTCATCGCCGGCTGCACCAGCGAGCCGCCCTCGGCCACGGCCTGGATGGCGCCGACCAGTTGCTCCAGCGACACGTCCTTGAGCAGATAGCCCTTGGCCCCGGCCTTGAGCCCGGCCAGCACCAGTTGGTCGTCGTCGAAGGTGGTCAGGATGATCGTCGGCGGCAGGTAGCCGCTGCGGGCCAGCGCCTGCAGCGCCTCCAGGCCGGACATCACCGGCATGCGCATGTCCATCAGGACCACGTCGGGGCGCAGGTTCGGGATCATCTCGACCGCCTGGCGGCCGTCGCCGGCCTCGGCCACGACTTCGATGCCCTCGGCCAGGGCGAGCAGCGAGCGCACGCCCTGCCGGACCAGGGTCTGGTCGTCGACGAGCAATACGCGGATGGGGCTGGGGATCATGTCAGGGCTCCTTCGCGGCCCATGGCGGCCGCGGTGGCGGGCAGGGTCAGGCGCAGGCTGAAGCCGGCCTCGGCCCGGGTTTCGATTCGCAGTTGGCCGCCGTGCTGGACCAGCCGCTCGCGCATGCCGCGCAGGCCGTTGCCGGCGATCAGGTGGTCGGCGCCGCGGCCGTCGTCGCGCGCGCTCATGACGATGTGGCCGTCGTTGCGGCGCACGTCGATCCACAGGTGCTGGGCGCCGGCGTGGCGCACCGCGTTGGTGATGATCTCCTGGGCGCAGCGCAGCAGCACGTGGGCGCGCTCGGGGTCGTCCAGGGTCAGCGGGGTCTCGATGTCCATGCGGATGTCCAGGGCGGGCACGTTCTCGGCGAGCGGGCGCAGCGCCAGCGACAGGTCGATGGCGCCGTTCTCGCGCAGCTGGCTGACCGCCTCGCGCACGTCGGTGAGCAGCAGCCGGGCCAGAGTATGCGCCTGCTGCACGTGTTCCTTGACCCGCCCTTCCGACAGGTGCCCGGCCACTTCCAGATTCAGGCTCAGCGCGGTGAGGTGGTGGCCGAGCAGGTCGTGCAGCTCGCGCGAGATGCGGGTGCGCTCGTTGATGCGCGCGCTCTCGGCCAACAACGCACGGGTCGCGCGCAGTTCGGCGTTGAGCCGGCGCTGGTCCTCGCGCGCCTGCGCCTGCTGCATCGCCACCAGCGAGCTGACGAAGACCAGGCTGGAGAAGCCGGCGTAGGCCACCGACTGCACGATCGCCACCAGCAACGGCTGGCCGATGGCGATGACGAACACCGGGATGATCGACAGGTTGCTCAGCACCAACCACGCCACCCCGACCCGCAGCGGCAGCAGCCACGGCAGCAGCCCGGCCACGACCATCAGCAGGATGCTGCCGATGCCGCTGTTGGAGAAATAGCCCACGCCGATCGCGCAGGCGGTCAGGACCAGCAGCAGGGCGTGGTCGGCCGGCCCGGGCCGGCGTTGGCCGAGGCCGCGGCTGGCCCACCAGTACACCGCGCCGAAGGCCAGGTGGATCGCCACCCAGCGCAGGATCAGCAGGAAGAAGGTGTGCTCGCTGCCGCCGGGCAGCGAGGTCGCCGCCTCCGGCTCGAGCCACATGATCACCAGCCAGCAGCCGGCCACGCCCCAGGTGAACAGCCCGGCGAAGCGCATGAGTTGGGTGGGGGTGAGGCGGGCCAGCATGAACGCATGCTAACGGTACCGGCACCCGGGCGGAGCCGTCCGAAAGTCATGGCCCCGGGCGTTCGCCCCGCGGCCGCCCCCCGTGCGATAATCGAGGGCGCCGGCACGGATTTCGCGCCGGCTTGCAACTATCTGGAGCCTGGAATGTCGATCGTCGTCCGCGACGTGCGCGAGCACGAGCTGGATTCCGTCCTTGCCCTCAACAACGCCGCCGGGCCTGCGATCCTGCCGCTGGATGCGGCGCGTCTGCGTCACTTCTTCGACACCGCCGAATATTTCCGCGTCGCCGAACGCGACGGCACCCTGGCCGGTTTCCTGATCGGCATGGGTTCCGGCGCCGGCCACGACAGCAGCAATTTCCGCTGGTTCCACGAGCGCTATCCGGACTTCTTCTATATCGACCGCATCGTCGTCGCCAGCCGCCGCCGCGGCGGCGGCGTCGGCCGCGCCTTCTACGCCGACGCCCAGAGCTACGCCGAGCTGCGCTATCCGCAGCTGGCCTGCGAGGTGTTCCTGGAAGGCGGCAACGACCCGGCCCTGCTGTTCCACGGCAGCTTCGGCTTCCGCGAAGTCGGCCAGCACGTGATGGAAGAGGCCGGCGTGCGCGCGGCGATGCTGATGAAGCCGCTGTGCAGTTTCGAATGGGTGCGCCAGACCTACGGCGACGCCCTGCCCGACGCCGGCTGGCTGACCCGTCCGCGGGTGCCGGTGGCGCCGCTCCAGGCCGACGCGCCGCGCCCCACCGGGACCTGCCCGTGAGCGTGGCCGTGGATTACGAACAGGCCGGCGAACTCAAGATCGGCCAGGTCGGCATCGCCAACCTGCGCGTCCGCTCTCTCGACGTACCGCGTCTGGTCGAAGAAATGCGCAGCCGCGTGCAGCGCGCGCCGAACATGTTCGGCCGCGCCGCGGTGGTGATCGACTTCGGCGGCCTCAGCCACGCGCCCGACATCGCTTCCGCCCAGGCCCTGCTCGACGGGCTGCGCGCGGCCGGCGTGCTGCCGGTGGCGCTGGCCTACGGCACCAGCGAGATCGAGAAGCTGTCGCAGGCGCTGGGGTTGCCGTTGCTGGCGAAGTTCCGCGCCTCGTACGAGCGCGCCGACGGCGTCGCCGTCGCCGAAGCCGCCGCGCCGCCGCGACGCGAAGCGCCGGCGCCCGCGCCAGCCGCCGAACCGGCCCGCGCGCCGCGGCCTCCGGCCGGCGCGCCGCCCGTCGCGCAGGCTTCATCGGTAGGAATGATCCAATCCGCGCCGGTGCGCTCGGGCCAGCAGATCTACGCCGACAACCGCGACCTGACCGTGCTGACCACGGTCGGCGCCGGCGCCGAGGTCATCGCCGACGGCTCGGTCCACATCTACGGCCCATTGCGCGGCCGCGCCCTCGCCGGCGCGCAGGGCAACGCCAAGGCGCGCATCTTCTGCCGCGAGTTCCATGCCGAACTCGTCGCCATCGCCGGCCGCTACAAAGTGCTCGAAGACATCCCCAAGGAGCTGCGCGGCAAGCCCGTGCAGGTCTGGCTGGAAGACGAACAAATCAAGATTGCGGCGCTGGATTGACGCCGCACGAACGGAGGAACGAATTTTGACCGAGATCATTGTTGTCACTTCGGGCAAGGGCGGCGTCGGCAAGACCACGACCAGCGCCAGCCTGTCCTGCGGCCTCGCCCGACGCGGCCACAAAGTCGCGGTCATCGACTTCGACGTCGGCCTGCGCAACCTCGACCTGATCATGGGCTGCGAGCGCCGCGTGGTGTACGACTTCGTCAACGTCGTCAACGGCGAGGCCTCGCTGAAGCAGGCGCTGATCAAGGACAAGCGCTTCGAGAACCTGTTCATCCTGGCCGCGTCGCAGACCCGCGACAAGGACGCGCTGACCAAGGAAGGCGTGCAGAAGGTGCTCGAGGACCTCACCGCCGAAGGCTTCGACTACATCGTCTGCGATTCGCCGGCCGGCATCGAGAAGGGCGCGTTCCTGGCCATGTACTTCGCCGACCAGGCGGTGGTCGTGGTGAACCCGGAAGTGTCCTCGGTGCGCGACTCCGACCGCATCCTCGGCCTGCTCTCGTCCAAGACCCGCCGCGCCGAGAACGGCGAGCGGGTCAAGGAACACCTGCTGCTGACCCGCTACAGCCCCAAGCGGGTGGAAACCGGCGAGATGCTCAGCATCGGCGACGTCGAGGAAATCCTCGGCCTCAAGACCGTCGGCGTGATCCCGGAGTCCGGCGACGTGCTCAACGCGTCCAACAAGGGCGAGCCGGTGATCCTGGAAACCGAATCCGACGCCGCCCAGGCCTACGACGACGCCGTCGCCCGCCTGCTCGGCGACACCCGTCCGATGCGCTTCACCCAAGTGGAAAAGAAGGGCTTCTTCAGCAAGATTTTCGGAGGCTGAGCTCATGGGTCTGTTCGACTTCCTGCTGGCCAAGAAGCAAACCGCCGCGGTCGCCAAGGACCGCCTGCGGATCATCGTCGCGCACGAACGCGCCGGACGCGGCGGCCCCGATTACCTGCCGATGCTGCAGCGCGAGTTGCTGGAAGTGATCCGCAAGTACGTCAACGTCGACGTCGAGGCGGTCAAGGTCGATGTGGTCAAGGAAGGCCAGCACGACGTGCTCGACATCTCGGTGGCCTTGCCGGACGCGCCGGGCTCGACGCCGGCCTGAGCCCGGGGCGCGAAGGCCGACCTCCCGGCCTCGGCGTCCGCAACGCGATCTACCTGCAGCATCAGCGTTCCGCGGGATTTCCTTCGGTTACAAGCCGCGACTGCAAGATAGTCGTTCGCGTCGCATGCCCAGTGGCGCGGTCGCGGCTCGCGCCGCTCCTACACAAAGCAAGACGTCCTGCATGCTCACCCTCGCCGACATCGACTTCGACCACGCCCACGCCCTGCTCGCCCGCTACGGGCTGGATCTGGTGCGCGTGGCCGACGGCGACGCGATTCCCGGCAGCTACTGGGGCGACAGCGAGGCCGGCATCATCGCCAGCACCGTCTACGCGCGCGCGGACACCCCGGTGCATTCGATGCTGCACGAGGCCTGCCACTTGATCGTGCTGCCGCCGCAGCGGCGCGCGGCGGTGCATACCGACGCCACCGATTCGGTCGAGGAAGAGGACGCGGTGCTGGTGCTGCAGACCGTGCTGGCCGACGCCCTGCCCGGCGTCGGGCGCGAACGCATGTACGCCGACATGGACGCCTGGGGCTACACCTTCCGCCTGGGCTCGGCCAAGGCCTACGTCGAGCAGGACGCGCAGACGTCATGGCAGTGGCTGGCCGAGCGCGGCCTGGTCGAAGCGCCGCAGCGCACGCAGGCGGCCTAAGCGGCGGCGCCCGCCCCGAGGCGCGCTGCGGCCCGCTGTCGTGGGAGGGGCTTCAGCCCCGACGGCGTTCGCTCAGGTCGCCGAACGCTTGCAGCGGCACCGCGATCGGGCACAAGAGCGTCGGGACTGAAGCCCCTCCCACAACAGCGGGAAGCTCATGCCACGAAAGTGGGCGGCGCATCGCTCGGCCATCCGCAGCGAGCGGCCACCGACGCCCTCCCTGGCGCCGACGCCATTCGAACCTTGCGGAGCGGGTTATCCCCATAACGCCGGCCCCGTGTTGCGTTGCCACCGTGCTTCCCTTCCCCTGAAGCGCCATCCAAGGCGCCACTCTCCCCCGAGTTCCCGCGCGGCGCGCTCAGTGCGCGGCCAGCCGCTCGTGTCTGTCGCGCGATGCCGCGGCCGGCGCGGCCGGCAGCGCCACGGCGCGATCGACTTCGACCTCCGCCTCGCTGACCGGATCGGGCAAGGCGCGCGCGGCGCTGCGGTTGGGGCCGGCGTCGGCCGGCCCGTTGATCACCACCACGCCCACCGCCGCCAGCGCCAGCAAGGCGAACAGGACGATGCGGACGGCGCGGCGTACGTAAAGACGGCGGCTGCGGACCGGGGCCTGCGGCGCCTGGGCCCAGCTCAGGTCGGCGCTGAACAGCCGGGCCCCGCCATCGGCCCCGCGCAACGGCAGTGCCGTCAACGTGGCCGTGTGCAACTTGCTGTGCGCGGAAGAGCCCAAGGTCTGTTTCACTCCCTATCCAATGCAGCCGATGCTCGATACCAGGATCCCCACCCTGGCCGGGCCGCCGACGAGCGGCTGCCCTTGGACGTCACTTTTTCCGTTTTCGCGTCACAAATCAAATCTGTTTTCGTGACAAGCGCCCGGCCCGGCCGCTCACGCGACGTTCCCTTGGCTGAACGAAAGCGCGGCGCGGGTCGCGAGTGTTGCGCGCAGGCGCTGAAAATACCGATTATTTAACAATCTAAACGATTACATTTAACCTTAAATTTACATAATTCCGCGAACCCGTCGGCACTTCGTCATCAAGCAACGGCCCGAATCGGCCAAGCCCGGCCGTTTCGGATGCATCGAGTAATCGTTTTCACAGCCTCGACTGTGCCGGATTTGCGCAAACTCCCTGCAACCGCAGCCGTACCGCCGGCGCCGGCCCGTCCGCATCGCACTGCGGCTTGCGCCCCGCCGACCCGCCCTCTAGCCTTCCGGTTCGCGCGCCAAGCGCAGCACTATTTCCGGAGAGAGCACACATGAAACCTGTCCGCGCCTTGTTGGCGCTCGGCGTCGCTGCGGCCGTGATCGGCCTGGCCGGCTGCAAGAAGGAACCCGCCACCGCCCCGAGCGCCACTGCGCCGGCCGCCGCGCCGGCCGGCGAGACCGCGGATCAGTTCATCGCCCGGGTCAACGACGAATACAAGAAGATGTATCCGGAGATGACCGCCGCGCAGTGGCTGTCCTCGACCTACATCAACGACGACAGCCAGCTGCTGTCGGCCAAGGCCAACGAGCGCTACCTCGGCCAGCTCAACAGCTGGATCGAGCAGTCGAAGAAGTTCGAAGGCCAGCAGATGTCGCCGGCCACCGCGCGCGCGATCCAGTTGCTCAAGATCGGCACCGCGATGCCGGCGCCGAAGGATCCGGCGCGGCTCGCCGAGCTGACCCAGATCGCCACCCGCATGGAAGGCATGTACGGTTCGGGCAGCTACTGCAGCGGCCCCGGCGAAACCGACTGCCGCCAGCTCGGCGACCTGGAAGACGTGCTGCGCAACAGCCGCGACTACGACGCCCAGCTCGACGCCTGGAAGGGCTGGCACACCATCTCCAAGCCGATGCGCAAGGACTACACGCGCTTCGTCGAACTGGTCAACGAAGGCGCGCGCAACCTCGGCTACGCCGACACCGGCGAGCTGTGGCGCTCGGGCTACGACATGAGCCCGGCCGAGCTGTCGGCCGAGACCGACCGCCTGTGGGGCCAGGTCAAGCCGCTGTACGAACAGCTGCACTGCTACACCCGCTCGCGCCTGGAAACCAAGTACGGCAACGACAAGGGCCAGGTCGCCGGCGGCCTGCTGCCCGCGCACCTGCTCGGCAACATGTGGCAGCAGGACTGGGGCAACCTGTGGGACGTGCTGGCGCCGTACAGCGAGCAGCAGGCCGGCAGCCTCGACATCAACGCCGCGCTGGCGCGCCAGTACCAGCAGATCCTCGACGCGCAGCAGAACAAGGCCGGCGAGCGCGACGCGGCCGGGCAGGCGCAGGTCGAAGTCGACGCGCAGCTCGCCAACGCAAAGCGCATGACCGAACGCGCGCAGGACTTCTACGTCTCGCTCGGCATGCCCAAGCTGCCCGACAGCTATTGGGCCAAGACCCAGTTCGTGAAGCCGCGCGACCGCGACGTGGTCTGCCACGCCAGCGCCTGGGACATGAACATGTCCGGCGACGTGCGCACCAAGATGTGCATCAAGCCGAACGAAGAAGACTTCACCACGATCTACCACGAGCTCGGCCACGTCTATTACTACCTGGCCTACAACAAGCAGCCGCCGCTGTTCCAGACCGGCGCGCACGACGGCTTCCACGAGGCCATCGGCGACACCATCGTGCTGGCGATGACGCCGAAGTACCTGTCCTCGGTCGGCATGGTCGCCAACCCGCAGCAGAGCCAGGAAGCGCTGATCAACGCGCAGATGCGCATGGCCCTGGCCAAGGTCTCGTTCCTGCCGTTCGGGCTGATGATCGACCGCTGGCGCTGGGGCGTGTTCGACGGCTCGATCAAGCCCGACCAGTACAACAAGGCGTGGTGGGATCTGAAGGCGCGCTACCAGGGCGTGGCGCCGGTGGAGGCGCGCGGCGAGGACTTCTTCGACGCCGGCGCCAAGTACCACGTGCCGGGCAACACCCCGTACACGCGCTACTTCCTCTCGCACATCCTGCAGTTCCAGTTCTACAAGTCGCTGTGCGACGCGGCCGGCTACAAGGGCCCGCTGTACGAGTGCAGCTTCTACGGCAACAAGGCCGCCGGCGCCAAGTTCGAGGCGATGCTGAGCAAGGGCGCGAGCCAGCCGTGGCAGCAGACGATGAAGGAACTGACCGGCGGCGAGAAGATGGACGCCTCGGCGGTGCTGGAATACTTCGCGCCGCTGCAGACCTGGCTCAAGCAGCAGAACGAAGGCAAGAGCTGCGGCTGGCAGGCCTCGGCGGCGGGCGCCGCGGCGCCGGCATCGCCGGCCAAGCCGGCGGCGAAGAGCGAAGCGCCGGCCAAGCCCGCCAAGGGCTGATCGGCGCGCTCGCGACGACGCCATCGCACGAACGAACGGGCCGGCATTCGCCGGCCCGTTCTTTTTTGCGCGCTTTGGGCATGCGACGTTGCGGCGCGCCCGCTTGCGACCCGCGGCCGTCCCGCCCACGCCGAAACAGCTCGACCGATCCATCTCCTCCGCCCGACCCGGTACTGGCGCGCGGCGCGGGCGCGGCCGATGATCCGGACCTGACCGGCGACCTCCCGCCGCTTCCGACGAGCCCGCCCCGCATGCCCCGCACGATCCGCCTGCTCTCCCTAACCCTGCCCGCCCTCACCCTGCTCGCCTGCGCCGCCGGCGGCGCCCACGCCTCCGGACGCGCCGCCGCCGAGCCGATCGACCTGCTGATCCGCCACGCCAACGTGGTCGACGTGATCGACGGCAAGCTGCGCGCCGACCGTCTGATCGCGGTGCGCGGCGACCGCATCGTCGCGGTCGAGCCCGATGCGCGCGCTGCGCGGTTCCAGGCGCAGCGCAGCATCGACGCCACCGGCAAGTACGCGATCCCCGGCCTGTGGGACATGCACGTGCACTTCGGCGGCGGCGACAAGCTGATCGAAGAGAACAAGAATCTGCTGCCGCTGTACCTCGCCCACGGCATCGCCGCGGTGCGCGACGCCGCCGGCGACCTCAGCCCGAGCGTGTTCGAATGGCGCGACGCGGTCGCCGCCGGGCGCCTGGACGGCCCGACGATCTTCACCTCCGGCCCGAAGCTGGAAGGCTACAAGTCGATCTGGCCCGGCGACATCGAAGTCGGCAGCCACGAAGAGATTTCCAAGGCGCTGGACCAGTTGCAGGGCTGGAAGGCCGACTTCGTCAAGATCACCGACAACACCTTGTCGCCGGAGCTGTTCCTCGACGCGCTCAAGCAGGCGCGCGCGCGCGGCTTCAAGGTGTCGGCGCACGTGCCGTTCGTGCTGCCCATCGACGAGGTCAGCGCGGCCGGGCTGAGTTCGATCGAACATATCGAATACGCGTACAAGGCCGGTTCCTCGCAGGAAGCGCAGATCAGCGCGATGGTGCGCCGCGGCGAGATCGACAGCCGCGAAGGCTGGAACCGCATCCAGGCCACGTTCGACCGCAAGACCGCGCTGGCCGCGTACCGGCGCCTGGCCCAGCGCGGCACCGCGGTGACGCCGACCCTCAACGGCAGCTTCGTCACCACCTATCTCGACCGCGACGACCACAAGCAAGACCCGTACCTGCAATACATCGGCCCGGGCCTGCAGGCGACCTATGCGTGGCGGGTCGAGCGCGCGGCCAAGGACGACGCCGCAGCGATCGCGCGCCGGCACGAGCGCTACCAGCGCAACGCGGCGATCCTGCCGCTGCTGCAGCAAGCCGGGGTGAACATTCTGGCCGGCACCGATGCGGGCTTTCTCAATTCGTTCAACTATCCCGGCGTGGGATTGCACGACGAGATGCAGCGCTTCGTCGAGAGCGGCCTGAGCCCGCTGCAGACGCTGCGCGCGGCGACGATCAACGGCGCGCGTTTCCTCGGCCAGGACAAGGAACACGGGTCGCTGGCGGCGGGCAAGGCCGCCGACATCGTGTTGCTCGACGCCGATCCGCTGCGCGATATCGCCGCGACGCGCAAGATCGATACCTTCGTGTTGCGCGGCAAGGTGTACGATCGCGCGGCGTTGGATGCGCTGTTGGCCGGAGTGAAGCAGGAAGTCGCCGAGCAGCGCGCCGCGCAGGCGGCAGCGGAACAGGCCGCAGTTCCCCAGCGCTGAGGCCGCTGCGCCGCGCCGCAGCCGACCGAATCGCCACCCCGACCGCGTTGTATCGCCCAGGCCTGTCGTTCCCCCCAATCTCGTCATTCCGGGGAACGCCGGAATCCGCAGGCTGTTACCGTTGCTTTTGGCCCTGGCGGATACCCAGCCCAAGCACAGGCGCCGCAGCCAGCGCGATTGATAGTCCATGCGGTTCGCGATCCTTTATCCTGGCTCCCGGCCGCCCGTCGGTAGCCGATGCCGAGCCCGATCCCCCGGGCGGCAGGATGCTCAAGACACGCCAAGGAGGTCGCGTGGCGGAACATCACTTCCAGCTCGTACCGGTCGATCCGCGCTTCTACCCGGCCCCCGACGCTATCGATACCGCGCAGGCCGTAGTCCGCGCGCTGATTCCCAGCGCGGAAGAGGTCCACGCCTCCTGCAGGCCCGGCATCCACTTCTTCGATGCGGGCGAGGGATTCGAGGAGCCGAAGTGCCCTTTCTGCGATGCCGATACCGCGCCGTGGTGGAGCGACGCGATGAGCGACGCCTGGGACGGCACTCACTTCAACGAGCTGCGGATCACCACGCCATGCTGTGGAGCCAGCACCTCGTTGGATCAGCTGCGCTATCCAAACGGCGATCGGTTCGGCAGCTTCATCATCGAAGCCGCGCTGGCCGACCCCGCCGAGAATCCATCGTCCGAGCAGATAAGTCAGTTGCAATCGATCCTTGGCTGCCAGCTCGTCGCCTATTGGATTACTCGATAAATCGCGTCAGCCGCCTCCCGCCACCACCTTTGAGCCGACCATGGCGACCGATGCCTACTCGTTCCTCTTTCTCATCCCTGAGAGCGAAGCGCCCCAAGGCCCGCTCGACCTCGAGCACGATCCCGAGCTTCAGGCCCTATACCAGAAGCATTGCGAGGGGGAATACCGCTTCACCAGCACCAGTCGGGGCGCTTATGTCGAAACGTGGGCGATGGACCACCTGGACACGCTGCCCGGGCTGAAGTACATCACCCGGCCCGCGGTATTGCTCGGACACGAGGATATCGCGCTCGCACTGGACAGTTTGGAGGCGGCGTTCGGCGTCGTCGCCCAGACCCCGGAGCAGGAGTTTCATGGCTTTACCGGCTACCCGATCGCTCAGGCCCTGCTGGATACCGACGACGAACTTTGCAGACGCTCTCCGGGCGAGGGCGCAGATCCGTATTACCTCATTATGTGTTTGCGAGCGCACCGCGACGTACTGATGCAGGCGAACCGGACCGCCAGTCTTGCCTTGTATTTTTCCTTCCATCCGTATTTCGATTCGGAGTAAGAGCGAGTGCGCTCGGCGGCGAGGTCGAAGCGGCCGAGGGCAGTTCGATGCGCTGTGTCACCGGGCGGCGAACAGCGACGGCTCGGCGGATGTCCCTGGAGAGCGGAGCCAACATTCCGGTGCGCCGCATCATCGCCAGCACGTCGGCGACAGAAAGGCTCGTCAGCCGACCGTAAAGCTTCTCCAGGAACACCTCCGCCGGCATACGCGCGTCCAGACTCACCTGCGGCTGCAGGTTCAAACGCCAGGCGATGCGATCCAAGGCCTGCTGACAACGGCAGGATCGAAATGGATCCCGCCTTGCGCCGGAATGAGCGGGTTGGAATTCGTTGCCTTGGGATGAGACGACACAGCTGCGAGACCGCTCGGCACCAGCGCAGCAGCCCCTACCCCTTCTTCCCCTGCCGGAATTTCTGCGGCGTGGTCCCGCTGAACTGCTGGAACATCGCGATGAACGCCGAGGCGCTGGCATAGCCCATCTGCGCCGACACTTGTTGCACGCTGCGCCCGAGTTCCAGCAGCGGGATCGATTGTTGGAAGCGCAGCCGCTGCCGCCATTGGCTGAACGACATGCCCAGCTCGTCGCGGCAGCGCCGGCTCAGGGTGCGCTCGGTGGTGTGCACGCGCTGCGCCCATTCTTCCAGCGTGGTGTTGTCGCCCGGCGCGTGCTGCAAGGCGTCCAGGATCGGTCCGAGCAGGCGGTCGTCGCTGTGCGGCACGAAGCGCTGCAGCATCGGCGTGGCCAGCAGTTTGTCGATCAATACCCGCGCCAGGCGCCGGTCGGCGGGGGTGTCGGGGATCTCGATGCCGCGGTCGAACAGGTCCTCGACCCCGGCCAGGAACAGCGGGTGCAGGCGGACGATGCCCGGCGCGGCCGGCAACGCCGGGGTGTAGCGCTCGGCGATGTTGATCAGGCGGCACTTGGCTTCGCGCCGGTTGTGCGAGGTGTGGTCCATGCCGGCCGGGATCCAAGCGGCGTAGCCCGGCGGCGCGAACAAGGGCTCGCCTTCGACCGCGAAGGCCATGCTGCCGGACTCCACGAACGCCAGCTGGCCCCAGGGATGGCGGTGCAGCGCGCTCTCGGTGTCCACCGCCAGCGCCTCGTAGCGCAGCAGCAGCGGGCCGGGCAATGAACGGTAGGGGTAATGGAACTGGCGGCTGCGGCGCATTTGTCCGGGCCTCGCTACGGAGTGTCGGGTTATCGGCATTTGCCGGCTAACCGACATTCTAAAATAGCCTGCCCCCACGTTGTGCCGTTGTACGGAAGGATGTTGCGATGCACCTGTTACTGCCGATCCTGGCCACCCTGATCTGGGCCGGAAACACGATCGTCAGCAAGCTCTCGGCCGGCGCGATCGAGCCGGCGGCGATCTCGTTCTACCGCTGGCTGGTCGCGCTGCTGGTGTTGACCCCGCTGATGCTGCCGCGGGTATGGAAGCTGCGCGCGCAGGTGCGGCCGTACTGGCGCAAGCTGCTGGTGCTGGCCGCGCTGGGCATGGTGCTGTATCAGTCGCTGGCCTATTTCGCCGCGCACAGCGTCAGCGCGATGACCATGGGCCTGGTGGTGGCGGCGATTCCGCCGATGACGATGGTGATCGGCATGGTCCTGCTCAAGACCCGGCCGTCGCCGGGCATGCTGATCGGCGCGGTGGTGTCGTTCGCCGGCCTGACCTGGCTGCTCAGCGGCGGCCATCCGGCGCAACTGCTGCAGCAGGGCCTGGGCCGCGGCGAGATGATGATGCTGCTGGCGGCGTTCTCGTATGCGCTGTACGGCGTGCTGGTCAAGCGCTGGGCGTTGCCGATCCCCAACGGCGAGTCGCTGTACCTGCAGGTGCTGTGCGGCACGGTGCTGTTGCTGCCGGGATTCGCGCTGGCGCCGTCGGTGGCGTTGACCGCGCACAACCTGCCGCTGGTGCTCTACGCCGGCATCCTCGCCTCGACCCTGGCGCCGTGGTTCTGGATGCACGGGCTGCTGCGGCTGGGCACCGACAAGACCGCGGTGCTGATGAACCTGACCCCGGTGTTCACCGCGCTGCTGGCGGTGTGCCTGCTCGACGAACCGCTGCGCGCGTACCACTGGATCGGCGGCGGGCTCACCCTGCTCGGCGTGGCGGTGGCGCAGGCGTTGCGGCAGAAGCCGGCGCCGGCGCTGCGGACGCAGGAGTGCGCGGGTTGAGTTCGGCGACACGCAGCCCGGTTTCAGGGGTGCGTGGTCGGTCGGTTGTCGCGGTCGCAGCTTGCGCAGCGCCTACCGTCGAACAGGCCACGGCGCAGCCCCTGTAGCAGCGGCGCGAGCCGCGACCGCGAAACCGCGCGTACGACGAAAGTCGGCCACCGCGTACGCCGCGATGCAATCCTGTTGCAGTCGCGCCGAGCGGCCGCCATACCCCGGCGCACGCCTGCGCTCGGCGCTGTGAGCCGCGTCAAGTTCGCCATCGGCGCGCGCTGCTACGGTCGCAGCCATGTCGTCGCCACCCGACTGTTCGATCCGCATCGCTGCGCGTCCCTGCCGCCCGTCGCGGGTGGCGCCGATGTTCGCGTCGGGACGCCGCGACGCCTTCGCCGCGCGTGCCGGCGATCCTTCTGTGCCTTCGCGATCCCGCGGCCGTTGTCGCGGCTTCGCGGACCATCTCGCTTTCGACCCACGTCCCGACCGCGCGCGGCCGCGACGTTCGTCGACGCGCGATTGCTGCGGCTGATCCCCCTCGGCCGCAAGCCTGTGCCGGCCGCGGGGGGTGGCCCCCGGCCGGCTTTTTTTATCTCCGCCCTTCTGCGTCCGGTGTTTGCTTCGGCGTATCCGCACTCGCACGCCGGCATCGCCGGTCCCGGCGCATCCCGCCGCGCCTCGCCGCCCCACGTTCCTTGCCGCCGCGGCTGCGGCCGACTTTCTCGCGCGCGCGTTACGCAAACTGCGACCGCAACCGGACACCGATCGCACCCAAGCGCCGGATACTGCACAGGCGCCCGGCGAACGCACCGAAGTTGCGTTTTCGATACAGACGCAAGCGACAAGGTTTGTTAGTTTGCGCGCAGCGACACACCCCGCTCGGCGCTGCGAAGGGGCGCAGCGCCCACGGCGGCCCCTCGCCCGCCGCGCCGGCTCCGGCCGCGCCCGCGGACGCGGGGCGCGCTTGAGGCTTCGCGCGGCACCGCCCCCGACGACCTGAAGCACGACACGCGAGCGCACGCTGCGATGCCCCAACGCATCGATCGGATCAAGAACCTGGCCAGCGTCTCGCAGTTCCGCATCGGCGCGCTGCTGGTGCAGCCCGAGCGCCTGACCATCGTTCGCGACGGCCAGTCCACCGCGCTGGAACCGCGCATGATGGAGGTGCTGATCGCGCTGGCCGAGCGCGCCGGCGAGGTGGTCAGCGCCGAGCAACTGCTGATCGAGATCTGGCGCGGCACCTTCTACGGCGACAATCCGGTCCACAAGACCATCGCCCAGTTGCGCCGGCGCCTGGGCGACAGCAGCCGCGAACCGGAGTTCATCGAGACCATCCGCAAGCGCGGCTATCGCCTGATCGCGCCGGTGGCCTTCCCCGACGATTACCGCAGCGGCCTGCCGCGCGCGGCGGCATGGACCCAGGGCAGTCCCTACGTCGGCCTGCGCTCGTTCGATCACGGCCACGCCGGGGTGTTCTTCGGCCGCAGCCGCGCCACCGCCGAGTTGCTGGCGACGCTGCGCGAGCAGATCGACAACCAGCGCCGCTTCGTCCTGGTCTCCGGCGCCAGCGGCTGCGGCAAGACCTCGCTGCTGCGCGCCGGAGTGCTGCCGCTGCTGCGCCAGGACGGCGGTTTCGACGGCCTGCACGCGCTGGCCAGCGCCTACTTCGACCTCGGCGCCTGCCGCGGCGGCGACCTGCTGGCGCGGCTGGCGCAGGCGCTGTGCGCGTGGTCGCTGGACGGCCGCCCGGTGTTCCTCGACAGCGAGGCGGCATGGCTGGAACGGCAGTTGCGCGGCGCGCCCGACGCGGTGCGCGCGCGCATCGACGACGCCTTCGTGCGCCGCACCGCGGCGTCGGCCGAGCGCGCCCACCTGCTGCTGGTGGTCGACCACGCCGAGGCCGCGGTCGCCGCGCCCGGCATCGACGACAGCGACCGCCGCGACTTCGGCGCCGCGCTCCACGCGCTGTGCGCGAGCGCGCGGGTCGCGGCGATCGCGATCACCCGCAGCGACTTCTACCCGGCGCTGGTGGAGAAAATCCCGGGCCTGGCCGAACTCAAGGCCGGCGACGGCCACATCGACCTGCTGACCCCGCGCATCGGCGAGATCGGCCAGATCATCCGCGCGCCGGCGGCGCTGGCCGGGCTGAGCTTCGAGGAAGACCCCGACAGCTCGCTGCGCCTGGACGACCTGCTGCGCGACGCCGCCGCCGAGCATCCCGATTCGCTGCCGCTGCTGCAGCACACCCTGCAGGCGCTGTACGAGCGCCAGGGCGACGGCGGCGTGCTGCGGCTGTCGACCTACCGCGAACTCGGTGGCCTGGAAGGCGCGCTGGCGCACCGCGCCGAGCAGGCGTTCGCCGAACTGCCGGCGCCGGCGCAGGCCGCGCTGGAGCGGGTGTTGGCGGCGCTGATCGTGATCCGCCCCGACAGCGACGCGGTCACCGGCCGGCGGGTGCCGTGGTCGAGCCTGGAGGACGCGGCCGCGCGCGAGTTGGCCGAGGCGTTCGTGCGCGCGCGCCTGTTCGTCGGCGAGCTCAGCGGCGGCGAACCCGGCTTCGGCGTCGCCCACGAAGCGCTGCTGCGGCAGTGGCCGCGCGCGCGCGAGTGGACGCGCGAGAACCGGCAGCTGCTGCAGGCGCGCGAACGCCTGCAGCGCGCGGCCAAGCGCTGGGCCGCCGAGGGCCGGCGCAACGATCACTTGCTCAATCCGGGCCGGCCGCTGGCCGAGGCGCGCGAAGCCGCGCGCCGCCTGCCGGCCGATCTCGACGCCGACGACCTGCAGTTCCTGCACGCCTCCGAGCGCCAGCAACGGCGCAAGCAATGGCTGCGCGCCGGCGCGATCGGGACCTTGTGCCTGCTGGCCGTGGTCGCGATCGGCCTGGGCCTGCAGGCCTGGCAGGCGCGGCGCGAGGCCGAGGAGCGCCGCGACCAGGCCCAACGCCTGGTCGCCTTCATGCTCGGCGACCTGGCCGAGCAGTTGCGTCCGATCGGCAACCTCAAGCTGCTCGACAGCGTCGGCAGCCAGGCGCTGTCCTACCTGGAGCGCATGCCCGAGGCCGACATGCAGCCGCGCGAGCTGGTCAGCCACGCGCGCGCGCTGCGCACGGTCGGCGAGGTGCTGATGAACCAGGCCCGCTTCGCCGAGGCGCGCGCCGCGTTCGAGCGCGCGCAGGAGGCCTCCGCGCTCGCCGTCGCCGGCGCGCCGCAGTCGCTGGACGCGCTGGCCGAATCCGGTACCACCGCCTATTGGCTGGGCTATCACGACTACCAGCAGAAGCGGTTCGACGGCGCGCGCAGCCACTGGCAGGCCTACCTGCGCGCGTCCGAACAGTTGGTCCAGCGCGCGCCGGCCGATCCGCGCTGGCGGCTGGAGCTGTCCTACGCGCTCAACAACCTCGGCACCCTGGCCTTCAGCGGCCAGCGCAGCGACGAGGCCGGCGAGCTGTTCGCGCGCTCGGTGGCGATCAAGCGGCAACTGCTCGCCGACAAGCCCGACGACAAGTCGCTGCGCTTCGAACTGGTCGACAGCCTGTCGTGGCTGAGCAGCGCGCAGGACGCGCGCGGCCTGCTGGCCGAGGCCGCGCAGGGCTACGCGGCGCAGACCCAGATGCTGCGCGAACTGGTCGACAGCGAGCCCGACGCCGACGAATGGCGGCGCAAACTGGCGACCTCGCTGCTGCGCAGCTCGGTGCTGGCGCTGGACCGCGGCGAAGTGGAACAGGCCGAACGCGAGAGCGCCGAGGCCGTGCGCATGCTGGCCTCGCTGGTCGAGCAGCAACCCGACAACAAGGTGTGGCGGCGCAATCTCGGTCACGCCTACGCCCACGCCGGCTGGGTCGCTTCGATGGCCGGCGCGCGCGAACGCGCGCTGGAACGGCTGCGCGCGGCGCAGCGCACGCTGGCGCCGATCATGCGCGAGACCGATCCGCCGCCGGAATGGCGCCTGCTCGACGCGACGGTGCGGCTGCGCCTGGTCCAGGCCGATCCGCGCGCCGGCATCGGCGCCGCCGACGCCGCCATCGCCGACCTGCAGGCGCTGCAACGCAACGCGCCGGCCGACATCCCCAACCTGTCCAGCCTCGCCCGCGCGCTGGCCTGGCGCGGCGAGCGCTACGCCGCCGACGGCGAGGCCGCGCGCGCGCGCGCCGACTTCCGCCAGGTCGAGCGCCTGCTCGCCGACGCCGTCGCCGACACCCGCGACCGCATCGTCTTGGACGCCTGGTCGCGCAGCCAGGTGCATCTGGGCGAGCGCGCCGACGCGGCGCGCCAGATCGCCTGGCTGCGGCGCGCCGGCTACCGCAATCCCGGTTTCGTGGCCCTCTACGAAACCGCTCCGCAGCCACCATGACCACAGGAAACCCCATCATGGCCAAGAAAGACTCCGCCAAGAACGATTCCGCCAAAGCGGCCAAGCCGGCGGCGATCGCCGACAAGTACGCGCGCAAGCACAAGCGCCACAAGCCCGACGGCAAGTACCCGACCCACCGCATCGAGCTGACCGTGGCCCACGTCGGTTTCGGCGGCAACGCCGGCAAGGGCCACTATTTCTACAGCTTCGCCCCGGACGTGGTGACCTTCCAGGGCGGCCCGGTCTGGATCGAATACGCGTTCGAGGCGCAGGTCCAGGAGCGCTTCGAGATCGTCAACGTGCTGACCTCCGACGCCTTCAAGCAGATCGGCGAGCCGGAGTTCGAGTACGACAAGGACGGCGAGAAGAACGTGCGCAAGGTGTTCTTGTTCAACAAGAACTCGGTGTCCACGCTGATCTTCTTCACCGTGCTGGTGCGCGACCGCCAGAGCAACTACAACGACGTGGAGCTGATCTCCTGCGATCCGCAGGTCGGCAACGATCCGCAGATCACCCCGACCAAGGGCAAGGGCAAGTAAGCCGCGTCCGCATCCCCGCGGCGGGCGGCGCGCACGCGTCGCCCGCCGCGCGCGGCCGGGCCGCGATGCCCGGCGCTCGGGCGCGACGCCCGCGCCGGCGCGGTCCGCGCCGCTCCGGCCTCAGTTGATCGTGCAGAAATTCGCGTAGTGGTCCGGCGTGTAGTACCGCGCCGCGACCACCTTCTTGGTCCCGTCGGTGACCAGGTACACCAGCCGGCGCTGCCCGGCGGCGCCGGTGTTCTGGCGGATCTTGCCTTCCCAATACACCTGGCCGCGGCCGGCGTTGGGCAGCTTGCCCTCGTTGTTGGAGAAGATCTGCACGTCCATGCCGTTGCGCCCGCACTCGGCCACCGGGTCGGTGGCGGTGATGCAGAACGACATGGTGCGCATGGCTTCCTTGATGTCCGGCGGCAGGCTGGTGCAGGCCTTGGGCGCGGCCGCGGCGGCGGCGCCGGCGAGCAGGCACAGGCCCAGGACGAACGCGGCGCGATCGATGTGGTTCATGGCGGTGGTCCTCGAAGAAGGGGCGGCGGCGGAACGGCGGCGCGTCCGCGCCGCCGCCCGCGCGGGGTCACTTGCCGGCGATCTCGCAGAACGCCTTGAAGTTGTCGCCGGTGTAGTAGCGCTTGCTGATCGGCTTGCCCTTCGCGCCGACGGCGAGGTTGTAGACCAGGCCCTGCGGCGAACCCAGCAGCGCCGGCGAGGCTCGCCAGTACTGCGCGCCGATCCCGCCCAGCGGCGGCAGCAGGCCCTGGGCGTTGTCGTAGGCGCGGGCGTTGAGCTTGGACCGGAGGCAGGCCTTGGCCGGGTCGGCGGTGCGGGCGCAGGCGTCGAAGTCGCGGATCATGGTCTGCACGTTCTTGGGCAGGTCCTTGCAGGCCGGCAGCGGCTCGGCGGCCAGGGCCGGGACCGCGGCGAGCGCGAGGGCGGCGGTCAGCGACCACTTCACGAGGGTGGCGTTCATGGGTTTCTCTCTCCGGGAATAAAGGTGCGCGAGACGGTGGGCCTGCGCCGGCCGGGCCCGCGGATCGGGCCGACGGTCCGACCCATCGAAGCGGGGCGGCCGGCGCGAAGCTGCGGCAACGGCCGCGCCCCCACCTTGGCCGCGCGGCCGCGCCGGCACCTTCCGACAACCTTACGGTCGCCGCCCTTTGCGACCCTTCGCGACCCCGGTCGCAGATGCCGGTGAGGCCCGGTAGGGCGGCGGTGAGCGCGGGGTTAGCGGCCGTGAGCCCGGGCCGCGGGCCGCTTCGAAACCTTCCGCGGGCCGCCTGCCGCCGCGCGGCGGCGCCGCGGACTCGAACTCAAGTCATTGAAATAAAAACGATTATCGCTCCGTAAGGTTGCCGTAAGGCGCGCCTGCCGGCCGGCGCGCAGCCTGCGCGGCAACGGATCGCCGCACGCCGCGATCCGCCGCCGCGATGCCCTCCCGGGCCCGCGGCCCGCGGCGCGCAAAGCCAGGCAGGAGCGCACCATGTCCGAATTCGAGCCCCCGTATTCCCACGTCGGCGAAGCGTCGCCGCCGTCGCTGGAGGCGCAGGACGAGGAGACCGGCCCGTTGTCGCAGTTCCGCCACGGCGCCCAGGACCGGCGCCTGCTGGAACTCGCCCGGCTCGACGCCGGCCTGGCCGCCAACGCCGACTTCGACGACAAGCCCTGGGGCCTGCTCTACCGCGCCCTGGTCGATTCGATGGGCCTGTCGCCGGACGACTTCCAGCTGATCTACCCCAGCGTGCCCTGGGACTGGCCGTGCCCGCAGGCCGGCTTCGTCCACGCCGCCCAGCACGACTTCTGCGCCACCGCGCCGCAATGGAGCGCGATCGGCGCCTATGTCTCCAGCGGCGACACCGTGCACCAGGCCTACCAGCAGTTCCTCAACACCGCGCTGGCCCAGACCGACTACCGCAGCCTGCGCCAGCACCTCAACGACGCCGACGACGCGCTGACCACCGCGACCAACCAGTACACCCTGGCCAGCGCCTCGGCCGCCTCGGCCTACGCCGCCCAGGTCGAGGACAACCAGCCCAGCTTCACCCAGTGGCTCGGCAGCGAGCGCGGGCGCGGCCACCAGGCGCGCATCGTCGCCGCCCAGGCCGGGATGAACCGGGCCCAGGCCCATTACGCCGCGCTGGTCGCCCAATGCCAGTCGCCCGGGCTCGGCCAGGCCCAACGCCGCTGCGGCGACGAGCGTTTCCACGTGCGCCTGTCCGACCTCAACCTGATCCGCATGCCCAAGGTCCCGGACTGGCGGTTGGCGCGCAGTTGCGACGAGTGGGTGGCGCAGGTCGAATCCGGCCGCGGCCCGGCCGGGGTCACCCTGGGCTTCAGCAACCGCGAGGCGCCCTACGACTTCGCCCAGACCTGGGCCGGCCGCCGCGGCCGCATCCGCCAGCTGTTCTGGCAGGTGCGCATCAACGGCCGCTGGGAGCGCATCGACGAATTCGAATTCGACAACAAGCTGGAGCTGTCGCTGGACTTCCAGGCGGTGGACACCATCGCCATCCGCCCGGGCGAGTGGTTCGACGGCGAGTTCGCCCGCTCGATGATCGACGGGCCGTTCATGCCCGGCTACAGCGCCTTCGGCGGCGACACCGTGGAAACCCGCGGCCAGCCGGTGTTCGGCGAGCGCGGCTTCTTCGGGTTGATGAAGAGCGGCGTGTGCGTGGGCTACCGGCCCTCGTTCGCGATCCGCACCAGCACCTCGACCTTCCGCCGCTTCGCCGACCCGTTCAAGGCCGCGACCGGGCTGCGGATCGGGCCGTTCGTGTTCGAAGCCGAAGGCGGCAGCCTCGCCGCCGGCTGGAGCGCGGACCCGGCGACGCAGACGTTTTCCGGCGCCACCACGTCGCGCAAGCCGAGCATCGTCGGCGCGACCGTGGCCGAACTGCCCAACGCGGGAGGCTGACGGCGACGACTTACCGCGCGGCCGGTCGCGACCGGCCGCCACGAGCAAGCATCGGCCCGCTTCGACCGCCACCCCAGGGCGGTCCAGGCAACGCATCCGGCGCCTCCGCCTGCAACGGGCGGCGCGCCCCGGGCCGATGGGGGGCCGGCTTGCAGGAGCCGGTCCCGGCGATCCGGCCGGTGCGCGTCAGGCAGGGGGCCGACGCGCACCGGCCGGAGCTTGCCTGGTGCGGGACCGGGAATTCGGAAATGGGCCATCGGCGCGCAGGCGCGCGACGCGGGAAGGATGCAAGCAGGCGAACGGGTCGGCCCGAAGGCGTCGACCGGCACCAAGGCAACGGGCCTGAAGGCCCTCCCACAAGCTCGCGCGCGCGATGCGCGCCGCCGCTGACCGGACCTCCCCAGCGGTTGTGGGAGGGCTTTCAGGCCCGCTGCCTCGGTTCGTCCTTGCGCTCAGGCGCGCCGCTTGCGCGCGCGGCCGTTCGCGGCGATCGGCGAATGCGCCGTCAGCGCAACACCATCGTGATCAGCACCAGCCACGCCACCGTCGCGACGCCCGCCATCACCCCGGCGTCGAGATCGCGATCGCGCCACGCCCGCCAGCCCACCGCCGCCAGCGACGGCACGCCGGCCAACAGCATCGCCGCGCCGAACCAGCGCATGCGCGGCTGCGCCGAGGAAGCGAGCAGATAGCCCAGCGTGTCCATCGCCCACATCGGCAGCGACATCACCCAGGCGGTCGCCGGCGCCAGCACCAGCACGGTGAAGAACGCCAGCACCAGCGACTTGACCAGCGGGAAGCGGGTCGGCGCGCGCATCTGCCAGCGGTAGTTCGGCCGGCGCCAGCTCACAGGCGCACCAGCCGTCGCGGGATCGCGATCACGAACACGTAGCACAGCGCGATGAAGCCGGCGCCGAGGAAGGTCAACAGGATCAGGTTCATCCAGCCGTCCAGCGGCGTGCGCGTGGCCACCCGCAGCGATTCGTAGAAACGCTGCACCTGGCTCGCGCCATAGCCGAACGCCAGCGGCGCGGCCAGCGCGGCCAGCGCGCGCACGCGTCCGGCCAGGCGCGCGCGCCAGCCGCTGCGCGACGGCGCCGGCGCGCTCGGCGGGCCCGCCGGCGGCGCGTAGTAGGGATTCCATTGCATCGGCGGTTGCGGCCGCGCCACCCGCAGCCGCGGCGGCGCGGTCGCCGCCGGTTGCGCCGGCGCGGCGGTGCGCCACCAGCCGCGCCCCTGCGGTTGCGGTCGCGGCGCGCGCGCGTGCGGCGCCGGCCGCGGCCGCGCCGCGGCGGTGCGCGCAGTGACGTTGAGCAGGTCGTGGCGCACGCAGGCCGCGCACGGCTGGCCGGCGTAGTGCTGGTGCTCGCGGTTGTTGGCGCAGATCACGATCAGCCCGCGCGAAGGCTGGGCATAGGCGCGCAAGCATTCGCTCCACTGCGACGAACTCGGGCGCTGCGAAGGATCGTCGCCGAAGGCGCGGTCGAACAGGTCGCGCAACTCGCGCGGCATCAGCGCGTGGCCGCTGACCGGGTTCGGCGCCATCATCGGATTGCCGCGCTGGGAATAGGCGTAGCAACGCTCGCGGATGCGCCCGGGCACGTCGGTCGGCACCCGGTCGTAGGCGGGCCGGCCGCTGTAGGGATGGATGCCGAAGTTCAGCAGTTGGAAGATCACCACCGCCAGGGCGAAGCGGTCCTGGGTTTCTTCGCCGGCTTCGTCGAGCGCGCGGATCTGGTATTCCGGCGCCAGGTAGTCGGGCGTGTACTGCGGCGCGTGGAAGCGGCGGCCGCGGCCCTGGATGCTGAAACCGTCGCAGTCCAGCAGCGCGATGTACAGCGAAGCGCGATAGAAGCGCAGGTTGACCGGCTTGAGGTCGACCACGTAATGGTGCTGCGCGTGCAGCGCCGCGAGCACCGAGGCCAGGTTCGCCGCCAGGGTGACCTTGTGGCCGAGCCCGACCGGCAGCCCGGCCGCGCGCGCCTGGCGCTCCTGCAGGATCTGCTCGAGCTCGGAAGTGGCATCCACGTCCAGCGCCGGCATCGCGAAGCCGACGAAGCGCCCCTGCGCGTCGCGCACGGTCGCGTCGGGCCAGGCGATCTGCACGTAGCGCTTGCCGTCCTCGTATTGGTCGGGCAGCTTCGGCCGCAGCTGCAGCATCGCCTCGATCCGGTCGGTGTAGCTCGGCGGATCGACCCGCGCGTGGTAGATCTTGGCCACGCTGCGCGGATCGTCGCCGAGCAGGTAGACGCTGCCGGCGCCGCCGCTCTTGATCAGCGGCCCCAGGCGCGTGGCGCGCGAGCCGATGTGGATGGGACTGCCGGTGGTGAGGCTGCTCATCGCCGGCGTTCTCAGCCCCGCAGCGCGATCAGCAGGGTCTTGTCGTCGGAGGTGATGCCGTGCGTGCGCGGATCGGCCAGGGTGCCGTGCAGCGCGCGGCTGCCGGTGTCCTCGTCCACCGAAGCCAGGTAGCGCGACACCGGATCGATGAACGGCGCATACAGCGCGGCGTTGCCGCGCGCCATCGCGAACGGCATCGCGCCGTCGGACATCAGCGCCAGGCGCGCGGTCGGCGCCGGCACCCGCAGCACGCGCAACTGCTCGCGCCAGCCTTCGCCGGTCACGAACCAGGTCTCGTTGGCGTACTCGCCGTTGGCCGGCAGCGACACCACCGGCGCCGCGGCGTCCGCGTCGACGGCTTCGGCCACGCCGATGCCGTCGCCGATGTGCAGGAACCAGCCGCTGTGCGCGTCGCCGGCGTAACCGACCACGGTCGCGGCATAGTCGCCGAGCGCGCGGCCGTCGGCGTCGGCGCGCTCGACCAGCGCCGCGCGCGCCTGCGCCACCGCTTCGGCGGCGGCCGCGGCGAAGTCCTCGCGCGGCCCCGCCAGCAGTTCCGGTTCGCGCGCCAGCCGCTCGCCCAGCGCGCGCGCCAGGCCGTCGGCGATCAGCCGCGCGCCGACGTCGCTGCGCGCGGCCGAGCCGGCGCCGTCGCAGACCACCGCGGCCAACAATTCGCCCTCGACGTGGAAGGCGCACGCGTCCTGGCAGGGAATGCCCTTGTCCAGGTGCGAGGTGCCGACCGCCGATGCGGCATAGATCCGCCAGCCCATGCGCGCCCCGCTCAGGTCGGAACCGAGGACCAGGTGTCGGTCGAAGGCAGCTGCGCGGCGCCGCCCGGACGCGACTGCGAGACCACCTGCATGCTCGCGCTGAGCCACAGGAACAGCTCGCGGAACTGCAGGCCCTGCAGGCGCTTGACCCCGCCCGGCCCCTTGCTGCTGAACTGGCTCATGATGCGCTCGTCGCCCTGCCCGACCGCGATCGGGAAGATCGCCACCTTGTTGGCGGTTTCCGCATCGCGCGCGCGCTGCGCCGAGGCTTCCCACGCGTCGGTCGGCGCGCCGTCGGACATCAGGAACAGCCACGGCCGGGTATAGGCCACGCCGGCGGCCTTGAAGCGCTGCTTCTCGTTTTCGATCTCGCTCAGCGCCAAGTCGATCGCGCGCCCGGTCGGGGTGGTGCCCGCCGCTTCCAGCACCGGCGCGGTGAAGTCCATCGCGTCGCACCAGTCGCCGGCCGGCTCGGCCTGGTCGAAGCCGCCGTAGCGCACCACCAGCACGCGCACCCGCTTGGCCGCGATCACGTCGCTCTTGAGTTCGTCCTCCAGCAGCTTCAGGCCTTCGTTCAACTGCTGCATCGGCGGGCCGGTCATGCTGCCCGAGCAGTCGAGCACCAGCACCAGCGGAGTGCGCTGTTCGGTGTTGTCGACCAGGGCGACGTCGGGGATGGCGGTCTCGTTCATGACATTCCCTTGCTTTGACTGAACCGGGAGTATGCCAGCGCGGGGCCGGACGGGCCATCGCGCACAACCGCGGCGCGAACGCCGCCACAGGTCGGCGCCGCGGTCCGCGAACCGTCACCGCACTGCCATACGCCCGCAGCACGCTGCCGAAGCGGTACTGCCCACCGCATCCCCCAGCCTCCGCTCTCGAGCGGGACCCACGCCCGGATCGCCATGACCGACCAACACGACACCTCGCGCCGCGGCTTCCTGCGCGGCGCCGCCGGCGCGACCGCCGCCGGCCTCGCCCTCAACCTGTTCCCGCCGTCGATCCAGAAAGCGCTGGCGATTCCCGCCGCGCGCGTCACCGGCACCCTGCACGACGTCCAGCACGTGGTGATCCTGATGCAGGAGAACCGCTCCTTCGACCATTACTTCGGCGCGATGCGCGGCGTGCGCGGTTTCGGCGACCGCTTCCCGATCCCGCTGCCCGGCGGCAAGCCGGTGTGGCGCCAGACCGACGCCAAGGGCCGCGAAATCCAGCCCTGGCACATCGATACCAAGACCACCAGCGCGCAGCGCATCGGCGGCACGCCGCACACCTGGCCCGACGCCCAGGCGGCCTGGAACAACGGCAAGATGGACCAGTGGCTGCCGGCCAAGACCGAGCGCTCGATGGGCCATTACCTGGAAGCCGACATTCCGTTCCAGTACGCGCTCGCCAACGCCTTCACCCTGTGCGACGCCTACCACTGCTCGCAGCTGACCGGCACCAATCCCAATCGCCTGTTCCTGTGGACCGGCACCAACAACCCGGCCGCCGACCGCGGCGGCCCGGCCATCGTCAACACCTTCGACGACTCCGGCCCGGCCGGCGAAGGCTATTTCTGGACCACCTATCCCGAGCGGCTGGAGCGCGCCGGGGTCAGCTGGAAGCTGTACCAGGACATGGACGACAACTTCTCCGACAACCCCTTGGAAGGCTTCCGCCAGTACCGCGCGGCCGCGCCGGGTTCGGCGCTGGCGGAGAAGGCGCTGAAGACCTGGACGCTGGAGGATCTGGCCGACGACGTGCGCAGCGGCAAGCTGCCGCAGGTGTCGTGGCTGGTCGCGCCGGCCAAGTATTCCGAGCACCCCGGCCCGTCGGCGCCGATCTGGGGCGCGGACTACACCGCGCGCGTGCTCGACGCGCTCACCGCCGATCCCGCGGTGTGGGCGCGCACCGTGCTGATCGTCAACTTCGACGAGAACGACGGCTTCTTCGACCACGTGCCGCCGCCGGCGCCGCCGGCGCTGGACGCGCAGCGCAAGCCGCTCGGCGGTTCCACCGTCGACCTGCGCGGCGAGCACCACTTCGCCCGCACCGGCCCCTCGCACGGCACCTCCGCCGATCCGGCGGTCTACTACGACCGTCCCTACGGCCTGGGCCCGCGCGTGCCGATGTACGCGATCTCGCCGTGGAGCCGCGGCGGCTGGATCAACTCGCAGGTGTTCGACCACACTTCGGTGATCCGCTTCCTGGAAAAGCGCTTCGGCGTGATCGAGCCGAACATCAGCCCGTGGCGGCGCGCGGTCTGCGGCGACCTCACCACCGCGTTCAACTTCGAGAACCCGAACAACGAACCGATCCCGACCCTGCCCTACACCGGCGATGCCGACCGCATCGTCGCCGAGCAGAGCAAACTGCCCGCGCCCAAGCCGCCGGCGACGCCGAGTGCGGCGCGGCAGGACGCCGGCATCAAGCCTTCGCGCGCGCTGCCGTACGACCTGCACGTCGGCGAGCGCTTCGACCGCGACGCGCGCTCGCTGCGCCTGAGCTTCGGCAACAGCGGCCGCGCCGCGGCGGTGTTCCACGTCTACGACCTGCTCGACCCCGACGCGGTGCCGCGCCGCTACACCATCGAACCCGGCCGCTCGCTCAACGGCGACTGGCCCTTGCGCAGCGGCGGCGAGCGCGCCTACGCGCTGCAAGTGTTCGGGCCGAACGGCTTCTACCGCGAATTCCGCGGTTCGCTGCACGGCGCCAACCCCAGCGCGACCACGATCCCCGACCTGCGCGTGCGCCATCGCAAGCTGGTGCTGGCCTTGCGCAACCCGGGCCGCAAGCCGCTGCGGCTGGAACTGGTCGACCAGTACGGCCTGTACGACCGGCGCCTGGAGCGGCTCGGCGCGGGCTCGCTGCGCTACCGGCCGATCCGGCTCGACGAGAGCTGCCAGTGGTACGACTTCGTACTGACCGACGCGAACGATCCGGAGTATTTCCGCCGCATCGCGGGGCGGGTGGAGACCGGCGCGCACGGGATCACCGACCCGGGGTTGCTGTGAGTTTTCGCTGAAATCGCCATAGGCCGCTATTGCAGCTGTTGCCGTTGTCATTGATGTTGTTGTTGCTATTCGCTCGGACGTAACTCCACGCGAAGCCCATGTCCCGCAGCCCCGGAGGGCGTGCGCATGGATGCGCACGCGCGCCATGGGACAGGATGTCCCTTATGGCGCGGCCCCGCGCCCCTTTCGAGCCCTAGTGGCTCTTGATCCGAAAAAGATAAGGCCTTTTCTTTGGTTACTTTCTTTGTGGCTTAAGACAAAGAAAGTGACCCGGCCGCTTGCGGACGGAAGCTCTGGATCTTCGCTTGTCGTCACGCGCACGCGCACGCACACGCACACGCAAAGACGAATCCCACCGCGGCACGCCCCTTGTAGGAGCGGCGCAAGCCGCGACCGCGCCACGGCAAACACAGTGAAAGTTTCACCTTGGTTGCGTTGCCGCGGTCGCGGCTCGCGCCGCTCCTACAGTCGGATACGCAACCCCTCGCCCGTCATTCCGGCGAAAGCCGGAACCCATTTTGATTTTGCTGCTGCTTTCGCCGTTATCGATGTTTCGCGCGACGACAAGCCACCATCCAAAGCTTTCGTCCGCAAGCGGCCGAGCTACTTTCTTTTGTCAGCGCGACAAAAGAAAGTAGTGGCGGAGTCAATGTCCAAGTGCATCACCCTGCGCCCGCGGGTTTTTGAGTTCCTCATAGAGCACCTCGACGGGCGAGCGCCTGCCCAGGCTACGGCGGGGGCGGTTGTTCATTTCCCACGCCACCTCTTTGAGGCGCTGCGCAGAATGCACCGACAGATCGGTGCCCTTGGGAAAGTATTGCCGCAACAAGCCGTTGGTGTTTTCGCAGGTTCCGCGTTGCCACGGGCTATGGGGGTCGGCGAAGTAGATCGCTAAACCAGTGCGTTCGCTCAACTGCCGATGCGATGCCATTTCCTTGCCCTGGTCGTAGGTCAAGGTCTTCTTCAAACTTTCCGGCACGCCTTCGAACGCCGAGCTGAAGGCCTCCAGCACCGTGTGCGCGGTCGCGTCGGCGAGCTTGACCAGCTTGACGTACAAGGTGCGGCGGCAGACCAATACCCCAATCGCCGAGCGGTTGTGCGCGCCCACGATCAGGTCGCCCTCCCAATGCCCCGGCATCAGGCGCTCATGCGCGGCCGGCGGCCGCAGGCGGATGTTGGGCAGATCCGGCAGATGGCCGCGGGCGTCGCTTCCCTGGCGCGTGCGGCGGCCGGACTTGCGCCCCTGCCGCAGCAGACGGGTCACCTGGCGGCGCAATTCGCCGCGCGGCATCGCATAAATCGCGGTATAGATCGTTTCGTGCGACACGCGCAGCCAGGGCCGGTCCGGGTACAGATCCCGCAGTTTGTCGGCAATCTGTTGCGGCGACCAGCACCGTTCCAGCCAATAGCGCACGCGTCGCCACAGCACGGTGTCGCGTCGCAGCTTGCGGCGCACCCGCGCCCGTCGCCGCAGTCGCTGGGCCCGCCGGCCCGCCCGGGTCGCATCGTAGCCAGGGTCGAAACGAGGGCGTCCGCGCAGCGGCGGCCCCGAATGGGACCGAAACCCATTACGGCGCAACTCGCGAGCAATTGTGCTTTGCGCCCGACCCAACGTCTGGGCGATTTGCCGTCCGCTCGCCCCTTGGGCGATCAAGACCATGATGGCCCCGCGCTCTTCTGCGCTCAGATGCGAATACTGCTGACCCATTCACAGTGCCTCACTGAGGTGATGCACTTGAGGTTAGAGACCAGCAGCCAAAGAAAAACGCTTGTTTAAGGTCACAAGCCACTAAGTCCAGCACCGGGCGCGGGGATGCGCCATAAGGGGCATCCATGCCCGATGGCGCACGCGCGCATCCATGCGCGCGCCCTCCGGGTCTGCGCAACAGGGGCCGCATGCAAGGTGGCGGCCAAGCAAAGGAAAAAGCAACGGCAAAGCAACGGCATCAGCAACACATGCCGCCGCCCTCGCTCAATCCAGCACCCGCCCCTTGCGCCAATACCCCATGAAACTGATCGCCGACTTCGCGAACCCGCGCTCGCCGACCAGATGCCGCCGGATCGCCATCACCGCTCCCGCCTCGCCGGCGATCCAGGCGTAGAAGCCCGAGGCGGTCGCCGCCGCCTGTTCCCACAGGATCTCGCGGTCCACATCGACCTCCGCCAACGCCTCGCCGCCCTCGCCCGCCTGCGCCGGCGTCAGCTGCGCCGCGCGGATCGCTTCGACCAGGCGCGCGCCGTAGTCGGCAGGCGGTTCGTCGCGCCGTTCGGCGCGCGGCAGCCAATGGATGCGCATGTCGCCCGGGCCGACCAGATCGACCACGTCGGCGCGCAGCGGCACTTCGATGTAGGCGCGCACTTTCGGCGGGCGCGGCTGCGCGGCCAGCGATTCGAGGATGCCGGCCACCGCCGGCAGCGCGGTCTCGTCGGCGATCAGCAGCACCTCGCGCACGTCCGCCGGCGGGCGCCATTCGACCCCGCCGCTGTCGTCCTGGCTGGCGTGCGGCGCCAGCAGCAGCACCCGGTCGCCGGGGCGCGCGCGCAGCGCCCAGCTCGAGGCCGGACCGCTGTCGCCGTGGGCGGCGAAGTCCACGTCCAGTTCGCTCGCGTCCGGCCGCAAGGCGCGGATGGTGTAGGTGCGCATCGGCGCGCGCTGGGCCTCGTGCTGGTCGCGGTAACGCGCGTACCAGTCCTCGCCGCGCGGCACGCTGAGCTCGCCGGCGGCGTTGGGGAAGAAGATCTTGATGCGTTGGTCCGGCCCGAAACTGCGCGCCTGCGCCAGCGACGGGCCGGCGAAGACGAAGCGCAGCATCGACGGGCTCAGTTCGATGCGCTCGCGCACCGAAACGTCGAACAGGTGGAAAGGAACGCGTTGCGCCATGGCGGTTGCTCCTGCATGAGCGAATGCACATGGCTGGGAGCGCGTGGCGCGGCCTGGCTGCCGGTGCGGCGCCGTGCGCGCCGCGGTGGCTACAGCTTAGTCCCCGAAGCCGGGCATGGGCTTGCCGGGCTTGGCCGGTGGCCGGTATCCGAATGCAGGAGCGTCGCAAGCCGCGACTGCGGGGTTGCCCGTTTGCGCCGTAAGCGACGGTTCGCGGTCGCGCCGCGCGCCGCTTTTGCAGAAAACGACCGCCACGGCAGCACGACCTGACGGCTACAACGAATCCTGCGGCTCGATCACCACCGCGTCCTCGGGCACGCGCGCCACGCGGTTGCGCGACACCCAGGCTTCCCAGCGCCAGAACAGCCACCCCACCGCGGTCAGGCCCGAGGCCGCCACCGCCAGGTGCAGCGCGCTGTCGCTCAGCAGCGGCGAGATCACCCCGGCCAGCAGCGCGTTGACCACCAGTCCGGCGAAGGCCTGCAGCGAGGACGCCGAGCCGCGCTGGTGCGGGTACATGTCGAGGATCGACAAGGTCACGATCGGGAACACCAGGGCGATGCCGAACGCGCCGATGCACATCGGCGCGACCGCCCACGGCACCCGCGGCGCGTCGGTCCACAGGTTGTAGCCCAGGTTCAAGGCGATGGCGAGCGCGCAGCAGGCGAAGCCGATGTCGACCAGGCGGTCGCCGCTGACCTTGCCGGCCGCGCGCCCGGACACGAACGAACCGGCGACCATGCCGCCGATGGTCGGCACGAAGAACCAGGCGAAGTCGCGCTCGCCGAGCTTGAGGATGTCGAGCACGAACGCCGGCGCCGAGGCGATGTACAGGAACAGCGCGCCGAAGTTGAACGCGCCGACCGCGGTCAGGCGCTGGAAGCGCGGGTTGAGGAAGATCGCCACGTAGTCGCGCATCAGGCGCTTGGGCTTGAGCGCCAAGCGCGCCTGCGGCGGGTGGGTTTCCGGCAGCAGCAGCGCCACCGCCGCCCACAGCGCCACCGAGAACGCGACCAGGAACCAGAAGATCGCCGGCCAGTGCGACCAGCCCAGGATCCAGCCGCCGATCACCGGCGCGATCGCCGGGGCGATGCCGAAGATCATCATCACCTGGCTCATCAACCGCTGCGCGTCGTCGCCGTGCAGCAGGTCGCGGATGACGGCGCGGCCGACGATCAGGCCAACACCCGCCGACAGCCCTTGTACCGCGCGAAAGAAAAGCAAAGTAGGCAGATCCGTGGCCAACGCGCACGCAGCCGAAGCCAACGTAAAGACCGCCAACCCACCCAAAATCACCTTCCGCCGCCCGATCGCATCCGACAGCGGCCCATGCACGATGCTCATCAACGCATAAGCCACCAGGTACACGCTGATGGTCTGCTGCATCTGCAGCTTGTCCGCGCCCAGTTGCGCGCCCATCGCCGGAAACGCCGGGAAGATGGTGTCGATCGAGAACGGCCCGAACATCGCCAGCCCGCCCAGCAGCAGGGCCAGGCGGCGGATCGGGATCGGCGTTTTGGCGGCGTCCGCGCTCATGCGGCCGCGCTCGGGCAGGTCGGGCTCTGGCCAGCCGGGCTCATCGGGTCTGCGCTCATCGGGTCCGCGCTCATCGAATCTGCGCTCATCGCCCCGCGCTCAGGCCGCGACCGGGGCGTCGGGCGGGCCCTTCAGCTCGACCATGTTGCCTTCCGGGTCGTACAGGTACTGCGAGGGACCCTCGCCCTCGGCACCGTAGCGCGAGCCGAACTCGCCGATGCGCGCGCCGTGGGCGGCGAGGTGCGCCGCGATGGCCTCGCGGTCGAACGGTTCGGCGCGCAGGCACAGGTGGTCCATGTTGCGGCCCTGCTCGCCCGGCGCGGCGCCGCCGAGGCGGCCGATCTTGCCCTCGACGTCGACCAGGTCGATCAACGAATCGCCGGCGCGCAACTGGACCAGGCCGATCTCGTCCTGGCGCCGCTCCACGCTGCAGCCGAGCACCTCGCAGTAGAACGCCACCATCGCCGCGGTGTCGCGCACGCGCAGCACCACGTGGTCGAGTTGCAGCAGGCGGAACGGTCGCGCGGCCATGGCCGGGCCTCATCGCATGAATGGGGGCCGACAGCATACTCCCGCGCGGTGCCGCTGATCGGCTCCGGGCTTGTTTCGATCTGTCCGCAAGCCCCTGTAGGAGCGGCGCAAGCCGCGACCGCGACACCCCGCCTACGGCGCAATCGGCCGCCCCGCGGTCGCGGCTCGCGCCGCTCCTACAGCGGCTTCGGGCCGCCCCCGGGCAGCCCCCCAACCGCGCCTCGGCAACGGCTATAATCCCCGCTTCGACCACGCGGTGGGAGAAGCGTCCGCCCCGGGCACCCCGGCCGGCCGCTGCCGAAGGCGCAACGCCCGTAATCGCTCAGGCCCCAGACCGCCGCGTGTACAAAACTCTGGAGAGACCGCCCGGCCGCAGCGGCATCGCGGACGGAACCGGCGCCGAAGGGGCACGAAGCGAGCGCGGACAGGAGCGGCCCCAGCGGCCCCCCTCCCCCAAGCGGCCTGCGCCGCAGCACGCTTCCAAACTCTCAGGCAAAAGGACAGAGGGGCGCCTCGCGTGCGGCACCGCACGTTGCCTTAGGACGCCCCCTGCCCATGACTCATTCGACCCTGCGCGATCTCGAGCACCACGACGCCTTCATCGAGCGCCACATCGGCCCCAACGACGCCGAAATCGGCCACATGCTCGAGCAGGTCGGCTACGCCTCGCTCGAAGCACTGACCGACGCCATCGTCCCCGGCTCGATCAAGTCCCCCCAGCCGCTGGCCCTGCCGCCGGCGATCGGCGAAGTGGAAGCGCTGGCCAAGATCCGCGCCATCGCCGCGAAGAACCAGGTGCTCCGCAGCTTCATCGGCCGCGGCTACTACGGCACCCACACCCCCAACGTCATCCTGCGCAACATCCTGGAGAACCCGGCGTGGTACACGGCCTACACGCCGTACCAGGCGGAAATCTCGCAGGGCCGCATGGAAGCGCTGATCAACTTCCAGACCATGGTCGCCGACCTGACCGGGATGGAGATCGCCAACGCCTCGCTGCTCGACGAAGCCACCGCCGCGGCCGAGGCGATGACCCTGGCCAAGCGTTCGGCCAAGTCCAAGTCCGATACCTTCTTCGTCTCGAAGAACGTGCATCCGCAGACGCTGGAAGTGCTGCGCACCCGCGCCGAGCCGCTGGAGATCCAGCTGCTGGTCGCCGACGACAGCGAGGCCGCGAGCGCCGACGTGTTCGGCGCGCTGCTGCAATACCCCGACACCTTCGGCGGCCTCGGCGATTACCAGGCCACCGCCGACGCGCTGCACGCGCGCGGCGCGATCCTGGCCGTGGCCAGCGACCTGCTCGCCCTGGTGCTGCTGAAGTCGCCGGGCGAATTCGGCGCCGACATCGTGGTCGGCAACACCCAGCGCTTCGGCGTGCCGTTCGGCTTCGGCGGCCCGCACGCCGGCTTCATGGCCTGCCGCGACGCCTACAAGCGCTCGATGCCGGGCCGCCTGATCGGCGTGTCGGTCGACAGCGACGGCAAGCCGGCCTACCGCCTGACCCTGCAGACCCGCGAGCAGCACATCCGCCGCGAGAAGGCCACCAGCAACATCTGCACCGCGCAGGTGCTGCTGGCGGTGATGGCGAGCATGTACGCGGTCTACCACGGCCCCGACGGCCTGACCCGGATCGCCCGCCGCGTCCACCGCCAGGCCGCGATCCTCGCCGCCGCGCTGCGCCAGGCCGGGGTAAAGGTCGCCGACGGCTTCTTCGACACCCTGCGCATCGACGGCGTCGACGCCGCCGCGATCCACGCCCAGGCCCGCGCCGCGCGCATCAACCTGCGCGAGATCGACGCCGGCAGCGTCGGCATCAGCCTCGACGAGACCGTCACCCGCGACGACCTCACCGCGCTGGCCGGCTTGTTCGGCGCCAAGCTCGACATCGACGCGCTCGACGCGTCCACCGCCGACGCGATCCCGGCCGCGCTGCGTCGCGCCTCCGCGTTCCTGCAGCACCCGGTGTTCAACACCCACCACAGCGAACACGAGCTGCTGCGCTACATGCGCTCGCTGGCCGACAAGGACCTGGCGATGGATCGCACCATGATCCCGCTGGGCTCGTGCACGATGAAGCTCAACGCCACCGCCGAGATGATCCCGGTGACCTGGCCGGAGTTCGGCAACATCCATCCGCTGGCGCCGGCCGATCAAACCACCGGCTACAAGCAGCTGATCGACGAACTCGAAGCGATGCTGGTGGAATGCACCGGCTACGACGCGGTCAGCCTGCAGCCCAACTCCGGCGCGCAGGGCGAATACGCCGGCCTGCTGGCGATCCGCGCCTACCACCGCTCGCGCGGCGAGGGCCATCGCGACATCTGCCTGATCCCCGACTCCGCCCACGGCACCAACCCGGCCTCGGCGCAGATGTGCGGCATGACCGTGGTGGTGACCAAGACCGACGCCAACGGCAACGTCGACGTCGAGGACATCCGCCGCAACGCCGAGAAGTACAGCGACCGCCTGGCCGCGATCATGATGACCTACCCGTCCACGCACGGCGTGTTCGAGGAAGAAGTCGTCGAGATCTGCCAGATCATCCACCAGCACGGCGGCCAGGTGTACACCGACGGCGCCAACATGAACGCCCTGGTCGGCGTGGCCAAGCCGGGCAAGTGGGGTTCCGACGTTTCGCACCTGAACCTGCACAAGACCTTCTGCATCCCGCACGGCGGCGGCGGCCCGGGCGTCGGCCCGTGCGCGGTCAAGTCGCACCTCGCGCCGTTCCTGCCCAAGACGGTCGACGGCGAAGGCGCGGTCGGCATGGTCAGCGCGGCGAGCTACGGCTCGGCCAGCATCCTGCCGATCTCGTGGATGTACGTGACCCTGATGGGCACGCAGGGCCTGCGCAAGGCGACCCAGGTCGCGCTGCTCAACGCCAACTACATCGCCAAGCGCCTGGAACCGCATTACGAGACGCTCTACACCGGCCGCAACGGCCTGGTCGCGCACGAGTGCATCCTCGACCTGCGCCCGCTCAAGGACGCCACCGGCATCAGCGCCGAGGACGTGGCCAAGCGCCTGATCGACTTCGGCTTCCACGCCCCGACCCTGAGCTTCCCGGTCGCCGGCACGCTGATGGTCGAGCCGACCGAAAGCGAATCGCAGCACGAGCTGGACCGTTTCATCGACGCGATGATCCAGATCCGCGAAGAGATCCGCGCGGTCGAGGACGGCCGTCTGGACCGCGAGGACAACCCGCTCAAGCACGCCCCGCACACCGCCACCCAGGTCAGCGCCAGCGAGTGGACCCGCGCCTACCCGCGCGAGCTGGCCGCGTTCCCGCTGCCGTCGCTGAAGCTGCAGAAGTACTGGCCGCCGGTGTCGCGCGTGGACAACGTGTACGGCGACAAGAACGTCATGTGCGCCTGCATCCCGGTGGATGCGTACAAGGAAGAGGAAGCCGAGGTCTAAGCCTCCAAGCAGGCCGCGACTCTCCGCCAAAGGCCCCGCTCGCGCGGGGCCTTTCTTTTTGTGCGCCGACGCCGCGCGCTCGGCGACGGTATACCGGATACATCGGCCCGGTTGGCTTGTCATCGCGCCTGAACGCGGACACCAGACCGCCGCGAGCCGACGATATACTCCGCCCAATCGTCGCGGTGCGTATGCCATGAACATGCAGGAACCGAAGCTGCAGGCGTTCTCCGAGCGCTTGTTGAAAGTCATCGAGACGCAGACCGAGATCGCCCGCCTGGGGTTGGACCTGGGCGGCGTCATGTCGTTGGTCGCGCATCGCGCGCAGGGCCTCACCGGCGCGGTCGGCGCCGTGGTCGAGTTGGCCGAGGGCGAGGACATGGTCTATCGCGCCGCCGCCGGCATCGCCGAGTCCAGCCTCGGCATGCGCCTGGGCCGCGCCGCCAGCCTGTCGGGCCATTGCGTGGCCGAAGGGCGGCCGTTGAACTGCGTGGATTCGGAAACCGACGAGCGCGTCGACCGCGCCGCCTGCCGCGCGGTCGGGCTGCGCTCGATGATCGTGGTGCCGCTCAAGCACCACGACACCGTGGTCGGCGTGCTCAAGGTCATGTCGCGCGAACCGGCCGCGTTCGACGACGACGACCTGCGCGTGCTCGACATGATGTCGGGCCTGATCGCCGCGGCGATGTACCACGCCGCCAAGTACGAGACCAACGAACTGTTCTACCAGGCCACCCACGACGCGCTGACCGGCCTGCCCAACCGCGCGCTGTTCTACGACCGGCTGCGCCACAACCTGGCGCAGGCGCATCGCGAATCGCGCCGCGTGGGCATCCTCAATCTCGACATGGACGGGCTCAAGCCGGTCAACGACAACCTCGGCCACCGCGCCGGCGACGCCGCCATCCGCGAGTTCGCCGAACGCATGAAGCTCAGCGCGCGCGCCGGCGACACGGTGGCGCGGGTCGGCGGCGACGAGTTCGCGGTGATCCTGCCGCGCATCGAACATCGCGAAGGCGCCATCGCCCAGGTGCAGCGGCTGGCCCAGGCGCTGCGCTTCGGTTTCGAATTCGAACAACGGCCGATCGCGCTCGACGCCAGCATCGGTTGCGCGGTGTATCCCGACGACGGCGAGGACCTGGGCCAACTGCTGGAGAAAGCGGACCAGGCGATGTACGACGTCAAGCGGTTGAAGAAGCACTCGCGCGACTGAGTCGCCGATGCGTGGCCGCACGGGGTTGCCGGCGACGCTCCGCAAGAACACCCAGGCCTAGTCTTGCGCACTGTCCGGCCGGGCATGCGTTCGCTCGTAGCGCGCGGCGCCGATGCAGCCTTGTGAAGCCGGCGATGCAAGCGGATTGATACGCAAAAAATGCCTCTCCAGTGCACGCACTCTTCGATGCGCATGCACTGCATACACGTCCGCTGACCTAGAAAATTCATATCGCTTGGGCCTATCGCGCCCCGGGCCCGGCCCTTAGCATTTGTTCGTGCGCGACCGCATTGCGGCGCCACGATTCCGGACGCTCGCTCGCCGCGCCCGGCGCAGCGATCCGCCGAGCCCGCGCGTACAACGACGTAGCCGCCGAACGACGGCGCCGCTACAGGCCATGACCAGGAACAGGACGTTCTGCATGTCTCGCATCGATACCGCCGCAACCACGCTGCGCACGCCCCTCGCACTTTCGTCCGCGTCCGCGCGCACGGCCTCCCTTCCGGCGCGATGCCGCGTTCGCCTTTCCGGGCTCATCGCTCTCATCCTGGCCGGCGCACTGCCGTGCGCCCCCGCGCTCGCCCAGAACGCCTGGGAGGTGCACGACAAGCACGCCAACGACCATCTAGCCGAAATCGAGAAGCGCATCGGCGACGACGGCACCGTCAACGGCAATCTGAAGAAACTCGCCAAGATCGGCGGCTCGGGCAAGAGCGGCGACGACGCCAAGGAGCCGGAAGAAAAGCTCAATCCCGCCCAGCCCAGCGACCAGGTCGCCAAGACCGTGAACGACCGCTGTCCCAGCCCCGGCGCCGCCGCGGGCGCGGCGCAGCAGCAATGGCAGCTGTGCCAGGAAATCGTCAAGACCGAGCTGGCCCAGTACAAATACTCGATGACGATGTACGCGCTGGCCCGCACCCGCCAGCAGCGGCTGCAGGAAATCGAGCGCGAGCGTAGCGACCTAGGCGCCGACGAACAAGGCAAGCTGCAGGACAACACCAACAAGCTGCTGGCGCTGCTCTCGCGCATGGAAGTCGATCGCCAGCAGAGCCGCGCTTACATGGATGCCTACGCCGCGCGCCTGGCCTACCTGCGCGCGGTGCGCGACATGCTCAGCAACGAAGTGTTGCGCGGCAAGGACGGCGGCGGCAGTGGCGGAGGCAGCGGAGGCGGAGGCGTGAACGGACGCGTCGCGGCCGGCGTCGTCGGCCTCGCGACGATGAAGGCCGCGCTGGACGCGGTCAAAACCGAGCGCAAGGGCTGGCCGCGCTGATCGCGGCCGATCTCCGCCTCCTCGCTCCGTCAAGGACGAAACGCATGCTCGACCAATCCACTGCCGCCCTCTCCCTGCTGCCGGACCTGCTGCGCGGCCCGTCCGCGCAATTCGAAAGCCTCGGGCAATGGGTGTTCTTCAAGATCGTGTTCGAGTTCCTCGACCACGAGATCCTGGCGTTCCGCGAAACCATGGTCCACGGCATGGACAATTGGGTCGGCGCGCTGGCCACCAGCCTGATGGCGCTGTGGATCTTCATGCAGGGCTACAAGGTCATGACCGGCCAGTCGCGCAACTCGATGATGGAACTGGCGGTCGGCTCGATGCGCAACGTGCTGATCGTGATGGTCGCCACCTCGCTGACGGTGGGCACCAGCAGCATCTACACCACGCTCAGCGACGACCTGCCGCGCGCCATCGCCGAAAGCGTGACCGGCCTCGAACAAGACCCGGCCCAGACCATCGACCGCGGCCTGACCAACATGCAGCTGGCGATGGCCGCCATCGAAGCGCTGCCCGCGCTCGACAACCCCGGCATCAAGGACGACAAGGACCGCGCCCTGATGCTGACCGGCATCGGCGTCGCCGGCCCGGCCGTGATCGGCGGCGCCTTGCTGGTCATGTACAAGTTCGCCCTCGCCCTGTTCGTCGGCCTAGGCCCGTTGTTCATCCTCGCGCTGATGTTCGACCAGACCAAATCGATGTTCGCCCGCTGGCTGCAGTACGGCATCGGCACGATGTTCTCGCTGGCGGTATTGAGCTTCACCGTGACCGTGGCGATGAAGATGGTCGGCGCGGTGGCCGCGAACTTCGCCGCGCAGTACATGACGATGATGGCGCTGGGCGCGGGCGACTCGCCGGGCGTGAACACGATGGCGCTGCAGCAGGGCGGGCTGGGTATTTTCCTGACCGTGCTGATTCTTTCGGTGCCGCCGATGGCGTCGAGTTTCTTCCAGGGGGTGTTGGGGAACTTTACGCATTACTCGGCGTTCGGGTCGAATTCGGGGTCCAACACATCGCCCCCCGGGAGTCCGCAGCACAACGGCTATGCGTCAGGCTCCCCCGGCAATACCGGACAAGCATCCGCTCAGCCGCCTCTAAACCCCGAGGAAAAGATCAATGGCGGTGGAGGGAAAGCCAGCCCGCTTGCCAACACCCATGCATCCCGGGGGCCACAGAAATCTTAATCCCGCACCAGATCCCATTAAGAAGATACACAACGCCGAAATGCGTGACGGCCCCTCTCCCCTACACGACACACCATCGACTCGCACACATACGAGCAACACTCCGCCCTCCGACGTCGTCAAGAACCCCTTCCGCACAACGCCCCCATCGAAAAAAGGCCCGACCCGAAGTGAGGAAAGGACCATGAAATCCATAAAACCGCTCTGTATTGCGTCATTGTGGATCTGCTCTGCCGCTGCGGGCGCTTGCCCTCCTGGATCTGTCGTACAACGCGGCATAGGCTGGGAGACATGTGTTCCGCTCCCGGGCATGACGGGGAACGATTCTCAATCGGCGCCTTCCTCGCCCCCCGTCTGGGCATCTCGGTGGGGAGCCATCGCAGTCGACCTCGCTATCGGCGGGACTGGGGTCAGCGCCGTTTCAGGAACAAAGACGGAACGGCAAGCCTCGAAAGGCGCATTGCAAGCCTGCAAGAAAAAGGGCGGAACACAATGCTCGCTAAGACTGACCTACCGCGACCAATGCGCAGCTGTAGTTACCGGAGAGAAAGTATTCAGCACCACCAGCGCGATCTCGACTGAAGAAGCCGCTCGAATCGGAATCGATTGGTGCAAAAAGCAAAACGACACGAACTGCCATCTTTATTTTTCTGACTGCAGCCTTCCCGAGCGAGTTCGATAGCCAGTTCAAGCTGTGCCCACCAGCATAGCCCGGACGTAGCCGTTGTCCGTCGTCGCGCGACGTTCGTCGAAGGATATCGAGGTTCGTCCCGCTCGCTGCAGTGCTACATCGGCACGACGTTCTCGCAGGCGGTACTGAGCTTAATCATGGCCGCTGGGATGAAGATGGTCGGCGCCGCGCCAGCGAACCCCACCGCGCAGTACATGCCGATGGCCCCGCATCCGGTCGATTCAATTCTCTCAGGAGGCAAGTTCATGCGCTTACGTCGATTCGCCGCTCTCTTGGCGTTGGCCTTCTGCTCTTCACCGGCCGCAGCTCACAAGATATCGCCGGGCGCCTACGCCGAAGTTCCCTACAACAACAACCCCTTCCTGTTCTGCACGCTCGGCATGCCGAAGCACGGTTGGGTCGCGGTCAACTGGCGCATCGGCAAATGGAAGCCGATCACGCAGTATCCGAATCTGCGCTGGGTTCCTACGTACGTGCGCATCTGCCCTGCGGCGGCGCGGCCGGCCGGCGGCGGCCAGCCGTATCGGCCGACCGATCCGGCAGCGACGTCGTGACGGACGATGCCGCGGGCGGTACGCGGCCGTTCCCGCCGGAGCTATCGGCGTTGCGAAGCCAGGCCCGGCGCGCTTTCGAATGCGCGCGGGCTGGCTTGTTGTGGCTGATGCTGGGCATCTGCATCGCATTTCTCGCGCCCAAGGCCGGCGATCTGTGGCTCACCTACGTCGCCGGGGGCGCGGTCTTCGTCGCGGCACTGGTCCACTGCCGCGCTGCAGCGGTGGAGACCCGGTTCGCGCTGGACGCGCGCCGCTACCTGGGCGAACAGTGGAGTGCGTCGCCGCTGCCCGGATTGGCCGAGTTGCTGCGCCATGGCCGTCGCCGACTGCGCACCGCGGCCGCGGCCTGGGCGCTCGCCGCGATGGTGGCGCTGCTGGTGGTTCCGATCGGACTGACGTTCGAAGTGCCGGCGACGTTGAGGGTTCATGGCCTCGTCCTGCTCCTGTCCGCGGGCCGCCTCCAGCACATGGCCACGGTCGACCGCCGTCTGCTGCGGGAGATCGACGAACACATCCGCGGCCTGACGCGACGGGACATCGTCGCGGCCTGATCCGGCGCCGGCGCCTGCAGGGCGGGGCGACAACGCGGCCTGCGTCGGCCCACCGATGTTGCTGTCCGAATCGACGCATCGTCTCGAACGGCCGTATCGCCCAGCCGAATCCACTCACCGACTCGAATGGCCGTATCGTTAGGCCGCATCGATGTGCTGGCTCGAACAGCCATATCGTCCGGCCACGTCGATGCACGGGCTCGAACAGCCATATCGTCCGGCCGCGTCGATGCACCGGCTTGAACAGCCGCATTGTCCGACCGAATCGACACCCATTGTCGAACCGTCGCATCGCTCAGCCGAATCGACGCCCCCTCTCGAACCGCCGTATCGCCCCGCCGAAGCGGCGCAACGCTTCCACCCCTCGTATCGCCCCGCTGGGGCGGCGGGCCACAGCGACAGACCCCGCCGACCAACAGAGGCGAAGATCAGACCCAACCAATCTCATCTAGCTGCCCGCCCCGGCGATACAGCCGCCCTGCGATCCAAGCCAACTACCGGCATCGGGCCCGCACGTCCTCTCGCACCCGGTCGTCGCCAACCACGCCGCTGCCCGCCTATCCGGCATCTCCCTTGCCTCAGCCCTCGGCGATCCCGCCCCGCGCCCGCCTCCTCTCACACCACACCCTCAACGCCCAAGCCGCCCTCCGGCTTCGCCCGCCAAGACCGGGTTTCGGTCGCCATCCCCGGGGTTTCGTCGCCCTGCGCTTTCTTTGTGGCGCCAGGCCACTATCCTGCGCCCAGCCCTCCCCGATGGACGCGCCCCGTGATCCGCAACCTGTTCTTCGTCGCCCGAATCGCCGCCGCCTGGTTCGGCCTGTTCGTGCTGCTGGCGTTGATCGTCTCGGCGGTCCCGCTGCTGAACCGCATGGACACCGGTCCGTTGTTCGTGATCGCGTTGCTGGTGGTGATCTACGTCTCGATCAAGGCGTTCTCGCATCTGCGCCGGGTGCGCCTGATCGCCGAGCGGGTCGACGCGACCACGCGCGCCAACCGCCAGCGCCGCCAGATCGACGTGCCGTTCGAGGTCGAGGAGACCTTCGAACTGCTCGAAGCCGCGATCCGCGACCTGCCGCGGGTCGAGGACATCGAAAGCGCGCGCGACAGCCTGCAGGTGCGCGCCAAGGTCCAGCGCGCCGATCAGGCACGGATGCTCGACCTGCAGGGCGCGGACCCGCACTCGTGGAAGTACGGACTCGCCCGCAATCAAGTCCTCGCCACGATCGACCCGAGCGCCGACGGCAGCCGCATCACCCTGATCTGCGAGCCCGAGGTCGGCCCCTGGAGCGACTGGTTCTGCGTCGACCAGGGCACCAACCTGGAGAACGCCGAGGCGCTGTCGCGCGCCATCGCCCGGCGCGTGGCCGAGCGCCACCGCGGCGAGCGCACCCAGGCCGCGCGCACCGCCACCGAGAAGGAACTCGCGGTCGCCAAGCTGAGCCTGCTGCACGCCCAGGTCGAGCCGCACTTCCTCTACAACACCCTGGCCAGCGCGCAATACCTGACCCGCCACGATCCGCCGCGCGCCGACGAGATGCTCGGCCACCTGATCGAGTTCCTGCGCCGCTCGCTGCCGCGCACCGAAGACGCGCTGTCCACCCTCGGCGACGAACTCGAACGCTCGCGCGCTTACCTGGAAATCCTCAAGCTGCGCATGGGCCAGCGCCTGCAAACGCAGATCGACGTGCCCGAGGACCTGCGCACCCTGCCGCTGCCGCCGATGATCCTGCAGACCCTGGCCGAGAACGCGATCAAACACGGGCTGGAGCCCAAGCCCGGCGGCGGCACGGTGTGGATCCGCGCGCGCAGCGGCGAGTCCGGCGTGTCGATCACCGTCGCCGACGACGGCATGGGCCTGAACTCGCTCAACTCCGGCAGCGGCATCGGCCTGAACAACGTGCGCGAACGCTTGCGGCTGGTCTACGGCGACCGCGCGCAACTGTCGATCGTCGCCAACTTCCCCAGCGGCGTCGCCGCCACCATCGTCGTGCCGGCGCCGTCCGGCGAGGAGCAGGCCCGTGTCTGAGCCGCACACCGCCGAAAGCCCCGCGAACGCGCCCACCGCCCTGATCGCCGAGGACGAAACCCTGCTGCGCCAGGCCTTGGTCGAAGCCTTGCGCGAGGCCTGGCCGGAACTGCGCATCCTGGCCGAATGCGAGGACGGCGCGCAGGCGCTGGAAGCGCTGGCCGAGCACCGTCCCGACGTGGCGTTCCTCGACATCCGCATGCCCGGCCTCACCGGTCTGGACCTCGCCGCGGCCGCGACCGATGTCAGCCCCGCGACCCAGATCGTGTTCGTCACCGCTTACGACCAGCACGCCATCGACGCCTTCGAGCACGGCGCGGTCGATTACCTGCTCAAGCCGGTCACCGTCGACCGCCTGGCGGTGACGGTGCGCCGCCTGCGCGTGCGCCGCGCGCCCGGCGACGACCGCCACGCCGCGTTGCGCGAGATCGCCCGGGAACTGGCCGCGCGCCGCCCGGCGCAGGACGACAAGCCCGCACTGACCTGGATCACCGCCAGCGCCGGCCGCGAGACCCGGCTGATCCTGGTCGACGACGTGGTCTATTTCCGCGCCGACAACAAGTACACCACCGTGGTCACGGCCGAAGGCGAAGCCTTGTTGCGCACGCCGATCCGCGACCTGCTCGACCGCCTCGACGGCGAACGCTTCAAGCAGATCCACCGCTCCACCATCGTCAACCTCAAGGCCATCGCCGGCATCGTCCGCGACGACAGCGGCAAGGGCACCGTGCGCTTGCGCGGGCGTCCGGAGACGCTGAGCGTAAGCCAGACCTTCATGGCCTTGTTCAAGAGCATGTAGCCGGGACGGCGATCGTCGCCCGCGCGAACCGCAACGCCCGAAAAATCCGCTGCGCACCCCAAGCCTCACCCGCAACGCCCGAAACAGCCAACGCACCTACCGCGCCACCGCCGCCCGCACCACCCGCAAGCGCACTCATCGCCACCACCCCGCCCGCGCCGCCCACCGGCGCGTGCGCCCGCGCGCGCCCGCCCGGCGCGCGGCCTCATCCGCGCCGCCGGCGCGCCACGCACCAAGGAGTCGGACATGCGTAACCTGATGGCCCTGCTGTACTACCTCTGCGCCCTGTTCGGCTGCAGCGTCGGCGGCACCACCATCGAGCACCACAACGTGATCGACGGCGTCGACATCCTCGACAGCCGGGTGCGCATCACCGAACGCATCGCCCGTTTCGATTGCAAGGCCAGCCGCAGCGGGCAATGTCACTACAGCCTGTTCCGCGGCGATTGCCCGGCGCCGGCCGCGGGCGCGGCGCCGGACCCGCACTGCGCGCAGCCGACCGAGCGCTTCGCGCTGGCCGCGGGGACCACGCGCGAGATCGTCGGCATCGCCGAGGGGTTCAAGGTCTGCGCCAGCGACGAAACCGCCGCGATGGGCTCGGACTGCAAACCGCGACCGAACTGAGCCGCCTCAGCCGCTGGCGGCCCAACGCTCGGCCAGGGCGCGAGCGTCCGCGGAGCTCCACTCGGTGTGGATGTCCCAGCGCCCCTGCGCGTATTTGATGTTCCAGATCATGCCGTGGTCGTAGATCTGCGAATGGCGCGCGATCGGCGGATCGGGCCAACCGTGCAACCGCGTCGGCGCGATCCCCTGCGCCGCCATGTGCTCGTGTAACGGCTGCAGGCCGTCGTCGGGTTGCCAATGCCGGTTCGCATGCGCCTGCTCGCGCAGACAGTGCTTCAACAGCGTCGCCGCGCGCCGCGCGGTCGCGGCGATCGGGTCCGCGCGTTCGTCGTCGCCCCAACTGCGAATCAGGGCGTGCTTGCTGTCTTCGGACAACTCGCTCCACCAGCGGCGCGCGGCGGGGTCGGAAGAAACGCAGTACGGTGCGGGAATCGTTGCCATCGTCGCTCCTGTGTCGTGGAAAACCGGAACCGACGCGATGCCGCCCGCGCCGCGAAACGGCGCCGGCATCGGCGTGGACGAATGAGAGGTCGTTGCGAAGCGGTGCGGACCGGAAGCCGGCGGCCTCCCCAGGCCGCCGTCGCGAAACGAGGCGGCATGGTACGCCGCCACGGACCCGATGGCGCATCGCCCCGCGCCGGCGCTTCAGCGCCAGTCGCGGCGGCCTGGGTTAAGATGGCGGCGCCATCGAGACGGAATCCGCGCGTTCGCAGCGCTTCCCCGAGGTCGCGCAGACGCGGTTCGAGGCCGGCTCCGCGCCGCTTACGACTCCGCCGTCCGCTCCGCCAGCCACCGCTCCAGCGCCGGCGCATCGCTCAACGCGAACAGATGGCCCCAGGGCCAATCCACCAGCAACAGCTCGCCCGCCCGCGGCAAGGACCGCAGCAACGCGGCGATCCGCGGCGCATGCCGCGGCCACCAGCGATCGGCCAGCAGCCACAGCCCCTCGACGCTGGATTCATCGCCGTCGGCGAACAAGGCGAACCCGTCCTCGCCCCAGGCCCGCACGCCGCGGCAGCGCGTGCGCGAGGACGAATAGCCGGTCCAGACTTCGTCGTAGGCCGGGAACTGCGCGGCTGCCGCCGCGGCGACCGCACCGGGTTGCAGCCGCAGTTCGGCCAACCGATGCGGCGCATCGGGACGCACCATCAGCTCGGTATAGCCGGCGCCGTCGAAGTGGGCTTCGGCGAAGTCGTGCAGGTCCGCCAGCGTGCGCTGGCAATGCGCCCACGCCGCCAGCGGCAGCAGTTCGATCTGGCTGTCGTCGTCTTCGTGGAAGTACAACGAGCGCGGCGGCGGCATCGGTTCGGGCATGGTCGCGATCCTGGCGGGCGGCGTCGCTGAGCGCTCAGGCGCCTTCGACGATTTCGACTTCGCCGATCCAGTTGCGCTGGCGCCGCGCCAGCCGCGCCGACTCGGTCTCGCCTTCCAGCGACGCCGGCGCGCGCTGTATCCGCGCCGGGTCGAAACCTTCGAACGTGTTGACGTTGACCACCGCGTACAGCCGCCCCTCGATCCGGCTGACCACCGCCGGCACCGCGCCGCAGTGCGCGCAGACCAGGAAATCGGCGGTGCCGGTGCCGAAGGCGTAGCGCGAGACCCGTTGCGGGTCGCGCAGGCTCAGGCGCAGCGCGGCCTCGGCGCGGGCGCTCCAGACGCCGCCGTGCTTGACGCAGAACGTGCAGTCGCAGGCGCGCGCGGCGATGGCGTCCGGCTCGTCGCGCCAATCCAGGACGAAGCGGATGTTGCCGCAGTGGCAGGCGCCGTCGATGCGCATGGGCGAAGTCCTCGCTGGGGGCGGCCAGCTTACCCTGTGCCGGCGGCGCTGGCCGGCGCCCAGGTCGCACCGCGTTGAACCCGCCGCGCGCGCCGCGCCGGGCGGTGTCGCCGGTGGTGTCCGCCCGGCCGCGGCGAGCGCGTTGATCACAGCGTGCAAGGACCGGCCGACACCACGGCAGGGAGGACGACATGGATGCTGTGCGAGAGGGATATCGCAGCGACGCGGCGCACGCGCTGCATGCGCGGCCGGACGGCGCCGGCGCGCCCGCCTGGACGCAGGGGCCGGGCGAGGTCGCGTGGCCGCGCCCGCGCGCCCGCGACGCCAGCCGGCTGGATCGCCTGTACCGGTTGAAACTGGCCGGGCGCGATCCCGAGCGCAGGAGGCGCCGCCGGCGGTCCTTGCATGAGCTGGCGTGCTGGTTCGCGCTGGCGTTGCTGCTGGCCGCGGCACTGGCCTCGCCGGTGCGCGCGGCGGGGCCGGCCGCGCCGGATGCCGCCACGACACCGGCGGCCGCGCCGCGCACCGCCGGCTGAGCGCGGACGCCGCGCCCGGCGATCCCAACCGACTACCTCGCCTGCCGGCCTAGCCCGGCAGCGACGGCCCCGCCGCGAACAACGCGATCCGGTCCGCCGCCCACGACGGCTGCAACGCGCGCAGCCACGGCTGCGTCGCCAGCGCCTGCGTGCACGGCCCGAGGCTGGCGACGCGGATCGCGCGCCGCGCCGCCAGCGCGCGCAGGCGTTCGAGCACCTGCGCCAGCAAGTCGCCGGTGAACGGCGTGTACAGATAGAACACCGTGCCCGCCGACAGATCGGCCGCGCGCGCATCGGCATGGACGAAGTCCGCGCGCCGCAAGCCCAGCGCCCGCGCGCACAGGCGCGCGCTGTCGACGTAGGCCGCCTCGTGTTCGATGCCGAGGCCGCGCGCCGGCGTGCACGCGGCGACCAGCAGCGGCACGTGGCCGAGGCCCGAGCCCAGGTCGATCAACACATCGTCCGCGCCCAGTTCCAAGCGCGCCAACAGGTCCAGCAGATGCCGCGCCGGCGTGGGCTGGTAGAACACCGTCTGCGGCGCCGGCGCGGCGACCTCGCCCTCAGGTTCGGCCAGGTCCAGCACCGCGCCGAGCAGGGCATCGAGCGGGTCGTAGCCTTCGCCGTCCGCGTGCGGCGGCGACTCGCGCAGCCATTCGCGCAGCAACCGCGCGCCTTCGCCGGCGGCGATGCGCGCGCGCAGCGTCGCGGCCCACTGCGCGTCGGCGGCGTCCAGCCGCGCCTGCGCGGCGTCGGCGCGCGCGCGCAGCTCCGCGGTGTCGGCCGCCAGGCCCAGGCTCGCCCGCTCGATCCGCTCCTGCCAATGCGCGCGTTCGCGCCAACGCGGCGGCGACGGCCACGACGGGTCGGTGTCGAACTGGTCGAGCAGGCTGCGCAAGGTCGGGCTCATGGGTGCGACGGGATCCGGGCGGGCAGCGGCGCGCGATCGCGCGCGAGGGCGCGGCCGCGGCGCGGCGGTCGGCGATGTTCGCACGCCGCCAGCCGCGGACCGAGCGCGCCGCCGACGCCGGCCACGCGTTTTTCGCGCAGCCGCGCCCAAGCGCTTGCTGCGCCGCAGCAGACGAAACCCGGGAATTTACGCGCTTTGGCGCCGGCATCGCTCCGTTCGTCGCCCGAACTTGACTCGGGAGAAAACTAATTTTCTGATTCGGAAAATTCGATTTCAACCCTTCCGACCATGCCCAGCCGCGCCCGCCTGCAGATGTCGCTCGCCATCGAACCGCTGCCGCTGAAGGCGCCGTTCGCCATCGCCGGCCACCGCTTCGAAGCGATGCCGGCGCTGGTGGCGACGCTGAGCGACGATGACGGCCATCGCGGCCGCGGCGAGGCCTGCGGCGTGTACTACCTCGACGACCATCCGGCCTCGATGCACGCGGCGCTGGAGGCGCGGCGCGAGGCGATCGAGGCCGGCATCGACCGCGCCGCGTTGCAGACCCTGCTGCCCCCGGGCGGCGCGCGCAACGCGCTGGACTGCGCGTTGTGGGAACTGCAGGCGCAACGCGAACGCCGGCCGGTGTGGGCGCTGGCCGGGCTGGCGCCGCCGCGGCCGCTGCCGACCGCGTTCACCCTCGGCGCCGACGCACCGGCGCAGGTCGCGGCCGGCGCGCGCGCGCTGGCGCAGGCGCGCCTGCTCAAGCTCAAGCTCGACGGCGACGCCGAACTCGACATCGCCCGGATCGCCGCCGCGCGCGCGGCGCGGCCCGACGTGCGGTTGATGGTCGACGCCAACCAGGCCTACACCCTGCAGCGCATCGCGCCGCTGATCGCGGCGCTGGCCGACCATCGGGTCGAACTGTTGGAACAACCCTTCGCGCGCGGCCGCGAAGCCGACCTCGACGCGCTGGACTGCCCGGTCGCGGTGGCCGCCGACGAAAGCGTGCAAGGGCTGGACGAGCTCGACGCGCTGGCCGGCCGCTGCGACTTCGTCAATCTCAAGCTGGACAAATGCGGCGGCCTCACCGAGGCGCTGGCGATGGCCGCGCGCGCGCGCGCGCTGGGCCTGCGCTGCATGGTCGGCAACATGCTCGGCACCAGTTGGGCGGCCGCGCCGGCGTTCGCGCTGGGCCAGTTGTGCGAACTCGTCGATCTCGACGGCCCCAGCTTCATCCAGACCGACCGCTCGCCGGCGGTGGTCTATCGCGACGGACTCATCCACTGCCCCGACGAAGTCTGGGGCGGCGCGGGCGGCGTCGCGTCCCGTTCCGCGGCCGACGCCGCGGCCTCCACGCCCCCGCCCCAGGTCCCACGCCCATGACGCCCGCGCCCGTCCGCCTCAGCCGTCGCCGCCTGCTGCAAGCCTCCGCCGCCGTCGCCGCGCTCGCCCTGCCGCTGCATGCGGCCGCCGCCGCGGCGCCGCCGCAGCCCACGCACGAACAGCTCAAGCGTTATTCGCCGCGGGTGCGCGCCATCGTCGAGCGCGCGCTGGTGATCGACATGCTCGCGCCGCTGCGGCTGGACATGCGCGAAGACGTCTACGCGCAGGAACTCGACCCGCGCCGCATCGCCGATTTCCGCCTCAGCGGCATCGACGTCTTCCACAACTCCTGGGGCCTGACCGGCGCCGACGCGCGCGAACGCGTGGCCGAGTACCTCGCCGGCTGGCACGGCCTGCTCGCGCGCAACAGCGACCTGTTCGTGTTGGTCGGCGGCGCCGCCGACCTCGACCGGGCCAAGCGCGAGGGCAAGATCGCGGTGATCTCCGGCGTGCAGAACGCCGAGCATTTCCGCAAGGTCGAGGACGTGCGCTTCTTCCACGGCCTGGGCCTGCGCTGCGCGCAGCTGACCTACAACAGCCAGACCACGATCGGCTCGGGCAGCACCGAGCGCGAGGACGGCGGGCTCAGCGACTACGGCGTGGCGATCGTCGCGGAGATGGAGAAGGTCGGCATGCTGGTCGATGTCTCGCATTGCGGCGACCGCACCACGCTCGACGCGATCGAACTGGCCCGGGGGCCGATCGCGATCACCCACTCCAACTGCCGCGCGCTCAACGACCACCCGCGGCTCAAGAGCGACGAGGCGATCCGCAAGCTCGCCGCCAAGGGCGGGGTCATGGGCATCACCGGCGTGCGCATGTTCGTCGGTGCGAAAGAACCGACCACGCTGGACAGCATGATCGATCACATCGATCACGTCGCCCGCTTGGTCGGCATCGAGCATGTCGGCATCGGCTCGGACGCCGACCTGTACGGCTACGACGCGATGCCGGCCGACCAGCTCAAGGCGCTCAAGGCCTCGTACAAGGCCAGCTACGGCTTTCGCGAACGCATCGACATCGAAGGCTTCGACCGCCCGACCAAGATCTACGAACTGACCCAGGCGCTGCTGCGCCGCGGCTATGGCGAAAGCGACATCGAAGCCGTGCTCGGCGGCAACTTCCGCCGCCTGCTCGGGCAGGTCTGGCGCTGAAGCCCGATTGCCCGCTCCGCTTCGACGCCGCACCGATCCGCGCCGCAGGCATCGGCCCGCTGCGAGCCGACGCCCTCCACACCATCCTATCTACGGGGAACCCGCCATGCCGCACGCCGCCCTCCGTCGCCGCCCCCGCACCGCCTTGACCCTGGCCATCGGCCTGACCCTGGCCGCCTCCGCCGCCGCCGCGCAGGACGCCGCCGACGGCGTCGCGCGCGACGCGCCCGACACCGCGCCGTCGGCGACCCTGGAAGCGGTCACGGTGACCGCGCAAAAGCGCACCGAGAACGCGCGCAAGGTCCCGTCCTCGATCAGCGTGGTCGGCGAACAGCAACTGGAAAACCAGCACGTCACCCAGCTGTCGGATCTCAACGGCTACCTGCCGGCGATGACCATCAGCAACGGCGGCTCGCCGGGGCAGACCTCGGTGTCGCTGCGCGGCATCCCGACCATCGGCGCGGGCGCGGTGGTCGGCACCTACCTCGACGACACCCCGCTGGGTTCGAGCAGCAACTTCGCCCGCTCCAGCCGCTTCGTGCTCGATCTGCTGCCCTACGACATCCAGCGGGTGGAAGTGTTGCGCGGCCCGCAAGGCACGCTGTACGGCGCCGGCGCGATGGGCGGATTGCTCAAGTACGTGCTCAAGGACCCGGACCTGCACGGCTTCGAAGGCCGCGTCGGCGCCGGGCTCGCCAACGTCGCCGGCGCCGGCGACCTCGGCTGGAGCGCGCGCGCCGGGCTCAATGCGCCGCTGATCGAAGGCCGGCTCGCGCTGCGCGCGTCGTTCGCCAACGAGTTCACGCCGGGCTGGAACGACAACCTCGCCAGCGGCCGCAAGGACATCAACGACACCCGCCAGCGCAGCGGCCATCTCTCGCTGCTGTGGCAACCCAACGACGAGCTCAGCCTGAAGCTGACCGGCCTGCACCAGACCGTCGACTCCGACGACAACAGCCTGAGCACGCTCGATGCCGCGCGCCGCCCGGTGTTCGGCCGCGACGGCACCGACAAGCGGGTCGCCGAAGCGTTCGAGAAGAAGATCGACTTCTTCGCCGCCACCCTGGACTGGAACCTGCACTGGGCGGATTTCGTCTCCGCCACCGGCTATTCCAAGACCCAGACCCACCAGGCCAGCGACGAGAGCCCGATCTACGGCCCGATATTCCCGCTGTTCGGCGCCGCGCCGGGTCTGTCGGAGTTCTCGCTGGCGCTGGAGCTGGAGAAGTGGACGCAGGAACTGCGTCTGGTCTCCAAGCCCGACGACCGCTTCGAATGGATGATCGGCGGCTTCTATACCCGCGAAACCTCCGCCAACCGCCAGGTCGTCGGCGCCACCACCTTGGCCGGCGCGCCGATCCCGGGCGTGACCCCGCTGGCGATCGCCGAGATTCCCTCGGACTACACCGAACGCGCGCTGTTCGCCAATGCGACCTACAAGTTCAGCGAACGCTTCGACGTCACCGCCGGCCTGCGCCACGCGCGCAACCGGCAGAACTTCGAGCAGATCGTCAGCGACGGCATCCTGCTGCCGCTGGCGACCTCGCCCGGGCGTTCCTCGGAGAACGTCACCACGTATCTGCTCGGCTCGCGCTGGCACTTCGACCGCGACAGCATGCTGTATGCGCGCATCGCCAGCGGTTACCGCCCGGGCGGCCCGAATTTCGCCGTGCCCGGGGTGCCGCCGTCGGTCGATTCCGACCGCCTGGTGAATTACGAGATCGGCTGGAAGTCGCTGTTCTTCGACCAGCGCGCGTCGATCGACCTGGCCGCGTTCTTGATCGACTGGAAGGACATCCAGCTGTCCGCCGCCACCCGCGACGGCATCAGCTACGCGGCCAACGGCGGCAAGGCGCGCAGCCGCGGCGTGGAGTTCACCTCGATGTTCAAGCTCACGCCGGACCTGCGGGTCGGCGTCAACGGCTCGTTCACCGACGCCTACCTGGTCGACGCGGCGCCGTCGCTGCGCGGCCTGCCGGGCGACGCCTTGCCGGGCATCCCGCGCTGGACCTTCGCCGCGACCGCCGATTACTACTTCGAATGGAGCGCGGGCTACAACGGCCACCTCGGCGCGAGTTACCAATGGCTCGGCAAGCGCAAGACCAATGTCGACAGCAACCCCGACGCCGCGCCCCTGCCCGCCAGCGGCCAGCTCAACCTCAACGCCGACGTGTCGCGCAACGCCTGGACGGTGCGCGCCTACGTGCGCAACCTGACCGGTGCGCGCGACATCAGCGCGCTGGCGCCGGTCAAGAGCGCGGCCACCGGCGATATCGTCGAATGGCGGGCCAATCGCGTGCAGCCGCGCACCGTCGGGCTGGAGTTCGACCTGCGGTTCTGAACGCGCCGCCGCGCAGCTGTGCGCGGCACGGCCGCCGACGCAGCGATGGCCGCGGCGGCGAACGTATCGAACCACCTGCCGACACACCCAACTCCATCGGCGCTCCAGCGCTCATCAGCGCCTCCACGCGCACCACCCGGCCTACAACGGAATGTCCGCATGTCCAATCCCGCTGCACCACCCGCGTCCGTTGCGCCCGCCTCGCTCGACCTGCCCCAACCGTATCTGCTGTTTCTCGGCGACGTCGTCCATCCGGCCTTCGCCAAGACCGCGTTCGGCCTCCGCGACTGGGCGCGCGAGCGCTGCGTCGGCGAATACGCCTTGCCCGAAGCGAAGGTCGGCCTGGGCTTGCCGGCGCTGACGCCGCGGCAGGCGCGCGAAGCCGGCGCGCGCGCGCTGGTGATCGGCGTGGCCAATGTCGGCGGCGTCATTCCCGACACCTGGCTGCCGCCGCTGTTGCAAGCCTTGGCCGACGGCCTGGACCTGATCGGCGGCATGCATACGCGCCTGGCCGAGGTGCCGATGTTGCGCGATGCGGCCGCGCGCCACGGCCGCCGCCTGATCGACGTGCGCGAACCGCCCGCCGCGCTGCCGACGGCGAGCGGACGCAAGCGTTCCGGCAAGCGCTTGCTCACCGTCGGCACCGACTGCGCGCTGGGCAAGAAATACACCGCGCTGAGCCTGGCCCGGGCGATGCGCGAAGCCGGCATCGACGCCGACTTCCGCGCCAGCGGCCAGACCGGCGTGCTGATCGCCGGACGCGGCCTGCCGTTGGACGCGGTGGTCGCGGACTTCGCCGCCGGCGCGGCCGAATGGCTCAGCCCCGACGCCGATCCCGCGCATTGGGACGTGATCGAAGGCCAGGGCTCGCTGTCGCACCCGGCCTACGCGGGCGTGTCGCTGGCGCTGCTGCACGGCAGCCAGCCCGACGCGATCGTGGTCTGCCACGAACCCGGCCGGCGCGAACTGCTCGGCTATCCGGGCCACGCCGTGCCCTCGATCGAGGAGACCATCGACTTGAACCTGCGGCTCGGACGCCTGACCAATCCGGCGATCCGCTGCGCCGGGATCAGCTTCAACACTTCGCATCTTTCGGCGGACCAGGCGCAGGCGCTGATGCGCGACGAAAGCCAGCGCCTGGGCCTGCCGGTGGCCGACCCGATACGCGGCGGCGAGGCGCTGCGCGCGCTGGTGCGCGCCTGCGTGGAGACGCCGACATGAGCGCGGGCGCGGCGCCGGGCTCGCGGTTCCAGCGCTACCTGTTGCCGGGCTTCGCGTTCAAGGCGGTGGTGATCGGCGGCGGCTATGCGACCGGACGCGAGCTGGTCGAGTTCTTCCTGCCGGCCGGCGCGTGGGGCGGCGTGTACGCGATGGCCGCGGCGACCGCGCTGTGGAGCCTGGTGTGCATGCTGACCTTCGTCCTGGCCCAGGCGCTGCGCAGTTTCGACTACCGCAGTTTCTTCCAGCGCCTGCTCGGCCCGCTGTGGTGGACGTTCGAGCTGGCCTACCTGGCGCTGCTGATCGTGCTGCTGGCGGTGTTCGGCGCCGCCGCGGGCGCGATCGGCCAGGCCGTGTTCGGCTGGCCGCCGCTGGCCGGCGCGATGTGCCTGGTCGCGGCGATCGCCGCGGTGGTCAGCTTCGGCAACGAATCGGTCGAGCGCGTGTTCAAGTGGGTGTCGTTCTTCCTCTACGGCGTGTACGCGCTGTTCGCGGCGCTGGCGCTGTCGGCGTTCGGCGACCGCATCCAGGCCGCGTTCGCCGCGCCGGCCGCGCCCGCCGCCGGCTGGCTCGGCGACGGCCTGACCTACGCCGGCTACAACCTGGTCGGCGCGGTGGTGATCCTGCCGGTGGCGCGGCACTTCGCCGGACGCCGCGACGCGGCCGTCGCCGGCCTGCTCGCCGGCCCGTTGGCGATGCTGCCGGCGTTGGCGTTCTTCGTCTGCATGGCCGGCTTCCAGGATCAGATCGCCGATGCCGCGCTGCCGTCGGACTATCTGCTGCAACGGCTCGGCCTGCCGTGGTTCCATGCGCTGTTCCAGTTGATGGTGTTCGCCGCCCTGCTCGAAAGCGGCGCCGGCGCGGTGCACGCGATCAACGAGCGCGCCGCCGCGGCCTGGCGCGCGCGCCGTGGCCGCGAATGGCCGTCGCGCGCGCGGCTGGCGCTGGCCGCGGCGCTGTTGCTGGGTTCGGTGTTCCTCGCCGACCGCTTCGGCCTGGTGGCGTTGATCGCCAGCGGCTACCGCGGCCTGTCCTACCTGTTGCTGGCGGTGTACGTGCTGCCGCTGCTGACCCGCGGCGTGTGGCTGTTGCGGCGCCGCGATCCGGCGCCAGCGACCGCCGCGCCGTCCCTTCCCTCCCATCGCTGATCGCCGAGGACGCCATGCGCTTGTCCCGTCTCCGCACTTACCTGCTGTCCGCAGCACTGACGCTCGCCGCTTCCGTCGGCGCGCAGCCGCTGGCGCAAACGCCCGCGACGCCCGCGGCGCCACCGACGGCGGCGCCGGCAACTGCGGCGCCTTCGACGCCGGCCGCCGCCGCGCGCCTGGACCCGGCCGACCTGGGCGCCTACGTCGACGGCGTGGTCGAGGCCTACCGCCGCCGCTACGGCATCGCCGGCGTCACCGTCGCCGTGGTCGATGCGCAAGGCCCGCTGCTGCTGCGCGGCTACGGCATGGCCGGGCAGAAACCGGCGCGCGCGGTGACGGCGGACGCGACCTTGTTCCGGATCGGCTCGGTGTCCAAGACCTTCACCTACCTGGAAGCGCTCAAGCTGATCGACGCCGGCAAATTGTCGCTGGACGCGCCGGTCAACGACTACCTGCCGCAGGCGCTGAAGCTGCCCGACGACGGCTACCCGCCGGTGCTGCTGCGCCACCTGCTGACCCACACCGCCGGCTACGAGGACTCCGCCTTCGGCCACCTGTTCGCGCAGGACCCGCAGCACGCGCTGACCCTGGCCGACTACCTGCAACGCCACCGACCGGCGCGGGTGCGCGCGCCCGGGACCCACGCGGTGTATTCCAACTACAGCGTGGCCCTGCTCGGCGCGGTGCTGGCGCAGGTCGCCGGCATGCCGTTCGAGGCGCTGATCGAACAAGACCTGTTCCAGCCGATGGGCATGCAGCGCACCACCTTCCGCGAGCCGTTGGGCACGCACGACCCGCGCGACAGCGGCGCCGCCTTCGCCGGGCTGTGGTCGGACGGCTACGAGCGCAAGAGCGGCGGCTTCGAGAAACGCGGGTTCGAATACATCGCGCAACTCGCGCCGGCCGGCTCGGTGTCCAGCGATGCCGCCGACATGGCGCGCTACCTGCGCATGCTGCTGGGCCGCGGCGAACTCGACGGCCGCCGGATCGTGCCGGCGACGGCGTTCGCCCGGCTCGAAGGCGCGCCGCTGTTCGCCACCGCGCCCGACGCCACCGGCCTGGCCTACGGCTTCTTCCGCCACCGCTACGGCCAGGTGCTGAGCCTGGAACACGGCGGCGCCACGCTGTACTTCCACTCCAACCTGGTGGCGGTGCCGGAACTGGGCTTCGGCGTGTTCGTCTCCACCAACACCGACAGCGGCCGGCGCCTGGCCGCGGAACTGCCGGGGCTGTTGCTGCAGCGTTACTTCGCCCGCGCGCGCCCGGCCGCGCTGCCCGCGCCGGGCGCGGCCGCCGCGGCCCAGCCCTACCTCGGCCGCTACCTCGGCGAGCGCCGCAACTACCGCCGCTTCGAGAAACTGCTGACCGCGACCAACGCCGAGATCGGCGTCACCGCCGACGGTTATCTGACCCTGTCGGCCGGCGAGGAAACCTCGCGCTGGGTCGCCGAGAAGCCCGACGTGTTCCGCGCCGTGGAAGGTCCGGACCGGCTGGTGTTCCTGCGCGAGAACGGCCGCGTGGTCGGCTTCGTTTCGCCCTACGGCCACGACGTGTTCGACCGCGCCGGCGCGCTCGACAGCGCCAATACGCTGTATGCGTCGCTGGCGCTGGCCGTGCTGGCCGCGCTCGGCGTGCTGAGCGGGCAATGGCTGCGCCGGCGCCAGCCGCGCGCGGATGCGGCGGCGGACCGCAGCGCGCGCTGGCTGGCATTGACCGCCGGCGCCTGGATCGCGTTCGCGCTCGCCTTCGGCGTCGCGCTGGCGCAGTTGGTCGCTTCGGGCAACGCCGCGGTCTTCAGTTATCCGGGCGGTTTGCTGCGCGCGGCGTTGTGGCTCGGCACGCTGCCGCTGCTGTTGACGCTGGTCGATGCCGTCCTGCTGTGGCCGGCGCTGCGCACGCGCGACTTCGGCCGCTGGCGCAAGTTGCGCCATGTCGCCGCGGTGCTGGCGTTCGCGCTGGCCGCGTGGGCAGCGTGGCACTGGAACGTGTTGGGCTGGCGCTTGTAGCGCTCGCCCGTGCTCGAAGCACCACGAGGGCCCCGCGCGGGGCCCTCGTCGTGTTCGCGCCGGGTGCGCGCCGGCGCGCGTCGCGCCGCGCTCAGGGATACTGGCAGCGGATCGCCACGGTGATGCCCCAGTTCGGATGGATGAACTGGCGCGCGACCACGGTATAGCCGAACAGCACGCTTCCGCCGGACTGCTGGCACACGGTGATCGCCTGGTTGATGGCGATGACGGTGGCGGTGGTCTCGTCGCCCCAGGCGCCGCTGCCGTAGACGAAGTTGGTGTGCGGTTCGGCCGAGGCCGCCGGCGCGAACAGGGCCGCGGCGAGCAGCAGCGGGGCGAGCGCGGAACGCTTGGAAAGGTGCTTCATGGGGGCTGTCCTCCTGACACCGCCGGATCGGCGGCGGCACACGCTAGCCAGACGGCGATGCGGCGAAGCTTGACCGCGCGCACGCGCGGCGAAGCGTTTTCCGGTTCCGCGACCGCGGTAGCGATCGGCGCCGCGCTTCGTGACCGCCGCGCTGAACCCGCGCTGCGACGGTCGCGGCCGCAGCATAGGCTCGATCACCCGCGCTTGCCGGCCGCGGTCACGGCCGATACCGCCGGGCTGTGCGACCGCGGCCGACTGCGCGGACCGCGGTCGCTCCCGACCGAGCCGGACGCTGTCGCAGCGCTGTCACGAAACAGCCATAAATTGCGCACAGCGGCGCGGCCACGGTCCCGGCACTGGACCTGTCCACCCGCCCCTCTCCCTCCAGGCGATTCCCCCATGCGTCCGTTCAAGCTCGCGTCCGTGCTGCTGGCCCTGCTGCTGTTGTCCTTCGCTGCGCAGGCGCGCAAACCCTATGTCGAGATCGAGCGGCGGCTGACCCCGCAGCAGTTGCAGGAGGTCGGCCTGAGCGAGGAGCAACTGGCCAAGCTCAACCGCATGCTGCGCGACGCCGACGCCAGCGAAGGCGCGGCGCCCGGCGTCGCGGCCGCCGCGCCGGCCGAGGCCGAGGCCGACGACGCCGGCCCGCAGGTCGGCGCCGGCGCGCCGCGCGAGCGCAGCCCGGGCGCGGGCCAGTTCATCGGCCTCAACGACGAGCCGATCAAGAGCCGGCTCAAACACGATGTCGCCGGCTGGGAGCCCGGCACAGTGTTCGAACTGGAGAACGGCCAGCAGTGGAAGGTGCTCAAGGGCCGCATGAGCCTGAAGAAGCCGATCCCCAAGCCCGAGATCGTGGTGGTGCCGGGCGTGGCCGGGCGCTGGTTCCTGCAGGTCGACGAGGACATGCCGAAGGCGCGGGTGTACCGCATCGATTGATCTACCGATGCAGCGGCCGTTCGATGCCTCGATCGGCCGCGCCGGCGACGCCCGGCGCCACCGCGCTACGGCCCCGTCGCCGCCGCGTACGCGCCCTGCACCACCTGCGCCATGCGCGCGTAGTCCAGCGTCTCGTAGGTGTCGTCGGGTTGGTGATAGCGCCGGCTGCGCAGGAACGCGGTGTCGCCGATCATCAGCGCCGGGAAGCCTTCGCCCCAGTACGAGCGGTGGTCGGAGAAGTCCACGCCCTGCACCAGCAGCGGCGGCGCGTTGATCGAATGCACCGGCAGCGGCGTGGCCCCGGCCATCGCCGCCTTGACCTTGCGGCTCAGGCCGAAGTCGCCCATGCGCCCGACCACCGCCACGAAGTCGCCGCGATCCGAATACAGGCGATGCATGCCGCGCACCGGATAGGTCTGGCTGCCGGGGCGGTCGCTGAAGCGGCCGATCATCTCCAGCGACAGCATGAACTCGACCTCGCGTCCGGACCCGCGCAGCGCGCGCGCATGCCAGGCGCTGCCCATGTGCTCGCTGCGGAAGTGCGGCGGCTCCTCCAGCGTGTAGGCCACCAGTTCGATCGGCCGCGACGGCGGCGCGCGGCCGAGCATGCGCGCCAGTTCCAGCAGGCCGGCCACGCCGCTGGCGTTGTCGTCGGCGCCGGGCGTGTGGGTGTACAGCGAGTAACCGCGTTCGTCGCCGCTGTCGATCCCGGTCTCGGCGAACGAGTCGTAATGCGCGCCGATCACCCGTAACGGCCCCTCGTCCGGGCCGAAACGCGCGACCACGTTGCGATAGGCCTGGCCCTCCACGGTCACCGGCTGATAGCTCACCCGCGCGCCGGCGCGCTGGAACTCGTCGTGCAGCCAGGCCGAGACCCGGTCGAGCTGGTCGGGCACGTCGTAGCTGCGCGGATAGAAGTCCACCGACAGCCGCTTCACGTCCTCGCGCAGGCGCTGCGCGTCGGCGGCCGGCGGCGCGGAAGGACGCGGGCTCACCCCGGGCTGGACCACGGCGAACAACAACGCCGCGGCCGCCGCAGCGAGCAGGGCCAGGAGCAACGACAATCGGCGCAGCCATTTCATTCAGAGCGTCCTTGTTCGGGCTTTCGCCGTGGTGAGTCCTGGCGCCATGCAACCCGATTTCGCGCCGCCGCGCCAGTCGCGCACCGCGGCCCCGGCCGCCGCGGCGGCCCGATTCACGCCACTGACACATGCCGGTGGTCGACTCGGCCGCGCCGCCGTGCCCGCGCGGCGCTCTTCCAAGGACTGCCCGCATGCCGTCGATCCGCACCTCGTTGCTCGCCCTCGCCCTGGTCTGCGCCGCCTGCGCGCAGGTTCCCGCCGACGCCGCCAGCGCGCGCAAGAGCTGGGTCGTGCAGCAGATCCGCGACCACAACCATCCCTACGCCGCCAGCGCCAGCGGCGAACTCGACACCAAGCTGGCGACCATGGCCGGCGGCCCGTTCGCGTTCTACCGCGGCACCGCGCACCTGTTCTTCCAGGACATGGCCACCCTGCCCGGCTCGGCCTACGCCAGCGCGCAGACCGGCTACACCTGGATCGGCGGCGACATGCACCTGGGCAACTTCGATGCCGCGCGCGACAGCAGCGGCAAGGCGGTGTTCAAGGTCGCCGACTTCGACGAAGGCTATCTCGGCCAGTACGTGTGGGACCTGCGCCGGCTCGCCGCCAGCCTGGTCCTGGCCGGCCGCGACAACGGCCTGAGCGATGCCGCCATCGGCACCGCCGTCGATACCCTGGTCGGCAAGTACGTCGACCAGATGGGCGAGTTCAAGGGCAACAACGGCGAGAGCGGCTTCCGCCTCGACAAGGACAGCACCACCGGCGCGGTCGACGACACCATCGACAAGGCCGACGGCAAGACCCGCGCCAGCCTGCTGTCGAAGTACACCGCGGTCAGCGGCGGCGCGCGCCGGTTCCAGGCGCTGTCGAACCTGGTCGCGCTGCCGGCGGCGACCTACAGCGCGGTCAACACCGCGATGGCCGGCTACGTGTCCTCGATCGCCGCGTCCAAGCGCTATCCGGCCGCGTTCTACACGCTCAAGGACGCGCGCCAGAAGCTCGGTTCCGGCGTCGGCAGCCTCGGCCGCGCGCGTTACTACGTCTTGATCGAGGGCGCGACCTCGTCGACGTCCGACGACGTGATCCTGGAGTTCAAGCAGGAAGCCGCCAGCGCGGTCGCCGCGGCCGCGCCGGGCCGGCTGCCGGCCAGCGCCTACGACAGCCACGAAGGCCTGCGCGTTGCGCGCACGGCCAAGGCCCAGGTGAGCAACGCCGAGGTCCTGATCGGCCATGCCAGCGTCGCCGGGGTGCCGTTCTACGTGCACGAGAAATCGCCGTTCCAGGAAGACTTCGATCCGGCCAAGCTCGACAGCGCCGGCAAGCTCGACACCGCCGCGGGCTACCTCGGCCAGGCGCTCGCGAGCGCGCACGCGCTGGCCGACCAGGACTACGACAGCTCGGTGGTGAGCTACAGCATCGACAAGCAGGTCAGCGACGCGGTGACCAGCAAGAGCGGGCTGAAGTCGGAGATCCGCGCGTTCGCGTTCGCGTACGCCGCGCAGGTCGAGCTGGATTGGGAGGCGTTCGTGGAAGCGTACGAGGCCGGAACGCCGCTGTACTGAGCGCTGTCGCCGACGGCGGACGCAACGCTGCTCAAACCCCTCTCCCGCATGCGGGAGAGGGGTTGCGGTGGCGGCCCGCAGCGATCAGAAGCTGCGCACCACCCCGAAGAACGCCTGCGCCACGCCGTCGGTGTCCTCGGCGATCAGCGGGCTGTCGCTGATCTCGTCCGGCAGCACCTGATAGCCGACGTTGGCCATGAAGCGCCACTTCTCCGCGAACGGCCGCGCCACGGTCAGGCTCACCGACGGGATCGTGACGCTGCCGGGGCGATAGCTCACCACGCCGCGCCGCACTTCCTTGTCCAGGGTGCCGTAGTAGTAGTTGGCGAGGTCCTTGGACATCCAGCTCACGCTCACCGCCGGCGTCAGCAGCCACTCGCCGGCCTGCATCGGGTAGCGATAGCTCACGTCGGCCTCGTAGCCGCCGCTGACGTCGAGGATGTCGGCCTTGACCTCCAGCTGCAGTTCGCCGGCGCTGCCGCGCCAGCTGACCGAGGCGCCGGCGTCGACGCTGTCGTCGCGATCGGACAGCAGGTCGCGGTCGATGCCGCGCTTGGCCAGCTCGCGCCGGCCGAAATCCTTGCGGTCCATCGCGTCCAGCCGTCCGCCCACGAACACGTCGAAGGCGAATTCGTCGCTCTTGACCAGGTAATAGCCGGCGGTGATGCCGCGCAGGTAGAAACGCTCGCCCTCGTAGCCGAAGAACGGAATCACGCGGGTGTGGTTGCCCTCGCCGGCGTAGAGCTCGTTGCGGCTGCCGGCGGCGATGCCGACGCTCCAGTTGGCCGGCGCCATGTCGGCGCGCTCCTCGCCTTCTTTGCGGACTTGGGCCGATAGCGCGAGCGGGAACGAGAGCAACAACAAGGGAACGATGCGAACGATGCGCATGAACAAGGGTTCCTGATTGAGTGGGGAAGGACGCGGGACAGGCGGGCGCCGCAGCGGACGAGCGCTCGCCGCCGCGATGCTGACTTCGGGGTTTTAAGAGTTGTTTAAACCGTTCCGCAGCGGCGCGGCGTTCGCCCCGCGCGCGCTTGGGCGCGGCGACGGCGAACGACGGACGGTGCGGGTGGAACTGTACGGAGGCAATCGTGCGATTTGCATTGCGCGCGGGCGCCGGCTTCGAGTCCGGACGCGACCGCGCTCACGGAATACCCGATGCGATGCGCCAAAGTGTGCGCGACTTGTAACCGCGAGACCGGCCGCGCGGTTTTTTGCGCGCAACGGATAACTGCCGCTCAGGTTTCGCCGATGCGGACAGGGATGCGTGCGAGGCGGACGAGAGAGTGTCGGTGACGAGGCGCAGGGATCGAAGAGAACGAACGCGACCTGTCGCGCGAACGCTTCAACGTTTCGAACTGTCGCCGTACGCAGGCGTGCGGAGCGATGCACGGTGGGAAGGGCTTCAGCGCCGATGCTCTTCTTTCCGAAGCGATGCAGCGACCTGAGCCGAAAGCATCGGGCCTGAAGGCCCTCCCACAACAGCGGGCCACCAGTATGACGACGCAGCAGCGAAGTCTTTGTGGGAGGGGCTTCAGCCCCGACGCTTTTCTTTCCGATGCGACGCAGCGACCTGAACCCAAAGCATCGGGCCTGAAGGCCCTCCCACAACAGCGGACCGCCAGCGCGACGACGACGCAGCAGCGAAGTCTTTGTGGGAGGGGCTTCAGCCCCGACGCCTTTCTTTCCGATGCGACGCAGCGACCTGCGCCCAAAGCATCGAGCCTGAAGGCCCTCCCACGACAGCAGGCCGCCAGCGCGACGACGCGGCGGCGGAGAAGTCATTGTGGGAGGGGCTTCAGCCCTGATGCTTTTCTTTCCGAAGCGACGCAGCGACCTGAACCCAAAGCGTCGGGCCTGAAGGCCCTCCCACAACAGCGGCCGACACCGCGACAACGGCGGCGGCGGCGAAGTCGCTGTGGGAGGGGCTTCAGCCCCGACGCTTTTCTTTCCGATGCGACGCAGCGACCTGAGCCGAAAGCATCGGGCCCGAAGGCCCTCCCACAGCAGCAGGCACTACGGCCCGAAAGGCCTGCCGCTGCATCGGCAGGCCTTCCGCCAGCGCGCCGCTCAGTTCATCACCGCCCGCTTGCTTTCCTGCGGCGCCGGCGCTGCTTCGGTCTGCGGCTGCGCCGGTGCGGTGTGCTGCGGCTCGCTGACCGCGCGCTGTTGGTCGAGGAAGACGCGGCGATGGCTTGGGTCGTCGAGGCCGCCTTCGACCGCGAAGAAACCGCGGCCGTCGCGGCCGGCGATGATGTGGTCGATGTTGCGCATGCCCTGCCCGCCCGCATCCAGCGCGGCGTGGGTCGCGGCGTTGCGCAGGCCCTGTTCGCCGCCGAACTCCAATGCGCCCGGCGGCAGACCGCGCAGGCCGTGCAAGGCCTGCTGGTACATGCCGTTGTGCGGGTGCGCGGCGTCGGCCAGGGCGTCGCGTCCGGCCTCGCGCGCGCCGGTCGCCGCCGCGGCGCGGCCGGCGTCGTGGCCGCGTTCGCCCGGCGTCGCCATCTCCTGCGCCTTGATCACCGCCTCGATGTAGTGGATGTCGACGCCGTGCTTGATGCCGCTGCCGGGAATGAGCTTCTGCCAGAACGACTGCGGGTCCGGATCGGGCAGCTCGATCTTGTGGCCGACCGCGTCGGGCATCGCCCACTTGAGCGGAATGCTGTGCTCCTGCAGGTCGGTCAGGATTTCGTTCTTGACCGCGTAGCGGCGGATCTGGCCGCTGTCGGCCATCTCCTGCTTGGCCGCGTCGGCGTCGATGCCGATGCGTTCGAGCGTCTTGTCGTGCACGCCGGAGGCGTTGAAGGTCACCGCCGGAATGCCGCTGGTGATCGAGGCCGCCGCGGCCAGTCCGCCGCCGAGCGAATGGCCGGTGATCACCACTTCGTCGCCGAACGCGACCTTGGCCTCGCGCGCCAGCGCCATGGCCTGGTTGTATTGCGCGTCCTCGAAGCCCAGGCCCTGGCGGAAGTTGGTCAGCCAGTCCTTGCCCTCGTCGGTGCCCGAATAGGCCAGCACGTAGTGGCCGTGTTCGTCGCCGTAGATGCGGGCGAGGAAGCCCGAATCCTTGTTCTCCAGCGTCGCCGGATCGATGCCCTTGGCGCGCAGTTGCTCGGCGTCGAGCGGCTTGAAGCCGTCGATACCCGGCCCCTGGTCGTATAGATCGTCCATCAGCCGCGACAGGGTCTTGTCGATCGGCTTGGCCTGGGTGCCGCGCACCTGGTCGGCGAAGGACTGCGGCGGCTGCGCGCCGGCGGTCGGTTCGGTCTGCTGGCTCATGCTGCGGTCTCCTGAATTCCTTGGCGTACCGTGTTCCTGAAAGGGTGTCGCGCGCGATCAGGCGCTTTCCAACGCGATGCCGCGCTCGCGCATCCACGCCGCCAGCGCTTCGCGGTCGGCGCGCGCCTTGGCGCTGAGCAGGCTCGGCGGGGTCATGAACGCATAACGCTGGAAGCTCACGTTCTGGGCGTTGCGCGCATGCGGGTCGGTGCCGGCCTTGAGCAGTTCCAGCGCGAGGTCGGGCTGGTTGACCTTGCCGGCGACGTGCAGCGCGGTGTTGCCCATGCGGTCGACGTGGCGCGGATCGGCGCCGGCGGCGAGCAGGCGGCGGAACTGGATTTCGCGATCGCCCATCAACGCCGCGGCCAGCGGCGCGGCGCCGGTGTGGGCGTGCTCGATGTTGGGATCGGCGCCGCGCGCGAGCAGCGTTTCCAGGTACACCGGATCGCGCGCCATCGCCGCCAGATGCACGACGGTGGAACCGTCCACGCCCGGCCGCGACGGGTCGGCGCCCAGCGCCAGCAACTCGTCCAGCCCTTCCGGACTCTGGTTGAACACCGCCCACTCCGGCAGGGTCACGTTCTTGTCGCCGCGCGCGGACAACGCGGCCGGCGCGCGCTCGACCAGACGGCGGATCGCGGCGCGGTCGCCCGCGGCGACGGCGTCGGCGAGCTCGGCCGCGACCGGATCGGCGAATACCTGGGCAGCCAGCGACTGCGGCTGTGCTTCGGACATAGCGACTCCTCCTGAGTACCTGACGGACTTTCCCCGAGGCCCGCCGCGCGGCGGGAGGGTGCTGCGGCGCGACGGTACTCCCCTACCGTTGCGCGAAACGACATACGGCCACGTACCGTGGCTTCAGGAGCCTAACAAGAACCAGGGGGCGCTGTAGCCGGAACCAGGTCACATTTTTGGCGCAAAAGCTGAATAAAACGTCCGCCCGGGTCCGTGTCTGCCGTTTTGCGGCCTCGGTCGCACGCAACCCAGCGACCCGCCTCGCGGCCGTTCGCCGCCGCCCAACGCAAAACGGCGAGGCTCGCGCCCCGCCGTTCCGATTGCCGATTGCCGATTGCCGATTGCCGATCGCCCGTGCGTCCCGTCCCGGATCGCGAGCGGGCCGTCGATTCCGCCCTCAGTAATCCCCGGGCGCCGCACCGAAGCGCACCGGCACCGTCACCTCGACACAGGCGCCGACCGGCAACTGCAGATTGCCGACCTGGACCGCGGTATCGCCCACCGCGCCGCCGCCGGCCGGGCAGGAACCGCCGCCGGACAGCGCGCGGCACGACCATCCGGCGCGCAGGCTGGCGCCGCGCGGCAGGTTGTCGCTGATGCTGGCGCCGGCCGCCGCGTCGGGGCCGTCGGGGTTGCACGCGGTCAGCAGGTAATCGCTCTGCCCGCCGGGCGTATAGGTGCCGCGTCCGTCGTCCTTCTTCAGCGACAGCGACACGCACTGCGGATCGACGCTGACGCTGGCGCTGTTGTCGGCGCTGCCGCCCGGCGCCGGAGTGACGAAACCCGATTGCGCCGAGGCGCCCTCGGCGAACGGCGCGTTGGCGGTGGCCGTCGCGGTGTTGACGATCGCGCCGCACTGGCCGTCGGCGAGTTTGGCCTGGATGGCGTAGGTCAGGCCGGCGCCGGCCGCGGCGTTGCCCGCGGGCAGGATCGCGGTGGCGGAAATCGCGCCGGTGCCGCTGCCCGCGGGACAGCTCGCGCTGCCGATCGGCGTGCAGGTCCAGGAGGTGAAGGTCATGCCGGCCGGCACCGCATCGGCCAGGCTCACCGACGCGTCGTGCGCGGTGGTGTCGCCGACGGTCGGACGCGCGGTGTTGTTGAGGAAGGTCACGGTGTAAGCGACCGTGCCGCCGGCCGCGGGCGCGGCGTTGTCGACCCGCTTGCTCGTGCGCAGATCGACGTCGTTGTCGACGATGGTCAGCGTCGCGCTCGCCTGCGCCGAAGCGTTGGTCGAACAGGTGGTGGTCGAGGCCAAGGTGTAGACGTTGGCGTCGCTCTGCACCTGGAAGGTCGCGGTCTCGTTGTCCTCGATGATCGTGTCGTCGATCACCGCGATCGGCAGGTCGAAGGTGGCGTTGTCGTAGGTGCCGGCCGGAATCGACACATTGACGATGTCGCCGTTGCCGCTGGACACGGTGTAGTCGCTGCCGCGGGTCGCGCTGCCGCCGGTGATGCGCACCGGCACGACGATGCCGCCGCTGGGCACGGTACCGATCACCCGCAACCGCGGCAGGCCGGCGCTCTGGCCTTCGCGCACGGTGTAGTTGGCCGCGTCGAATTCGATGTAGGGACTCAGGGTGACCTGGATCTCGTCGAGGAAATTGCCGAGCGAAATGCCGCCGCTGCTGCTCAGCGCGGCGAAGCCGACCTGCTGCACGCCGGTGGTGCCGTTGTAATTGAAGCTGCCGCTGTAATCGCGCCAGCCGTTGGCCGTGCCGCCGATGGCGATCGTGCCTTGGGTGGCCGACGACGGCGTGCCGGCGGTATCGACCCGGTCGGTGCCGTTGTTGGTGGTGCCGATGCGCGCGATCTCGCTGCTCACCGCGGTGGCGGTGCTGCCCGACGCGTTGACGCCGAAGCTCATCACGTCCGGCGTGGTGGCCGAATCGCGGCCGCGATGGCTCAACCGCCAGCGGATCACCTCTTTGTTGGTCAGGCAGATGTTCTGGTAGATCCGCGAGGCCTGGTCGGCGTTGAGTTCGGCGTGTTGCTTGCCGGCGCGCGCCGGCGTGTTGTTGAAGCTGTTGCCCCACAACTCGACGATCGGCCCGTTGGCCGGATTGGCGACGATGCCGCAGCCGCCGGTGGCGCGGCTGGGATGGGTGGTGTTCCACCCGGTCACCTGCTGCGGGCCGGCGAAGTAGCCGACGCAGGCGCCCGTGCCCAGGTCGGGCTGCTCGAAGCCGAGGTTGACGAAGGTGCGCTGGACCTGGGCCTGGGCCGGCGACAGCGCCGCCACCGCCAGGAACGCGGCGAGTAAAGCCATGCGCGGTCCACGCGGACCGCGCCCGAAAGACATGCTCATGAGTCGCTGGACTCCCCCTGTACGCCGCCGCGCCCAACCGCCTCCCGCTGCAGGGCGGGAGCGCGTCGCGCTCGGCCGAGCGCGGCGCCGCGGGGTGGGCGGCGATCGCCGCCTGAACGAACTGAACAGAAAATGTGACGAACAGCACAAATATTATGTGCTTGATCTCAAGCTCCTGCCTAGGCGCGGCACGGCCGCAGGGGTTCAGCAACATGACTCATCGGGCGGCGCGGCCGCCCTGCCCGCCCTACGCCGCCGGCGCGACGTGCAAACCGAAGCCGCGTTCGCCGCCGGCCTCGCGGCCGGGCTTGAGCTCCAGCGACGGCACGGCGTAGTCGCCGCCGTTCTGGCGCCGGTAGGCGATCGGCGCATCGCTCCACAGCCCGTCCAGCCGCCGCAGCAGCCCGTCGCGCGCCTGCGCGAACTGCCCGGCATCGACGCGGTCGCTGCGATAGACCACGTACGGCGGCAGCACGTCGAAGCCGGGGTAATGCAGCAGGCCGTGATTGATCGGGAACAACAGGTCGTCGATCGGCCCGTTGATCCCGCGCGGCGAATAGTGCGGCTGCCAACCGCCGGCGGTGACCGACACCAGCGCGCGCTTGCCGGCCAGCGCGCCCTCGCCGTAGCGATCGCCCCAGTGGCGCTCGGAGTGCTCGCCCACGCCGTAGCCGAAACCGTAGGAATAGACCCGGTCGAACCAGCCCTTGAGGATCGCCGGCATCGAGTACCACCACAGCGGGAACTGCAGGATCAGCGCATCGGCGCGGCGCAGCTTGTCCTGCTCGGCGCGCACGTCGGCGGTGAGCGCGTCGGCGGCGAAGGCGGCATGCGAATCCTTCGGTACGCGCAAGCGCGCGGACGCGTCGCGCTGCGGGAAATCGGCGGCGTCGACCGCGGCTTTCCAGCCCATCGCATACAGATCGCTGACTTCGACGCTGTGGCCCTGCGCGAGCAGATGCGCATGCATCGCATCCTTGAGCGCGCCGTTGAGCGACGCCGGTTCGGGGTGGGCGTGGACGATGAGGATGTGCTGGTTCATGAGAGCGCCGCGGTGTGATCGGGGCGCTCAGAATAGGCAGCCGCGCGCGCCGGCTGGGCGCGGCGCGGCGGTTTCAATGTAGAGCGGCTGGAACCAATCCGGCGCGGTGCGGCGCCGCCATCGCGGGCGGTGGAAAGCGGCGGCGGACCGGTGCGCGCCGCGCGCGACCAGCCTTCGGACATCGCGCGCCCTCGCGCGCCGCGCAAAAGAAAAGCCCCGCATTCGCGGGGCTTTCCTCGTGTTTCAGCGATGCGCGCTTACTTCCACAGATCGTGCAGCACCATCGTGTGGTCGCGGTCCGGGCCGGTCGAGACGATCGCCAGCGGGCAGCCGGCCAGTTCTTCCAGCGCGCGCAGATAAGCGCGGGCGGCCGGCGGCAGCTTGTCCCACTCGGTGATGCCGTGGGTGTTCTCGTCCCAGCCCGGGAACTCCAGGTACACCGGCGTGCACTCGTCCCAGCCGGCCGCGTCCAGCGGCGCGTACTCGGTGCGCTTGCCGCGGTATTCGTAGGCGATGCAGATCTTCAGCGTCTTCATGCCGTCGAGCACGTCGAGCTTGGTGATGCACAGGCCGGTGATGCCGTTGATCGCGACCGCGCGCTTGAGCGCGACGATGTCGATCCAGCCGCAGCGGCGCGGACGGCCGGTGGTGGCGCCGTATTCCTGGCCGCGGTCGCGGATGCCCTGGCCGACTTCGTCGTCGAGTTCGGTCGGGAACGGGCCGCCGCCGACGCGGGTGGCGTAGGCCTTGGCGATGCCGAGCACGTAGTCGATCGCGTCCGCGCCCACGCCGGTGCCGGCGAGCGCGCCGCCGACGGTGGTGTTGGACGAGGTCACGTACGGGTAGGTGCCGTGGTCGATGTCCAGCAGCGAGCCCTGCGCGCCTTCGAACAGCACGCGCTTGCCCTGCTTGCGCAGGTCGTGAAGGATGCCGGCGACGTCGGACTTCATCGGCTGCACGTATTCGCCGAATTCCAGCGCCTCGTCGAGGGTCTTCTGGTAGTCGACCGCGTCCACGCCGAGGTACTTGGTCAGCACGAAGTTGTGGTAGTCCAGCGCGCTGCGCAGCAGCTCGGCGAGCTGGGCCGGGTAATGCAGGTCGGCGACGCGGATGCCGCGGCGGGCGACCTTGTCCTCGTACGCCGGGCCGATGCCGCGGCCGGTGGTGCCGATGGCCTTGCCGCCGGCGGCCTTTTCGCGGGCCTGATCGAGGGCGATGTGGTACGGCATGATCAGCGGCGTCGCCGGGCTGATCTTCAGGCGCGAACGCACTTCCACGCCGGTGGCTTCCAGCTCGTCGATCTCCTTGCGCAGCGCGGCGGGGCTGAGCACCACGCCGTTGCCGATCAGGCACAGCGCGCCTTCGCGCAGGATGCCCGAGGGGATCAGGTGCAGCACGGTCTTCTTGCCGCCGATGACCAAGGTGTGGCCGGCGTTGTGGCCGCCCTGGAAGCGCACGACGGCGCCGATCTGCTCGGTCAGCAGGTCGACGATCTTGCCCTTGCCTTCATCGCCCCACTGGGCACCGAGAACGACGACTGACTGACCCATGAGTCCAAACTCCTAGCTGTGAAAGCGGCGGACGCCGCATGGTCCGCCCACGCCCAGTCGCAGTCCTCGCCGCGCCACAGGGCCATGAACGGAAAAAAGCCGGCGGGGATGGCCCCGGCCGGCTTTTGTGCATTATCCGGGTTTCGGGCGGCCAAGGCCACCCCGGGCGGGCCAGCGGACAGATTCGGCTCAGCCTGGGGCATGCCGCGTCCGGGGCCGGCGCATCGGAACGATCCGCCGGGCCGATCCTTGTCGGACGCGAAGGCCGCCGCGCCGCTGGAATCCGGGGCATTCCGGGCCGCGGCCGCGCGCCCGGACCGCGCGAGCGCGCGGTCGGCCCGAGCGCGGCGCCCCCGTCCATCGCCGCCAGGCGCAGCCCGTCGCTCCGCAACCGCGGCCCGTCGCCCTGCCCGCCCCACGCGCGCCGCGCCGCCGCGAGACCGCGCCGGCCCCGCAGCGCCGCGCCGGGGCGGCCGCCGGACCGTTCCGGCACGCGCCACGCCCGCCCGGAGCCGCTGCGATGCCGACCCTCCCCGCTTCTTCCGCGCCGACGGCTGCCGCAGCCGCCTGCACGGCCCCGCGAGCCGCCGGCCCCCACGCGCGCGCGCCGCTTCGCCGAGCACCGGCGCTGGCCTTGCGCCTGTACCTGACGATGTCGGGCAGGTGGCTCTTCGGCATCGGCCTGATGCTGTGGCGGGTCGCGAAAAAGCGGGCCCGGCCTTGCGCCGGGCCCGCTGCGCCGGGCGCTGCGACGCGCCCGGCGTACGAAACGCTCAACTTCTCGACGCCCGGGCCCTCACTTGGCCTGCGCCGCCGGCGCGTGCGCGTCGATGAAGTCGTCGACGCCGTTCTTGTTCTGGTCCAGGCGCCGCCCGGTGACCTGGTAGTAGGTGCGCGTGCTCAGCGGCCCGGTCACGTACTTGCGTTGCTTGGCGTCCCAGAAGGTCGCGTTCGGCTCGACCGTGTCGGCGGTGAGGTACAGCGTGGTCGAGGGGAACAGGTCGACGTTGACCCGCGGCGTGCACGGCACCGGCGCCGGATCGGCGATGGCGTCGCCGGCGCGCTGGCGCTGGCAGTCCTCGGCGGTGATCACCTCGCTGACGTGGCGCTGCTGGCCGACCTTGGCCACCGGGATCGCCAGGCTCTGGCCGACGTCGAACTTGGCCTCGCGCACCAGGGTGCGGCTGTTCCAGGGCTGGAACTCTTCGCCGTTGGCGTCGGCGATGCGGCCGCCGCCCACCATCTCGTTGAGTCCGACCACGCGCGGCAACTCGCGCAGTTCCACGTTGCGCAGCAAGGTCGCGGTCTCGGCGAGATTGAACACGCTCAGGCGGAAGCTGCCGAACGGATCGAAGGTGCCGGCGTCGAGGCCGTGCAGGCGCGGCTTCAGCGAGAGCAGGTTGTTGGTCGCGCCGTACAGGCGGATGTCCTTGACCACCAGCGCGTTGATCGCCGTGGTGTTGGGATCGATGTCGGTGAAGGTCGCGCCGATGTGGTAGTACGCGCCGCCGATCGCCTGGCCCGGCGCGCCGGTCGCGCCGGTGCAGGGGCCGTTGCCCCAATACGGATTCGGCGTATCCCAGCGCACCGTGTACGGGTAATAGATGCCGTCGTGGAAGGCCTGGGCCGGGCCGGTCGGGCCGGTCACCGTCGGCGTCTTCCACGGCGAATGGCACTCGGCCGGCGACTGTCCGTAGTACCAGCCGATCACCGGCGGCGTCGCGCTGGGATACAGCACGGTCATCTCCAGCGCGTGCGCGGTCTGCGCGTTGGGATTGACCAGGTCCCAGTTCCACATGGTCTTGAACGACAGGCCGACGTTGCTGGCCAGCACCGAGAACGAGGTGTCGCTGAAGTGGCGGCGATAGCCGACGCGATCCTCGGGCGTGACCGCGCCGCCGGTCGACATGATGTGGCGCGAGGCGCTGTCCTCGCCCGGACGCACGGTGGTGGAGTTGCTGACGCCGTAGTTGTTGGCCGCCGCCAGCGCGGCCGAGCCGCCGAGCGCGTTGGCCCAGCGCGTGACCGTGGAGTTGATGCCGTTGAGCGCGCCGCCGCTGCCGCCGAGCCAGCTTTGGAAGGTGCCGCCGTACACGTACGAGTAATCGACCTGGTACAGGTCGCCGGTGTCGAGCCGCTGCGGCTTGGACAGCAGGCCGTCGGCGATGGCGTTCTGGGTGGTCACCGCGACGATGTTGCGCCGGGGCAGCGTGGCCGGCGGGAACGCGTTGGTCGCGTGCACGCGCACGTTGAACTCGCAGAAATCCATTTCCACCACCGACTGCACGGCGGTCTGCAGAGCCGCTGCGGTGCCGCCGTAGCTGGGGATGCCGGACAGCGCGAACGGTTGCGCGGGGCTGGTCGGCGAATTCGGCAGCTGGCCGAACTCCAGGTACGGGGTCGCGGTGTTGGCGAACATCAGGTACAGATTGTTGGCCTTGGGCACGCCCAGGCCGAGGCAGGCCGCCCAGGCCGGACTGGTCAAGGACATCAAGGCCAACGCCAACGCGCTGCGACGAAGCAAACGGCTACGCTCAGAATCCTTCATGACGGTTCTCCTGAAGTGGGATGAGATTCCGTCGCGACGCAAGCGCGCCTGCGACGGCCGCGAGGCCGTCGGGGACGCCGCCGATGGATGGCATCGCACCCGGGCGCGGCGCCGTCGTACAGCGGCGGCGCACGCCTCGCCGTCCACTGTCTAGCCGCGCCCGGGTCGCGGCGACAGGGCGAAATCAGGACGTTTCAGGGACTCGCGGGGAAGGATTCGCAGCGCGCGCGGCGATACGAAAGGAACTGCGATGCGCGTCGTAGCGCGCGCATGACCGCGGTCGCGAGGCGCTTGCGCGGCGTTTTCGTCGTTGCGGCCATCGTGGCAGCTCGCTTCGGGCCGGATCGAAGAGCGTCGGGGCTGAAGCCCCTCCCACAACAGCGGGGCTGTCATGCATCGGCTTTTGTGGGAGGGGCTTCAGCCCCGACGCTCTCGGCTCAAGTCGCGACACTGCCGCGGATCGGAAAGCGACGGGCCTGAAGGCCTTGCCCCATCCGTTGTTCGGGCGGGTCGGTCGGCAGCGGGCCCGAAGGCCCGCCTGAATCACCCCAGGCGCAGGCACCACAATCCGGTCAGCGCCATCACCACCATGATCCCACCGACCGCGCGCAAGTGCGGGTCGGGCAAGGAGCGCAGCTGTTCCGCCGCGCGCTTCCAGCCGCCAGGGGCGACGAACAGCATCAGGCCTTCCAGCACCACGACTAGGCACAAGGCCCGCCACACTTCGCCGGCCATCGGCCGGCCTCAGCGGTCGGACTTGAGGTACTGCAGGTACGGATCGTCGCGGTCGAGCACGATCACGCTCTGGCCGTCGGCGAACGCCTTGCGGTAGGAATCCAGGCTGCGCTGGAAGGTGAAGAACGACGGGTCCTTCGATGCCGCATCGCCGTACAGGCGCGCGGCCTCGGCGTCGCCTTCGCCGCGCAGGCGCTGGGCGTCGCGCTCGGCCTCGGCCAGCAGCACGGTCTTGTCGCGATCGGCCGCCGCACGCACCGCCTGCGACTGCTCGAAGCCTTCCGCGCGCAGCTGGCTGGCGACCTGCAAGCGCTGCGAGCGCATCTGGTTGTAGACCGACTGCAGCACGTTGCTGTCCTGCGGCAGGTCGATGCGCTTGATCCGGATGTCCTGGATCTTCACGCCCAGCGTCGCCGCGCCGCGGTTGATCGCGGTCAGCTGCTTGCCGATCACCGCCTCGCGGTCGCCCTTGACCACGTCGAGCAGCTTCAGCGAGTTGATCTCGTTGCGCAGCGCGTCGCGGATGATCGGCTTCAGGCGCTCGGCCGCGACTTCCTCGTTGCCGCCGGTGGCCTGGAAGAAGCGGCGCATGTCCTCGATCCGGCCGAGCGCGAAGAAGTCGATGCTGATGTCGAGCTTGTCGGCGGTCAGGTAGCGCTCCGGCTCGGCCGGCAGCACGTTGAGGCGGCGGTCGAAGGTGCGCGCGGTTTCGATCAGCGGCCACTTGAAGCGCAGGCCGGGAGCGACGTCCTCGCGCACCACGGTGCCGAGGCGGAACACGATCGCGCTGTGGCCTTCCTTGACCACGAACATCGAGCCCAGCAGGGCCAGCAGCAGGGCCACGCCCGCTGCGATCAGGGCAGGAACTCTCATCGCATCACCTCATCGCGGGTCTTCGGGCGCTCGGGGCGGCCGCTGTACGGGATCGACGACCGCGAAGAATCGGTCGCCGTCACCGAGGGCAGCAGTTCGGGCTGGGCCAGCGGCACGCTGACCGGGCCCGGGGTCACCGGCACGCCGCCGCGGTCGGTCAGCGGAATCTGCAGGATCTGGCGCGAATCGCCGCCGACGATCTTGCGGTTGTTGGACAGCACTTCCTGCACCGCATCCAGCCACAGCCGCTTGCGGGTGACTTCCGGCGCGCCCTTGTACTGCTCGACCAGCAGCGAGAAGCGCGCCGCGTCGCCTTGCGCGCGGGCCACGATCGAGGTCTTGTAGCCCTCGGCGGTGGTGCGGATGCGCTGCGCGTCGCCGCGCGCTTCCGGCACGATCTTCTTGGCGTAGGCCTGGGCCTCGTTGATCGCGGTGGACTTGTCGGCGTTGGCGCGCTGGGCCTCGTCGAACGCGTCCTTGACCTCGTCCGGCGGACGCGCGTTCGGCAGGTTGAGCTCGGTGACGGTCAGGCCGGTCTCGTAGTCCTTCAGCGAGGACTGCAGGCGCTGGCGCACCTGGGTGGTCAGCACGCTGCGCGCGCCGAGCACGGTGTCCAGGTCGGAGCGGCCGATCTGCTCGCGCACCGCGCTCTGCGCGGCCTGCTTGAGCACCTCTTCCGGCGCGCGCGAGCCGAACAGGTACTGGCGCGGCGACTCGATCCGGTACTGGACGTTGATCTCGACGTTGACCATGTTGCCGTCGCGGGTCAGGACCGGCACGTTCTCGCTGTAGGCCTTGCTCTGGGTCGCGTTGACCTTCTGCACGCTCTCCACCGGCCACGGCAGCTTGAAGTGCGGGCCGGGCTGGAGCACGCGCGAGAAGGTGCCGAAGCGCAGGACCACGCCGCGCTCCTGCTCGGTCACCAGCACGAAGCAGTTGAACGCCAGCCACAGCGCGACCAGCACGCCGACCCAGCGCAGGATGCCGCCGGCGCCGCCGCCGCCGAACAGGCCGCGCGCGGAATCGATCAGGGCGTCCAGGCCGCGGCCTTGGGGTTTGCGTTGCCGCGACGGTCGGTTGTCGCCGGAATTGTCACTGCCGGGGGTGTTCCAGGCCATGCCTGCTCCTAAGAAAGTGGAGGCCGGGCGGAGCGTCCTGCGCGAGCAAGGCGGTTCCCACCGGCACCGGCCGCGGCAGGGCCGGCGCCGGTCCGCGGACGCTGGGGCGCCCGCGGCGGGTCGCGCGCGCATTCAGTGCGCGCGAACCCGTCGATTCTAGGTGGGGGTCTCCGCCGTCTCAAGCAAGGGCCGCAACGGCTCGCCGTGGGCCTGGGCGAACAGGCGCTGGGCGTCGGCCACGGCGAGGTCGACTTCGACCCACCAGCCGTGCTCGTCGGCCTGCTCGGCGCGTACCGCGCCGAGGTCGTGCAGGCGCGCGCGCAGGCGCGCGTCCTGCGGCGCGATCCGCAGTCCGCCCTGCACCCGGCGCAGCTGCAGCGCCTCGCCGAGGGCGTCGCGCAGCGTCGCCAGGCCCTCGCCGGTGCGCGCCGACAACCACACCCGATGGCGCTCCTCGCCGGGACGGTCGATGCGCGGGGCGACGCCGTCGAGGCGATCGATCTTGTTGAACACCAGCAGCTGCGGCAGGTCGCCGGCGCCGATTTCGGCCAGCACCGCGTCGACCTGGGCGATGCGCTCGTCGCGCAGCGGGTCGGCGGCGTCGATCACGTGCAGCAGCAGGTCGGCCTCGCGCGCTTCCGACAAGGTCGAGCGGAACGCGGCGACCAGCTCGTGCGGCAGGTCGCGGACGAAGCCGACCGTGTCGGCCAGGACCACGCCGCCGCCGGCAAGCTCGATCCGGCGCACGGTCGGGTCCAGCGTGGCGAACAGCTGGTCGGCGGCGTAGGCATCGGCGCCGGTCAGCGCATTGAACAGGGTCGACTTGCCGGCGTTGGTGTAGCCCACCAGCGCCACCCGCGGCAGTTCGCTGCGCACCCGCGCGCGGCGCATCTGGGTGCGCTGCACCTCGACCTTGTCCAGGCGCTTCTGCAATTGCTCCAGGCGCTTCTGCAACAGGCGGCGGTCGGTTTCCAGCTGGGTTTCGCCGGGACCGCGCAAGCCGATGGAGCCGCCGCGCTGGCGCTCCAGGTGGGTCCAGCCGCGCACCAGCCGAGTGGCCATGTGCTTGAGCTGGGCCAGCTCGACCTGCAGCTTGCCCTCGGCGCTGCGCGCGCGCTGGGAGAAGATGTCCAGGATCAGGCCGGTGCGGTCGACCACGCGCCGCTGCAGCGCGCGTTCGAGGTTGCGCTCCTGGCCCGGGCTCAACGGGTGGTTGACCAGGATCAGGTCGGCGCCGCTGGCCTCGGCCGCGGCCTTGACCTCTTCGAGTTTGCCGCTGCCGATCAGGATGGCCGCGTTGGGCCGGTCGATGCGCGCGGTCAGCACCGCGGCCACGGACGCGCCGGCCGAGCGCGCCAGGTCGGCGAACTCTTCCAGCAGGTCCTCCTCCGGCGCGCCGCCGGAGTGAGGCTGGATCAGCAGGGCGTGCTCGCCCCTTTTGGAACGCTCGAACATCGATCAGGAAGCTGACTGGCGGGCCAAGCCCGGGAAGAACCCTGACAGATGGTGGCGCCGCGCCGGTTTCTCAATCGTCCGCGGCGCCGCGGGCGTTTATTCGTTCTCGTCGCTGCCGTCGCTGCCGTCGGCGGACTGGACATAGCCGCCGCCCGGGCCGACGCGGACGTTGCGCGCGGGGACCACGGTGGAAATGGCGTGCTTGTAGACCATCTGGCTTACGGTGTTGCGCAACAGCACCACGAACTGGTCGAAGGATTCGATCGTGCCCTGCAGCTTGATGCCGTTGACCAGGTAGACCGAGACCGGTACGCGTTCGCGACGCAGCGCATTCAGGAAAGGATCCTGCAGGGATTGCCCCTTAGACATCTTCTAATTCCCCAGCATGTTCTAGTTATTAGGACGGCGCGCCCCGCCGACGGGACCGGGCGGTAGGCCCGGGAGCCCGGAAACGGTCGCTTCCGTATCGCCGGCTGTTGTCCCCACAGGGGCGACCCGCCCGATGTTAACGCAAGTGCAAGCAAACATTGCGACCCGGGTCGGGGTTTGCGCGCGACGGCGCGGCGCCGCTAGACGCCCTGGCGCGGCGCGCGCAGCCGGGCGCCGGCGAACAGCCTCAAGGCGTGCTCGAGTTCGGCCGCGTCGCGCAAAGGATCGAACCAGCGCGCGTCAAGTTCGCCGCGCAGCCAGGTCAGCTGGCGCTTGGCCAACTGGCGGGTGGCGAACACGCCGCGGTCGCGCAGCTGCGCGGCGTCGAACGCGCCGTGGAGGTGTTCCCAGGCCTGGCGGTAGCCGACCGCGCGGATCGCCGGCAGCTCCAGCGGGCTCGGGTGCGCGGCCAGCCCCGGCAGCGCGCGCAGCGCGCGGACCTCGTCGAGGAAGCCGTCGGCCAGCATCTGCTCGAAGCGGCGTTCGATCCGCGCGTGCAGCACCGCTCGGTCGGCCGGCGCCAGCACCAGCTTGAGCACCCGGAACGGCAGCCGCGGCCGCGTCGCCGAGGCCAGCCGCCAGTCGCTGATGGTGCGGCCGGACAGGCGCCAGACCTCGAGCGCGCGCTGGATGCGCTGGGCGTCGGTGGCGTGGATGCGCGCGGCCGCCTGCGGATCGAGCGCGGCCAGTTCGGCATGCAGCGCCGCCCAGCCGCGCCGCGCGGCCTCTTCGGCCAGCGCGGCGCGGGTGGCCGGGTCGGCTTCGGGCATGTCCGAGAGGCCATGCAGCAGGGCGTGGAAGTACAGGCCGGTGCCGCCGGCCAGGATCGGCAGACGCCCGCGCGCGGCGATCCGCTCCATCGCCGCGCGCGCGTCGCTGGCGAATTCGGCCGCCGAATAGGCCTGCCAGGGCTCGCGCACGTCGATCATGTGGTGCGGCACCGCCGCGCGCTCGGCCGCGCTCGGCTTGGCCGCGCCGATGTCCAGGCCGCGGTAGACCAGGGCCGAGTCGACGCTGACGATTTCCGCGTCTAGGCGCGCGGCCCAGTCCAGCGCCAGCGCGGTCTTGCCCGACGCGGTCGGGCCCATCAGGGCGATGGCGAGCGGGCGCGGGTCGTGGGAAGCGGTCATGCGCGGACGGCGGATGGGCACGGCGGTGGGCGACGCGCAGCCTCGCACAGCCGCGCGGCCCGCGGAAGCCGGCGCGCCGCGGCCGCGCCACCGCGGCGATCGGGCTCGACCGCTGCGCAACCCCGCTGCGGCGGGCGTTCGGCGCCGCCGCCCGGCCCCGCGCCGGCGGCGGCTCTACCGGAATTTGCACATTTCTTGACCAGTCCGTTGCAGTTGTCCACATCCCCTGTGGACAAGCCTGCGGACAGTTTTTCGATTGCGCGCGCGAAGCCTTGCGGCATAAGCATTGCAAGAGGTTTGGCGAGAAATTCGCCAGTGAATTTCCTTGACTTTGCCGTTGCCATCGGCATCGCCCGCCCGGCCTCGCGCAGCGGCCGCGACGGGCGGGCGTAGGCGCGCATGCGGACCGATGTCCGCGCTGGCCGCGGCGGGCGTTCGGCGAGATCGTCGCGTTCGCCGGCCGGAGCCGCACGGCGCCGCGTGCGGGTCGGGCGATGCGATCGACGCTTCCGCCGCCCGCGTTTCCTGCTGCGGCGCACCAGGGAACGGCGGCCAGCGGTCCCCTGCCCGCTTTCGCGCCCACGAGCGTTCGCGCCGCGCGCCCGCACCGGCGTGCGCCACGCGAAGCCGCCGCGCCATCGCTATCCACACGGCCTGTGGACAAGCTTTGGGACACACGCCAGGACATCGGGTTCCACGCCTTGTGCGGCGGGCCTTTCGTGAGATTGGCGATTTTTTGTCCAATGCCGATTCGGGCCCCGCATGCGCTGATCGACGCCGGCACGCGGCGCCGCGGGCTGGCTTTTTCGCGGTTTCGCCGCGCGCGCCGCGCTGCTCGCGCCCGCCGCTATCCACATCGCCTGTGGACAAGCTTTGGGACACACGCCGTGGAATCGGGTTTCACGCCTTATGCGACAAGGCTTCGGCGAGTTTGGCTATTTTTTGTCCAACGCCGATTCGTGCCTCGCACACGCATGCCGGCGACGAATCCCGACGCTGCGGCCTTGCTTTTTTCGCGTTTCGCTGCAAGCGCCTTGCCGCGCAGGCTCGCCGCTATCCACACAGCCTGTGGACAAACATTGGGACACACGCAGTGGAATCGGGTTTCACGCCTTATGCGACAAGGCCTCGGCGAGTTTGGTCATTTTTTGTCCAACGCCGATTCATGCCTCGCGCGCGCGTGCCGGCGACGAATCCCGCCGCTGCAGACCTTGCTTTTTTCGCGTTTCGCTGCAAGCGCCTCGCCGCGCAGGCTTGCCGCTATCCACACCGCCTGTGGACAAGCTTTGGGACACACGCAGTGGAATCGGGTTTCACGCCTTATGCGACAAGGCTTCGGCGGGATTGGCGAAAAAACAGCCACGGCCCGCCGGCATCGCCTCGCCCGTCAATCCTCGTCCGGCCACGTCGGCATCGCCGGCGCCGACGCGCGGCGCGGCTGGGCCTGCGCGGCCACCGCGTCCCAGACCTTGAGCGCGTCCACGGTCGCGGCCACGTCGTGCACGCGCAGCAGGCGCGCGCCGCGCTGGGCCGCGATCAGATGCGCGGCGACCGAGCCGTGCACGCGTTCGCCCGCCGCCTCGCGGCCGGTCAGCTCGCCGATGCTGCGCTTGCGCGACAGCCCCGCCAGCACCGGCACGCCGAGCTCGCCGAAGCGCTCCAGCTGCGCCAGCAGGGTCAGGTTGTGCTGCAGGGTCTTGCCGAAGCCGAAGCCCGGATCGACCACGATGCGCTTCTTGGCGATGCCGGCCATCTCGGCGGCGAAGATGCGTTCGGCCAGGAACCGGTGCACTTCGGCCACCACGTCCTCGTAGCGCGGCTCGTGCTGCATCGAGCGCGGCTCGCCCTGCATGTGCATCAGCACCACCGGCACGCCGAGCGCGGCGGCCGCGTCGAGCGCGCCCTCGCGGCGCAGGCCGTAGACGTCGTTGATCAGGCCGGCGCCGGCGGCGACCGCGGCACGCATGACCTCGGGCTTGGAGGTGTCGATGCTGATCGGCAACGCGGTCTCGCGGGCCAGGCGCTCGATCACCGGGATCGTGCGCCGAAGTTCCTCCTCCACCGGCACCTCGGCCGCGCCGGGCCGGGTGGACTCGCCGCCGACGTCGAGCAGGTCGGCGCCTTCGGCCGCCAGCGTCAGGCCGTGCGCGACCGCGGCCTCGAGCGTGTCGTGGGCGCCGCCGTCGGAGAACGAATCGGGGGTGACGTTGACGATGCCCATCACGCGCGGGCGGTCGAGCTTGAGGACGCGGCCGTTGCAGTCGAGGGTCGGGGACAGGTCGAACATGGGGGCGGGTCCGGGACTGGGAGAACCGCATGCTAACCGGTGGGGGTGCGGCGGTTGGGGAATCGACCGATCCGACACAAGTGCGTCGGGGCTGAAGCCCCTCCCACAAGAGCAAGGCCGCGCGAGGGGCCGGCCGCTTTTGTGGGAGGGGCTTCAGCCCCGACGCTTTTGTTTCAAGTAGCCGGAAAGCAAAAACGCCGGGGAGTGCCCGGCGTTTTTGTTGCAGCGCGTTCAACGCAACTTCGTTAGGTCTGCGCCGCCGGCCCGCCGATCGCGCCGCCGGGACGGTTGTCGTCCTTCGACACCTTGCCCGACTTCGCCCAATCCGCCGGCGGACCCGGCTCGCGGCCGGCCATGATCGCGTCGATCTGGGTCGCGTCGATGGTCTCGTACTGCAGCAGCGCCTCGGCCATCACGTGCAACTTGTCGAGGTTGTCCTTGAGGATCTGCGAGGTGCGACCGTAAGCCTTGTCGAGGATCCCGCGCACCACTTCGTCGATCTTGCGCGCGGTCTCGTTGGACACGTTCTTGTGCTGGGTGACCGAACGGCCGAGGAACACTTCGTCCTCTTCCTCGCCGTAGGCGATCGGGCCCATCTCGTCGCTCAGGCCCCACTTGGTGACCATGTTGCGCGCCATCTTGGTCGCGCGCTCGATGTCGTTGGACGCGCCGGTGGTGACCTTGTCGCCGCCGAAGATCAGCTCCTCGGCGACGCGGCCGCCGTACAGCGAGCACAGCTGCGATTCGATCGCCACCCGGTTCATCGAGTACTTGTCGCCTTCCGGCAGGTACATGGTCACGCCGAGCGCGCGGCCGCGCGGAATGATGGTGACCTTATAGACCGGGTCGTGCTCCGGCACGATCCGGCCGACGATGGCGTGGCCGGCCTCGTGGTACGCGGTGAGCTTCTTCTCGTCCTCGCTCATCGCCATCGAGCGGCGCTCGGCGCCCATCAGGATCTTGTCGCGCGCCTTGTCGAAGTGCTCCATGCGCACTTCCTTGGCGTTCTCGCGCGCGGCGAACAGCGCCGCCTCGTTGCACAGGTTGGCCAAGTCGGCGCCCGAGAAACCCGGGGTGCCGCGGGCGATGGTCATCGGCTCGACGTCCTCGTGCAGCGGCAGCTTGCGCATGTGCACGCGCAGGATCTGCTCGCGGCCCTTGACGTCGGGCAGGCCGACCACGACCTGGCGGTCGAAGCGGCCCGGGCGCAGCAGCGCCGGGTCGAGCACGTCGGGGCGGTTGGTCGCGGCGATCACGATCACGCCTTCGCCGCCTTCGAAGCCGTCCATCTCGACCAGCAACTGGTTGAGGGTCTGCTCGCGCTCGTCGTGGCCGCCGCCGAGGCCGGCGCCGCGATGGCGGCCGACCGCGTCGATTTCGTCGATGAAGATGATGCACGGCGCGTGCTTCTTGGCCTGCTCGAACATGTCGCGCACGCGGCTGGCGCCGACGCCGACGAACATCTCGACGAAGTCGGAACCGGAAATGGAGAAGAACGGCACCTTGGCCTCGCCGGCGATGGCGCGCGCCAGCAGGGTCTTGCCGGTGCCCGGCGGGCCGACCATCAGCACGCCGCGCGGGATCTTGCCGCCGAGCTTCTGGAACTTGGACGGATCGCGCAGGAACTCGACCAGCTCGCCGACTTCCTCCTTGGCCTCGTCGCAGCCGGCGACGTCGGCCAGGGTCACCTTGACCTGGTCCTCGCCCTGCAGCTTGGCGCGCGAACGGCCGAAGCTCATCGCGCCCTTGCTGCCGCCCTGCTGCATCTGGCGCATGAAATAGACCCAGATGCCGATGAACAGCAGCCACGGCAGCACGTTGACCAGGATCATGATCAACGACGGGCTGCTCGACGGCGGGGTCTGCTCGGTGACGACCTTGTGGTTGATCAGGTCGTTGATCAGGTACGGGTCGCGCGTGGCGTAGGTGGTGAACTTGCTCTCGTCCTTACGCGTACCGGTGATCGTGGTGCCATCGTCGGAGATCTTCACCTCCTTGATGCGGTCGTTCTGGACCTGGTTGACGAACTGGTCGTAGGCGAGCACCTCGGTGCCGGCGGTGCGCGGACCGAACGCCTGGAACACCACCATCAGCACGACGGCGACGATCACCCAGAGCAGCAGATTCTTGGCCAAATCGTTCATTTGTTTCCTACCCTGCGGCCCCGCGGGGCCCGTGGCCGCGAACGCCTCTTGCGCCCGCGGTAACTGCCAGATTCTCACACCCACCGCCCCGGTACATCTGCCGGCGGCGGCGCCGTTCACGAACAGGCTCGTTCAGCAAGCCCCGCCTGCCGGCCTGTCCGGGCGGCCCCGGTCAGGTCGGCGTCGCCCGTTTGCCCTGGGCCAGCGCATAGACCTCCGGCGACCGCTTGCGCGAGGCCGCCGGCTTGCGGATCGAGACCTTGGCGTAGCGCCGGCGCAGTTCGCGCACGTACTCGTCGAAGCCCACGCCCTGGAACAGCTTGATCAGGAAGGTGCCTTCGACCCTCAGGTGCCGGTCGGCGAAGTCCATCGCCAGCTCCGAGAGGTGCATCGCCCGCGGCAGGTCGACCGCGTCCACCCCGCTCATATTGGGGGCCATGTCGGACAGCACAAGGTCCACGACCTGGCCGTCCAGCGTGGATTCCAGCTGGGCCAGGACCGCATCTTCGCGGAAATCGCCGTGAATGAACTCGACGCCGGCCAGGCCGGGCATGTCCAGGATGTCCAGGGCCACGATCCGCCCGGGCTGTTTCGGCCACAGCCGCTCCATTTCTTGGCGGACCCACTGCGACCAGCCGCCCGGAGCCGCGCCCAGGTCGACCACGACCATGCCCGGCTTGAGCAGGCGGTCGCGCTCGACCAGTTCCTCCAGCTTGTAGGCCGCGCGCGAGCGCAATCCCTCGGACTTGGCCTTCTTCACGAAGGGGTCGGAGAAGTGTTCCTTCAGCCAGCGCTGGCTGGATTTGCTGCGCGTCGCCATGAGCGTGGGGCGCCGGTCCGGATGGGGGGTGGGGGCGCCATGATACCCTGAGCGCCCTTTCCGCTTAGTTCGCGTGTCCCGATGCCGACCCTGTTGACCTCCGCCCAGACCCGTTTCCTGCGCGGACAGGCCCACGATCTCAAGGCCATGTTGCAGGTCGGCGGCAAAGGCGTCACCGATGCCCTGATCGCCGAGATCGACCTGGCCCTGGAGCATCACGAACTGATCAAGGTCAAGGTCGGCGCCGAAGACCGCGAGGCCCGCGACACCCTGATCTCCGACCTCGCCGAGCGCACCGGCGCCGCCCTGGTCCAGCGCATCGGCCATACCGCGGTGCTGTACCGTCCGAGCAAGGACAAGCGCCAGATCGTGCTGCCGCGGGCGTAAGCGGCGGGAGCCTCGGACCCGGGACCTGGGACCCGGGACCCGATGATCTAGTTCCGTGCGATCTTGACGCAATCCGCTGACCTGCCAGCCTTTGCGGGTCCCCGGTCCCCGGTCCCCGGTCCCCGGTCCCCAGTCCCGAACCCACCGCCATGCAACTGATCCTGGAACGCCCCGACCACGAGTTCTTCCTGCGCGGCGCCGACGGCCGCGCGGCCCTGGTCAACGACCGGCGGCTGGAGCGCAGCTTCATCCTGGCGCCGAATGCGCTGATCGAGGACTGGGCGGTCAGCGACGTGCGCGGGCTGACCCTGGCGGACCTGGAACCCTTGTTCGCGCTGCAGCCGGAGCTGATCGTGCTCGGCTGCGGCGCCACCCAGGCGTTCCCGCCGGCGGCGACCCTGGCCGCCAGCCTGGGCCGCAAGGTCGGCCTGGAATCGATGACCAACGCCGCCGCCGCGCGCACCTTCAACGTGCTCGCCGGCGAGGGCCGGCGCGTGGTCGCCGGATTCGTGCTGGGCGCCTGAATGCGGGCGCCGGCCGGCGTCTCAACCCTGATTAAGACAAGTCTGGCGGCATCGCTGCTGGCCGGCTGCGCCGCGGACACGCCCGAGCAGCGCTTCGAGCGCTGGCGCGGCGACGGGCGCGAGGCGCAGGTCCGCGCCTATGCCGACCACCTCGCCCGCCACGGCGTCGCCGCGGTCGCGCCGCTTTCGCAACAGTTGCGCAGCGGGCGCAACTGGCGCTGGTGCGGCGCCGACGAGTTCGCCCTGCCGCCGCGCGCGTCGTGGCCGCGCAGCGTGGCGACCCTGCGCCTGCTGGCCGAACTGCGCGCGGCCGGACTGATCGACGGCGCGCGCATCGTCTCGGGCTACCGCGCGCCCGAGTTCAACCGCTGCGAAGGCGGAAGCCGCCAGAGCCGCCACATGGCCGGCGGCGCCTACGACCTGGAACTGGCCGCCGACACCGACGGCGCCAGGCTGTGCGCGTTCTGGCGCCGGCGCGGCCCCGCCACCGGCTTCGGCCTGGGCTTCTACGACCGCCGCCGCCTGCACGTGGACACCGCCGGCCTGCGCACCTGGGGCGGCGACTACACCCGCAAGACCTCGCCGTGCCTGCGGCCCGGCGCGATTGGCGCCGGATCGGGCGCGGCGTTATAACGGCGCCGACGCGGCGCAGCGCCGCGATCGAACGCGCAAGGTGGCGCATGACCCAGGACCGCATCGCACCCGACCTCATCGCACCCGACAGCGCCGCACCCGACGGCGCCGCAACCGCGCCCGCGCTCGTCGCCGGAGACGCGCAAGCGCTGGATGCGCGCGAACGCGATTTCCTGCGCGCCAAGCAATCGAGCGAAGCGCCGCGGGTGCTGTGGTCGTGCGTCGCGCTGGGGGTGGTCTGCTTCGTGCCCGCGATCGTCTTCGATCCGGATTTCCGCAACGTCTGGGCGATCGCTGGAATCTCCGCGGCGATCGGCTTCATGGCCTTGCTCGCCTGGAGCGAATCGCTGGATCAATCCAACCTGCGCGACGACCTCGCCGCCGGAATCAAACTGTGGCGCGAAGGCGTGCTCACCGGCGTCATGGAACGCGACGACGGCGAGAGCTGGCCGCCGATCTACTGCCTCTACATCGCCCTCGACGGCGACGACCCGGAACTGCCGACGCGGTTCTCGGTGCCATGGCACTGCTACGAGGCCGTGCGCACCGACCGGCGCGTGCGCATCGCCTATGCGCCGAAGGCGCTGCGGCTGTTGAACCTGATCGATGGCGACTACCAATACGTCGCGGTGCTTCGACAGTTCGACGAGCATCCGCCGCCGCCGTGAGCGCCGCGATCCGCATCGGCGCGGTGCCGCGCCGGATCGTTGCGGCTCCGGCCCGGGTTGCTACGCGGGCCGCTTCTCGCCCGCCTCGCCGTCATCGCAGATGGAGTACTCGTAGCCGGCCGTACGCAGTTGGATGATCGTCATGCTGTTCGGGACATAGGCGATCCGCACCGCGTCGTCGATACGGACCGCGCGGTACAAGGCCTCGTCCGCCTGGAAAATCAGCGGCCGCGACGGCCCCCCGTCGACCACCACCCACAGGCAGCGCGACGGCGGCCCGCCGTCCGATGAGTCGGTGGGCATCTGCACGATCCGCCCGGTGACGATCAGCTTGATTCTCGCAGCGGCGTCGGCCTCGACCCGGTCGTCGGCATTGGCCGTCACGAACGCTATCAGGCCCAGGCCGCAGACGACGGCAAACGCGATCGCCACGGCCGCGCCCCAGCTCAGGCCTTCGGGCTCCAGGGCGACGACGACGAGGGGAAAGATCCCGCCGATCGACGCCACGCACGCGAGCATCCCGATCAGCCCGCAACCGCCCGTCTTGCGCGCCGCGAGCCGGCCGCGTTCGCATTCGCTGAGCGGTTCGGTTTTCGCTGCGCTGGGCGCTGCCGCCATGTCGACGATCCTTGTGCTTTGCGTTGCGCGTCGCCGGCGCGCGATTTGGCGACGCCTCGACGCTTGTGGGAGGGCCTTCAGGCCCGACGCATTCCGCTCAGCCCGCCGCGCCGAGGCCAGCGCTTGCCGTCTGCAACGCCAGCGCGAACGCCAGTTCGCCCGACTCGCCCCACCACGGCACCGCGACTTCCGCACCGCGTTTGCGCAACCGCGCCAACAGCCGCAACAACGCGCCGATCTCGCTCTCGCCCCATTGCGGCCCCATCCGGTAATTCAGGATCAGCTCCTCGTCGGAGACGAACACGCCCAAATCCGGCAGCACGCACCCGTCTACCTGCGCGGCGCGCAACAACCGGTAGAAGGCCTCGATCTCGCCGGACACGACCCGCCGCGCGTCCTGCGGCCCGCGATAGGGTTCTTCGCGATCGTGGACGCGGCTCCAGACGCAGGCCATATCGCGCGATGCGTCGCACGCGCCGGGCAGGCCGAACAGGTACTCCAACGCCATTACCAGCAGCGCGGGCTGGGCGAAGCGCAGCTCTATCTCCGGCAGCGAGCCGTCGTCGTCGTGGAAGTACTCGCCTAGCGCCGGCATCGGCTCATTTCGCCGGCAGGTACAACAACGGATCCACCGGCTTGGCGTTGTAGCGCACCTCGAAGTGCAACTGGTCGCGCGCCGCGCCGCTGCGGCCCATCTCGGCGATCTGCTGGCCGGACTTCACCAACTGGCCTTCGTTGACCAGGCGCTTGCGGTTGTGGCCGTACGCCGACAGCCACTGTTCGTTGTGCTTGACGATGATCAGCTCGCCGTAGCCGACCAGGCCGGTGCCGGAGTACACCACCACGCCGTCGGCGGCCGCGCGCACCGGCGTGCCCGGGGCGCCGCCGATGTCGATGCCCTGCTTGGTCGGTTCGTTGGCGACGTAGCGGCCCAGCAGCGGGCCGTCGGCCGGCCAGCGCCAGCGGATGCCGCTGTCGATCGGCGCGGCCGGCGCCGGTGCGGGCGCGCTGGGACGCGAGCCGCCGGAGCCGGCCGAGGACGAACCCGCGGACGACGAACCGCCGCGTCCCGGCGGATACAGCTTCAGGCGCTGGCCCGGATACAGGTTGTACGGCGGCGACAGGCCGTTCCAGGCGGCCAGGTCGGCCATCTGGATGCCGTTGTTGGCGGCGATCCGGTACAGGCCTTCGCCGCGCTGCACGACCACGGTCGCGCCGGGCTTGGCCACCGACGGGCGCTGCGCAGGCGCCGCCGGGCGGCCGCCGCGCGAGCCGCCGCGGGAAGGTTCGCGCACGACCGAACTCGAACAACCGATCAGGGCGAGCGTGGCCAGCAGGCAGGCGGCCATCGCCAGGGTCGGGGTTCGGTTGGTCTCGCTCATGATCGTCCTCTTGCCGCGCCGCTCGCCGGGCGCGTGGTGTCGCTGTCTCGATCCGGCCGGCCGTGCAGGCCCGCCGTCCCGCGGTGGTGCGCGCCAGTGTCGCCGGACGCGCGCCTCAGCGCTGTGAATGCCAGACCAGCACGGCGATCGCGACCGCCACCACGGCGGTGGCGATCCAGCCGATCGGCTCGATGTACCGGCGCAACGCGGCTTCGGCGCGCTCGCCGCCGATGCGGATCGCGAGCGCCAGCAGGTACACCCGCTTGGCCCGGCCGATGAACATGCTGGGCAGGTATTGCAGCATAGGCACGCCGACGATGCCCGACGCCCAGGTGAACACCTTCATCGGGATCGGCATGAAGCCGCCGAGCACCAGGAAGGTGAACACCGCCCACGGCGACTCGACCATCTTGGCCTGGACCGTGGCGATGCCGGCCTCGATCGAGGGCAGCATGCCCAACGCGGCGAACATCGGCTTGAGCGCTTCGAAGGCGTAATGGCCGAGCGCATAGCCGACCACGGCGCCGAGCATCGAGCCGACGATGCTCAAGGTCGCGAACCAGAACGCGCGTTTGGGCTGGGCCACCGACATCGGCGCCAGCATCACCTCGGGCATGATCGGGAAGATGATCGCCTCGATGAAGCTCAGCCCGGTCAGGTAGGCCGGGGCGTGGCGGTGGCGGGCCCAGGAAATGGTGCGCTCGTAGAGCGGTCCGAAGATTTTCAATGCCATGCGGGAAGTCGGCCGAAGAAGCGGCCGCGCGGCCGCTGGATGGTCGGCGGCGGCCGCGCGGCCGCCGCAGGGGGTCAGTCGATCATGCCCGACAGCAGCGGCACGAACACCACCGGCGCGAGCGTGGTTTGGGCGACGTTGCCGTCCGCGTCCTTGCGCAGCTTGAGCAGCGACTGCGAGGAAGCGGCGCCGACCGGCGCGACCAGGGTGCCGCCGGGCGCGAGCTGCTCGGTCAGCGCGTCCACCAGCGCCGGCGCCGCGGCGGTGACGATGATCGCGTCGAACGGGCCGTTCTCGGGCCAGCCGATGCGGCCGTCGTCGTGCTTGCTGCGCACGTTCAGGCCGAGCTGGCGAAAGCGCTTGCGCGCGGTGCGCAGCAGCTCGCCGATGCGCTCGACGGTATGCACTTCCAGCCCCAGCGCGGCCAGGATCGCGGCCTGGTAGCCCGAGCCGGTGCCGATCTCCAGCACCTTGGCCGGCGGGCCGTCCTCGAACAGCGCCTCGGTCATGCGCGCCACCACCCACGGCTGGGAGATGGTCTGGTTGTGGCCGATCGGCAGCGCGGTGTCCTCGTAGGCGCGCATCGCCAGCGCCTCGTCGACGAACAGGTGGCGCGGCACGGTGCGGATCGCGTTGAGCACGCGCTCGTCGCGGATGCCGGCCTCGCGCAAGCGCTCGACCAGGCGGTCGCGCACGCGCTGCGAAGTCAGGCCGCTGCCGATGGCCTCCGGCTGCAGGCGCATGCGCTGGATCATGCCGCGCTCTCCGCCTTGGGCGCGTCCAGCGACGCGGCCAGGCCGCCGACCCAGCTGGCGACCTGCTCCAGGGCCTGGTAGCGGGTCAGGTCGACATGGATCGGGGTGATCGAGATGTTGCCGGTGCGCACGGCATGGAAATCGGTGCCGGCGCCGGCGTCGGCCTCGGCGCCTGCCGGGCCGATCCACCACCACTGGCGCCCGCGCGGATCGCGCTGCGGGATGCAGGCCTCGGCGCGGTGGCGGTTGCCCAGGCGGGTGACCTCGAAACCGGCGACCTCGTCCCACGCCAGGTCGGGCACGTTGACGTTGAGGATGGTGTCGGCCGGCAGCGGATCGGTGCGCAGGCGGGCGATGATCTCGACCGCCGCGCGCGCCGCGGTTTCGTAGTGGCGGCCGTCGTGATCGGCCGCGGCCAGCGACATCGCCACCGCCGGCAGGCCGAGGAAGCGGCCTTCCATCGCCGCGGCGACGGTGCCGGAATAGATCACGTCGTCGCCCATGTTGGCGGTGGTGTTGATGCCGGAGACGACGATGTCGGGTTCCAGCTCGAGCATGCCGGCCAGGGCCACGTGCACGCAGTCGGTCGGGGTGCCGTAGACCCGCCAGGTCGTCTCGTCGAGGCGGGCGACCCGCACCGGCATGTCCAGGGTCAGCGAATTGCTCGCGCCGGAGCGGTCGCGGTCGGGCGCGACCACCAGCACTTCGTGTCCGGCCTCGCGCAGCCCCTGGGCGAGGATGCGGATGCCGGGCGCGTCGACGCCGTCGTCGTTGCTGACCAATACGCGCATGAGACTCCGCTGACGGAAAGACAGACGTGGGGGAGCCCCGGATGATACCCGATAGGGCCGCGGGCTTCCCGCGCGGGCGTGTCGCGAGCGGGCCGCGGCCTTGCCTGGCGCGCGTTTCGGCGCGGCGCGGCGGTTCGCCGCGGGCGCGTCGAAGGTGCGCTGCTGCCCGGTTGCGATCTGAGATCGGCGGCACGCGGCGTGCGTATGTATGATGGCCCGAACCCGCCGGAACGCAGGTGATCAGGCACGGCATGGAGTATTGGGACCATATCGATCGAGTGCTGCGCGCTGCGACGTTGGACGAGGTCAAGTCGGTGACCTCGGCCTTTTCCCGCGCGGTCGGCTTCCACAACCACGGCTACGCGACCAAGCTGCGCGAGCCGCTGCCCGGCGGTTCGGATTTCGTGTTCTTCGAGGACTTCGACAGCGACTGGTCGAAGACCTACCCGGCGCTGGCCGCGCCCGACGCCGAGCGCAGCGACCCGCGCATCACCCTCTCGCGCGAGGGCCTGCCCGCGGTGGCCTGGAACTCGCGCGGCCGCACCACCTGGGAACCGCGCCCGCAGCTGTACCAGATCGGCCGCCGCACCCTGATGGCGGCCGGCGAATTCGGCCTGCACGGCGGCATCACCGTGCCGAGCTGGTCGCCGGGCACGCAGTGGTCGTTCACCACCTTCACCGTCAATGCGCTGGCCGATCCGCGCGAACTGGTGCCGACCCTCGGCCAGGCGGTGTACTTCGTCAGCTGCATGCACGCGGCGATGGACCGGCTGCTGCGCCGGCCGCGCCACGCGCCCAAGCTCAGCGAGCGCGAATGCGAGGTGCTGCGCTGGTCGGCGGTCGGCAAGACCTCGTGGGAGATCTCGATGATCCTGCAGATCAGCGAGCGCACGGTGAACTTCCACCTGCAGCAGGTGGCGCGCAAGCTCGGGGTCAAGGGCCGGCGCGCGGCCTGCGCGCGCGCGGTCGCGCTGGGATTGATCGCGTTGTAGCCGTACGCCGCGGCGGCCGGCGCGGGCTTTGCCGAATCGGCCGGTTCGCTGTCGTGCGCGCGCACCCCGTGCGGCGTGTCGCGCGACAGCCTCGCCATGCGCCGACACCCTGCCGCCTCTCGACGATCCTCGTTGCGAGGCACGCCGGAACGCATTCAGCCCTGGCCTTTCGCCGCGTCTTTCGCCGCGCCCCGGCGACTGTCACTTCTGACAGGACCGCCCTCGCCCATCGCGCGTAGCGTGATGAACTACGCGTTCGCGGCACCCTCGACTGCGCGCCGACGGCGCGAGGGGACAGCGCAGCGCGTGCCGCGCTTTTCGATCTGCGCGTTTCAATCCGCGCGCTTCAATCAGTGTTTCCCCGGTGACGGCCCGATACCGACGGGCCGCAAGTCCCATGGAAGGGCCGGGGCTTTCTTTTTCCCCGATCGCCGCGCGCCGCCTTCGCCGCGCGACGATTATCCTGTGCCGATGACGTCCCACCCCGACCGCCCCGAAGACGCCGGCGACGACGACGACGCGGCGCTGTTCCGCGCCGCCATCGGCGAGGTCCGCCGCCTGCCCGAGGCCGCGCTGCCGCCGGCCGCGCCCAAGCCGCGCCCGCGTCCGCGCATGGCCGAACGCGACGAAGCCCTGGCGCGCGAGGAATTCCGCCACGCCCTCGACGAACAGTTGCTGGAAGCCGGCGACGCGCTGAGCTATCGCCGCGACGAACTGCCGCCGAAGGTGTTCGCGCGGCTGCGCCGCGGCGAGATTTCGGCGCAGGAAGAACTCGACCTGCACGGCAGCCCCGTGCGCGAGGCCGAAGCGCTGCTGCGCGCCTTCCTCAACGACGCGCGCAGCCACGAACTGGGCTGCGTGCGCATCATCCACGGCAAGGGCCGCGGCGGCGGCAACGACTTCCTCGACAGCCGCGGCCTGCCGGTGCTCAAGAACCTGGTCGACCGGATGCTGCGCCAGCGCGCGGACGTGCTGGCGTTCCATTCCGCGCCGCCCGCGCAGGGCGGGACCGGCGCGGTGGTGGTGTTGCTGGCGCGGCCGCAGCGCCGACGCTGAGCGACGGCGCCGCGGCGCGCGACGCGGGCGCGCTCAGTGGGTGGCCTGCGCCACCGCCGCGCCGCGCTTGGGCGGAGGATTGACCCAGACCAGGCCGATGCCGCGGCGACGGGCGATGCGCTCGACCTGAGCGACATAGATCTCATCGCGCGTCAGCGGTGCGGACTGCGGCGCGCCGACCGCGGCCGGCTCGACATAGGCGCTCTTGCTCTGGGTCCCGGCGCAGGCGGCCAGCCCCAGGACGGACAACGACAGGACGGCAATACGCAAGCAGGCGTTCATGGCTCCGGCTCCCTGACGTGTGGGCCCGGACGCGGAATCGAGGCCGGGCGGCAACCGCGTTTTCGCGGCTGTCGATTCGGCTTATACGCCGCCCGTCGGCGCGGGCCAGTGCCGGCATTCACCACCCGACGAGCGGTCGCGCGGCGCGCGCGAATGCGCAATCCAGGGCAAGCGCGGACGCGCGGGAAACCCGTCGGCGGCGGCCTCGGGCCGGTGCGATCCATGCCCGGCGGCCAGCGCAAACCCGCCGTGCGCGGGCGCGACCGCGACGCCGGCCGGATCAGCGCGCGCCGTCGATCGCGCCCAGCTCGGCCAGCACCACGGTGGCGTAGGCGCCGGCCGGCAACGCGAAGCCCAGTTCCAGCGCGCCGTCGTCGAGCCAGCGCCATTGCAACGACTCCGCGCGCAGCCGCAGCGCGCGCCGCTCCTGCTCCAGCCCGGCCGCTTCCAGGCCGGCGCGCAGCGCCAGCGCCTGCTCGTCCTGCAACGCGGCCAGTTCCAGCGCGCGCACCGCGCCGGCGCTGCGCAGTTCGCCTCGGCCCCACAGCGGGCCGCTGGGATGGATGTCGCTGCCCGCCAGGCGCTCGGCCAAGGCCTCGCTCCACGGTTCCGGCCCGAACACGCTGCGGCTGCCGGCCAGCGACCACACCTCGCCGTCGAGGCCGGCGCCGTCGCGCAGGCCGGCCCAGCTGCCGTCGCGCACGCGCGCGGCCAGGGCGCGGTTGAACAGTTCCGAACGCGCGGCCGACAACAGCAGGCTGCGCTGCTCGCGGCGCACGCGGCGGCCGGCGAACATCGCCAGCGCGTTGGCGACGTTGTCGCCGTCGCGGCCGAAGCGCTGTTCGCCGAAATAGTTGGGCACGCCGTCGGCGACGATCGCGCGCAAGCGCCGTTCGACCGCGTCGCGCTCGCCGTCCACGTCGCGCAAGGCCAGCACGAAGCGGTTGCCCGCCAACGCGCCGCGCGGCAGTTTCTTCGCATGCCAGTGATGTTCGAGCACGCGCAGCTCGTCGCTTTCCAGCTCGGCCAGCGCCGGCGCCACCCGCTTGGGCAGGTGCACGCTGAAGCGCTGCACGGTCACCGCGTGGCGGTCCTTGAGCCCGGCGTAGCCGATCGCGACCTCGCCCACGCCCGCCCATTGCGCCAGCCGCTTGGCCGCGAAGGCGGTGTTCATGCCGCGCTTCTCCACGGTCAGCAGCAGGTGCTCGCCGCTGCCGCTGGCGGCGAACGACGGCAGTTCCTCGACTCGGAAATCCTCCGGCGCGCTGCGGATGCGCGCGCGCAGCGCCGGCGCGCCGTGCGCGCGCGGCAGCCCGCCCAGGCCGTTGTCGTCGCCGCTCATGCGCCCACCAGCAGGCACACGGCCGTCGCCGCGATGCCCTCGCCGCGCCCGGTGAAACCGAGCTTTTCCGAAGTGGTGGCCTTGACGCTGACCGCGTCCACCGCGATGCCCAGGTCCGCGGCGATCGACTCGCGCATCGCCTGCGCGTGCGGGCCGACCTTGGGCCGCTCGCAGATCACGGTGACGTCGCAGTTGCCGACCTTGTAGCCGCGCTTCGCGATCAATTCGTTGCAATGGCGCAGGAACGTGCGGCTGTCCGCCCCGCGCCAGCGCTCGTCGCTGGGCGGGAAATGCTTGCCGATGTCGCCTAGCGCCAACGCGCCGAGCATCGCGTCGCACAGCGCGTGCAGCACCACGTCGCCGTCGGAATGGGCGATCACGCCGCGCTCGTGCGTCACGCGCACGCCGCCGAGCATCACGTGGTCGCCGTCGCCGAATGCGTGGACGTCGTAGCCTTGGCCGATGCGGATGTTCATTGTCGAGAAGTGAGTGGAGAGGAGTGAGCGAAAGCAGGAGCAGCGGTCGAGAAGCGAGTGTAGAGAAGTGAGTGCAGAGAAGTGAGGAGTGAGCGAAAGCAGGAGCGGGAGCGGCGGAGCGCGCTTTCGCTCGCCCCTCACTTCTCTGCGCTCACTTCTCGCCTTCAATGCCGGCCGATCAGATACTCGGCCAGCGCCAGATCCGCCGGCGTGGTGACCTTGAGATTGTCCTCGCGCCCTTCCACCAGCCAGGGCTGGACGCCGCTGCGCTCCATCGCCGAGGCTTCGTCGGTGACGGCGACGCCGGCGCGGGCGGCCTCGGCCAGCGCCGCGGTCAGCGCGCCGCGGCGGAACGCCTGCGGGGTGAACGCGCGCCACAGGCCTTCGCGCGGCTCGGTGCCGACGATGCGGCCGCGGCCGGCGCGCTTGAGCGTGTCGCGCAGCGGCGCGCCGAGGATGGCGCCGTCGGGCGCGGCCTCGGCGGCGGCGATCAGCCGGCCGATGTCCTCGCCGCGCAGGTTCGGGCGCGCGGCGTCGTGGACCAGCACCAGGGCGTCCTCGCCGACCTGCGGCGGCAGCGCACGCAGCGCCGCCAGCACCGAGTCGGCGCGCTCGTTGCCGCCGGTGCAGCGCAGCACCGGCTTGCCGAGCAGTTCGCTCCAGCCCGGCCACAATTCGTCGCCGGCCGACAGCGCGACCATCGCCCCGGCCACGCGCGGGTGCGCGAGCAGCGCGGTCAGCGCATGTTCGATCAGCGGCTTGCCGGCGATGCGCAGGTACTGCTTCGGGGTGTCGCCGCCGAAGCGTTGGCCGCGGCCGGCGGCGGGGAGGACGGCCCAGATCATGCGGTGCTCATCGCGTGGTATCGAAGCCCGGGCCGCCGACGGCGCGTGCGCGTCGCGGAAGCGAAAGCGAAAGCGAAAGCGAAATGGATTCCGGCGTTCGCCGGAATGACGGAGTGTCGGATCGCCGCATCGGGGTATGGGATCGCCACGACCGAGCGTGCAATCGCCGCGACGAGGGATCGAACCGCCGCCTCGGATCGCGGACCGCAACGGCGCGCCGCGCGATCGCGACGCTGGAACGCGGCATCGCGACGAGCGGGCCAGGCAGCGCAGCGACGGCGCGCCGCCCGGCTCAATGCTGCACCGGCGCCGGCATCGGATGCGGTTCGGGCGTCGACGGCGGGACCTCGGTCGGCGGCTCGTCGACCTGCTCTTCCAGCGACGGCTCCTCGTCGGCCGCATCCTGGCCCGCGGCGGCGCCGTTCTGCACCGCGTTGACCGCGGCCGCGGCGTTCGGGCCCGGCGGCTGCGGCCTGGCCTCGACCACGCGATAGAAGGTCTCGCCGGGCTTGATCATGCCCAGCTCGCTGCGCGCGCGCTCCTCCACCGCCGCCTCGCCGGACTTGAGGTCCTCGACTTCGGCGGCGAGCGCGTCGTTGCGTTGCTGCAGCCCCTGGTTCTCGCGGGTCTGCCCGTCGACCTGGGCCTGCAGCGCGGCGACGCTGCCGCCGCCTCCGCCGCCGGCCCACCACAGCCGGTACTGCAACGCGGCCAGCAGCGCCAGCAGCGCCAGCGCCACCACGCCCAGCCACGCCTTGCGCGACTTCTCGGCCATACCGGTTCCGTCGGCCGCGCCTTAGCGGCGCAGCGAGACGAACGCGTCGCGGCCGGCGTAGCGCGCCGCCGAGCCCAGTTGCTCTTCGATGCGCAGCAGCTGGTTGTACTTGGCCACGCGGTCGCTGCGGCACAGCGAGCCGGTCTTGATCTGGGTCGCGGTGGTGGCGACCGAGATGTCGGCGATGGTGGTGTCCTCGGTTTCGCCGGAACGGTGCGAGACCACCGCGGCGTACTTGGCGCGGTCGGCCATGGCGATGGCTGCCAGGGTCTCGGTCAGGGTGCCGATCTGGTTGACCTTGATCAGGATCGCGTTGGCCACGCCCTTGTCGATGCCCTCGGCGAAGATCTTCGGGTTGGTCACGAACAGGTCGTCGCCGACCAGCTGCACCTTGTTGCCGATCTTGTCGGTCAGCAGCTTCCAGCCGTTCCAGTCGTCTTCGGCCATGCCGTCTTCGATGGTCACGATCGGGTACTGCGCGGCCCAGTTGGCGAGGAAGTCGACGAACTGCTCGCTGGTCAGGCGCTTGCCTTCGCCGACCAGGTGGTACTTGCCGTTGTCGTAGAACTCGGTGGAGGCCACGTCCAGGCCCAGCAGGATGTCTTCGCCGGCCTTGTAACCGGCCTTGCCGATCGCTTCCAGGATGGTTTCCAGCGCCTCTTCATTGCTGCGCAGGTCCGGGGCGAAACCGCCCTCGTCGCCGACCGCGGTGCTCAGGCCGCGGCCCTTGAGCACAGACTTGAGCGCGTGGAACACCTCGGCGCCGGCGCGCAGTGCCTCGGCGAAGTTCGCCACGCCGACCGGCAGGATCATGAATTCCTGCAGGTCGACGTTGTTGTCGGCGTGGGCGCCGCCGTTGATGATGTTCATCATCGGCACCGGCAGCACCGGCGCGCGGTCGCCGGCGAGGTACTTCCACAGCGGCAGCTTCTTGCTCGCCGCCACCGCATGGGCGTTGGCCAGCGACACGCCGAGCAGCGCGTTGGCGCCCAGGCGGCCTTTGTTCTCGGTGCCGTCCAGATCGATCATGCGCTTGTCCAGCGCGGCCTGGTCGGTCGCGTCCAGGCCCTTGAGCGCCTGGGCGATGGTGGTGTTGACGTTCTCCACCGCCTTGCGCACGCCCTTGCCCAGGTAACGGGTCTTGTCGCCGTCGCGCAGTTCCACGGCTTCCTTGCTGCCGGTGGAGGCGCCGGACGGGACCATCGCGCGGCCGAAGCTGCCGTCGGCCAGGGTCACTTCGGCTTCCAGGGTCGGGTTGCCGCGGCTGTCGAGGATTTCGCGGGCGTGGATCTGGGTGATCGAGGTCATGTCGGAGGGGTCAGCGAGGGTGGGAAGTGGGAAGAGTCGAGGAGCGGGCCAGGCCAACGATAGCCGAGATCGCGGCGCGCGCCTGCGGGCTGTTGCCCCAGCAACTGGCGCGCAGCATACCGGCGACGTCGGCGCAGATGCGCGCCGGGTCGGCCCCGGCGAGCGCGTTCAGCGAGCCGTAGCCCGCCTGCTCCAGGCGCGCGATCACGGTTTCGCCGACGCCCTTGAGGGCGAGCAGGCGCTGGCGTTCGGATTCGGAAAAGGCCATCGGCGCCGGCTCAGGCGCGTCGCCGCGCGCGCGGGCGGCGGCTGCAATGGCGGGAAACACTGAAAATCGCGACCGCGGCATGGGCCGCGGCCGCTTCGGCGGTCGGATCGGGCCGCGCTGGGTCGGGCATCAGAAATCCTGCTCCAGGAACCCGTTCTTTTTGGTGATCCGGTCGAGCTCGACCAAGGTCTCCAGCAGGCCGCGCATCTTCGGCAGCGGCACCGCGTTGGGGCCGTCGGACAGCGCTTCTTCGGGTTTCGGGTGGGTTTCCATGAACACGCCCGACACGCCGACCGCGATCGCCGCGCGCGCCAGCACCGGCACGAACTCGCGCTGGCCGCCGGACTTGCCGTCCATGCCGCCGGGCAGCTGCACCGAATGGGTCGCGTCGAACACCACCGGGCAGCCGGTGTCGCGCATCACGCTCAGCGAGCGCATGTCGCTGACCAGGTTGTTGTAGCCGAAGCTGGCGCCGCGCTCGCAGGCCATGATCGCCTCGTTGCCGGTGGCCTTGGCCTTGGCGGTGACGTGCTTCATCTCCCACGGCGAGAGGAACTGGCCCTTCTTGATGTTGACCGGCTTGCCGGCGCGCGCCACGTTCTGGATGAAGTCGGTCTGCCGGCACAGGAACGCCGGGGTCTGCAGCACGTCGACGACCGAGGCGACTTCGGCCATCGGCGTGTATTCGTGCACGTCGGTCAGCACCGGCACGCCGATCTGGCGCTTGACCTCGGCCAGCACCTTCAAGCCTTCCTCCAGGCCCGGGCCGCGGAAGCTCGTCGCCGAGGTGCGGTTGGCCTTGTCGAAGCTGGACTTGAAGATGAAGGGAATGCCGAGCGCGGAGGTGATCTCCTTGAGCTGGCCGGCGACGTCGAGCTGCAACTGCATCGATTCGATCACGCAGGGGCCGGCGATCAGGAAGAAAGGCTGGTCCAGGCCGACATCGAAGCCGCAGAGTTTCATCGCTTGTTTCCTAGGTTCATGGTTGCGCGCTCGCGCGTGCGCGGGGGACGTCGGGGTCCGACTGCCATCCAATGGGTACTGCCAGCGGCCGGCACAAGCATCGAGGTCATGGCCGCGGCTTGCCGGCGCGCTGCGCGCGCGCGACCCCGGCCAGCCACATCGCCGCGCCGATCAGCGCCAGCGGCACCGCGATGCAGGCGACGACCAGCGCCAGCGGGAAGAACACCGTGCCGTAATTGTCCAGGCCATCGCCGAGGATGAGCTGGTACGCCACCAGTCCGGCCAGCAGCACGCCCAGGGCGAGCAGCATCAGCCACTTGCCGGCGCTGCGCGCGCCGTCGCGGGCAGGCCGGCCCGACGCCGCAGCGGCCTGCGCGGTCTCCGCCGGATCGGACGAGCCGGGCGGAGGAGGTTTCAACCCTTGACCTCGCGCAACAGCTTGCCGCCGGCCTTGGCCTCGCGCGCGGCGCGGACGAAGCCGATGAACAGCGGGTGGCCGTCGCGCGGCGTGGACAGGAATTCCGGGTGCGCCTGGCAGGCCAGGAACCACGGGTGCTGGGCGCGCGGCAGCTCGACCATTTCCACCAGCAGGTCGTCCATCGACTTGGCTGCGATCACCAGGCCGGCGTCCTCGAGCTGGGTGCGGTAGCGGTTGTTGAACTCGTAACGGTGGCGGTGGCGTTCGCCGACCACGTCCTTGCCGTACAGCTCGCGCGCCAGGGTGCCGGGCTTGATCCGCTGGTCCTGCAGGCCCAGGCGCATGGTGCCGCCGAGGTCGCTGGCTTCGCTGCGGCGCTCGACTTCGCCGGTGGCGGTGCGCCATTCGGTGATCAGGCCGATCACCGGATGCGGGTTGTGCTTGTCGTTCTCGGTGCTGTTGGCGCCGTCCAGGCCGACCACGTGGCGGGCGTAATCGACCACCGCGGCCTGCATGCCGTAGCAGATGCCGAAGTACGGCACCTTGTTTTCGCGCGCGTACTTGGCGGTGGCGACCTTGCCCTCGAAGCCGCGGTCGCCGAAACCGCCGGGCACCAGGATGCCGTCGACGCCGGCCAGCGCGTCCACGCCGTGGCGCTCGACTTCGCTGGATTCCAGCCACTTCAGCTGGACCTTGGTGCGCTGGCGCAGGCCGCCGTGCTTGAGCGCCTCGGCCAGCGACTTGTACGCGTCCTGGTGGTCGATGTACTTGCCGACCACGGCGATGGTGACTTCATCGACCGGATGGGTGGTCGCGTCGACGACTTCGTTCCACTCGCCCAGGTCGGCCGGACCGGCCTGGATGCGCAGGCGGTCGAGGACGATCGCGTCCAGGCCCTGCTCGTGGAACCACTGAGGCAGCTTGTAGATGTTGTCCAGGTCGACGGCCGAGATGACCGCCTTTTCCGGCACGTTGGTGAACAGCGCGATCTTGCGGCGCTCGCTATCGGGCAGCGGCTGCTCGCTGCGGCACAGCAGCACGTCGGGCTGGATGCCGATCGAGCGCAGCTCCTTGACCGAATGCTGGGTCGGCTTGGTCTTGAGCTCGCCGGCGGCGGCGATGAACGGCACCAGGGTCAGGTGCATGAACAACGCGTGCTCGGGGCCGCGCTCGGTGCGCAGCTGGCGGATCGCCTCGAGGAACGGCAGCGACTCGATGTCGCCGACGGTGCCGCCGACCTCGACCAGGGCCACGTCGAAGCCTTCGGTGGCTTCCACGATCAGGCGCTTGATCTCGTCGGTGATGTGCGGAATCACCTGCACGGTGCCGCCGAGGTAATCGCCGCGGCGTTCCTTGCGGATCACGTTTTCGTAGATCCGGCCGGTGGTGATCGAGTTCTTGCGGCTCAGCCGCGTGCGCAGGTAGCGCTCGTAGTGACCCAGGTCGAGGTCGGTCTCGGCACCGTCGTCGGTGACGTAGACCTCGCCGTGCTGGAACGGGCTCATGGTGCCCGGGTCGACGTTGATGTAGGGGTCGAGCTTCATCATCGTCACGCGCAGACCGCGCGCTTCGAGGATGGCCGCCAACGAGGCCGCCGCGATGCCCTTGCCAAGCGAGGACACCACGCCGCCGGTGACGAAGATCAGGGGAGTCATGGATTTTGCAGCCGCTGGAAAGCCGCAGTTTACAGGTTGGCGCGTGAACCCGCGACTGCTTGACACCGGCGCGGGCCGTGGTGAAGCCGCGCAAAGCCTTGCACGGCAAGGGTTTGCGCGGGTTCCGCGAATCCGGGCGGAATCGGTGCGGCGCAGCATCGGCCGCAATCGGCCGGTCGCGGCGGCCCGCGCCGAAGGTCGGCTCCGGCGCCCGGACGATGTCCCGGCGGCGCAGCCTCAAGCGGTCTTGGCGGCGGGTTTCGGCCACGCCCGCCAGGACAGGCGGCAGCCCTGCACGATTCCGACCGCCAGCGCCATGGCCGCCCACAGGAACAAGGTCAGGCCGTCCACCAGGTCGAGCACGTCGAGATTCCCGGCGATCGTATCGGCCACATCGCCGCTGATCCCCAGGTACATCTCCCAACCGACCGCCAGCAACAGCAGCGCCGGGACCAGGAACAGGTAGCGGCGCGCCACCGCGCCCGCGCAGACGCCGGTCGGCAGCAAGAGCAGCAGCAGCGTCGTCGCGGCGAACAGACCGCCGCCGCTGAACGGTCCGTCCCATCCGGACAGCAGGGCCGCCAGCGTGAGCTGCATGCCCACGGCCTGGATCGCCAGGCCGGCCAACGCGCCTGCGACCGCGAAGATTGCGTTCTTCATCCCACCCTCCCCGATCCGTCGAGACGGCCCGATCGTAGGCCGGCGCGTCGTCTCGCGGTGGGCGCTGTGGCAAGCGCCGCTCAAGTAGCCCCAGCCTCATCCCCAAGGTCGAGGATTCCGCTACCGGCGCCCGGCCGAGCCGGCCGACGAGCGCCGCGGATGCGACGGCTCAGGCCAGCGCCGCGCCCTTGTCCGCGAGCAACTCGCGCAGGATCGAGCGGTGGCAATGCGATTCGTCCTCGCAATAACAGCCCACCGAGAAATCGCTGCCGTGCGACATCGCCGCGAGCAGCTCCAGCGCGTGCTGCGCGTCGTGCCCCTTCATTTCGGCCTTGTACTTGCGCACGAACGCGTTCCACTGCGCCGGCGTCCGCGCGGCCTGGGCCTGCTTCATCGTCTCCAGGCTCGGCGCGAGGGTCGGAAACCACACGTCGTACCAATCCTGTTTCGCGAATTCCGACTTGGGCACGCCGCGCGGCGGACGCCGCACGGTGCCGATGCGCAAGCCTTCGCGCGGGCCGCGCGCGGTGCCGAGTCGAACGATGCGGATCGCCATGAAGGACTCCTGTCGCGGCGCCTCGGCGCCGCCGTGGATCGGATCACTCCAGCGGTTCGGTGACCGCCAGGATCGGCCCGAGCTTGCCGCGCCGGTCGGCGCGCTTCAACTGCGGCGCATACAGCGACGACAGCGTGCCGTCCAGGTACAGCGCGTCCTGGCAACCCAGTTCCTCGCGGAAATAGCGCGCGAATTCGTACAGGCTGACCTTGTCGTCGCTGACCGCCCAGATCACTTCGTCGCCCTTCACCCCGACGCCGTTGCGCCGGTGGCGCGAGCGCGACTGCGGATCCAGCGCCGGATGGATGCGTCCGCCCGCGACCAGCAACGGGCCCGACTGGGTCGCCAGCCGCGCGCCGTCGGCGAAACCGGGATAGCGCGAGGCTTCGATCACCCGCGGTTTGCCGTCGCGGTCGAGCAGGAACACGCCGTTGGGCTTGAGATAGAAATTGCCCTCGCCGTCGCGCAGGTTCAGCGGCGCGCGCTCGCGCCCGTCGGCGACGAACAGGCCGACCGGCGAATAGTCCGGCTCGAACATGCCCGCGTTCATCGCCAAGCGCAGGCGCTGGCCGCGCGCCCGCAGCCAGGCGTCGAGCGTCTTGAAACGGTGGAACGGGCGGCCGCGCTCGTCGTCCCAGTACAACGCCAGCGGCTGGCTGCGCGTGTCGACCCGCAGCACCGTGTAGCGCGGCTCGCGCGCGGCCGCGGGCAATCCGAGCAGCGAGGCCAGGGCGAGGCAGAAGCAGGCGGCGGCGCGGCGCATCGAGCGGCATTCCAGGTGAGATTGGCACCATCCTAGCCGCAGTAGCCACAAAGGCTCAGTTCCGCGCCGGCGCCACCCATTTCCATCGGCGCGCAAGCCGGTACCCCATTGAAATGCCCAACGCCAAGCATGCATTGCACCACAGCACCTGCGGCGCTCGTTCGATCACACCGCTCATGAACGTGCCGGTGCCGCCCTTGATCTCGGGCCACTGGAGCACATTGATCAGCAACAGCCATCCCACCGTGGACAGCAAAAGCGCCGGCACGAGCAGATAACGACCGGAAATCAAACCCGACATGAAACCGATCGCGGCGACGACCAACGTGAACACTCCCAGCGATCGCCATCCGAAGGTCTCGCCCTCGTCTATCGGCACCATCGACAGCACGGCCCACGACAAGCCGACCCAGACCAGCGCCAGCCCGACCGCCACGCGCAATATCGCTATCACCATGATCTTCATGACGAATCTGCCCGGATACCACCGGCCCGGCAGGCCGGTTCGACAGATCGATCCTAGCGCCGCGCCTGGCGCAACGAACTTCCGCGGCAAGCCGAAAAACAAAGTAGCGCCGATCGATACCAAGGGGATCGCCGCGCTCTCCGGCAGGAGCGAATCGCGCTTGAATCGCCTAGTCCGGCGTAACGTCGGCGCCCTCTTACGCTGGGCGCCGAAAAAGAAAACCCCGGCCGATCGGGCCGGGGTTTATGAATTTCACGGCGGCGGCGACCTTTCGACGCTGCCATAAGGACAGGCTTACTTGTTGCCCTCTTCCTCCGGCTCGACCCCGCGGTCGCCGGACTTCTGCCGCTTGTCGGCTTCGGCCTTCTTCTTGGCCTCGGCCTTCTTCGCGTCTTCGGCCTTCTTGGCCTCCTCGGACTTCGGGTCGGCCTGCGGACCCTGCTGAGCGAACGCGCTCGGCGCGACCAGCACGGCCAGGGCCGCGACCACGGCGGCGGGGAGCAGCAGCTTGCGGATCTTCATGGCATACCTCCGAAAAGTGGAATGACCGGAACCTGGGCGGAAACCCGGCTCGCGGGCGCGCCGGGGCATCCCTGCCGCGACGTCGCGAACCCTAGCCCCGGCCGCCTCGCCAGGGGCTGAACGAACGGCCGCACGTGTCGCACGACTGCGGTAGACGATACAGGGGATGGGGGCGACGGGCCGGTTTTTCAATCGCCGCAGGCGCCCGCGGACCGCGCCGGCGGCGCCAAAAACGCGGTCAATAGCGCGCACCGAACATCCCGGTCACCGCCTGCATGGCCTGACGCCAGCGCGCCAGCAGCGCCTCGTCGGCCTGCTCGTCGAACTCGCGCACCGCCCGCAGCAGGCTGTCGATCCAGTACGGATACAGTTCCGGCCGCACCGGGGTGCGGCCGGCGCGCGCGTGCACGTCGGCCATCTGTTCGCTGGTGCGCTTCACCACCGCGCTGCCGGCGGCGTAGAAGATCGCCACGCTGATGCCGCGGCGCAGGGCCAGGCGCTGCTTCTGGAAATCGGTGCGCGCGAACATCGGCGCCACGTCGGGATGGCTGGCCATGAAGATTTCGTAGAAGCGTTCGATGAAGCCCTTGCGGATGAGGCAGCGGCCGTAGCTCTGCTGCAGGTCGTAGTACTGGTCCTGGGCGGACACGATGCCCTCCTGTGGCGTGGGACTCGGACATGGGGTTGGGAACGGCGCGCAGGATGACAGCGCCCGCGCCGGCGCGGCTTGCGCCAGATCAAGCCGGCGGCGTGGCCGCGTCGTTGACCCGCGACCGCAACCTGCGCGCCCTGGAACGCCCGTCGCAGCCGCGGTCGCAACCGGCGAGACGGCGGCGGGCGTGAATGTGCGCCCGCGCCGGCCCGCGCGGCATCGCTTGACCCGGCCGCCCCCGGTCGCCATGCTCGCTGCGCCCCGCGCCCGGCCCCGCCGATGCGCCGCCGTCACCGGCCGATGGCAAGATGGCCGCCGTCGCCGGCCCGGCCCGCCCGCCGGCACCGCGCCGCCCCCGGCGCCGCCCCGGACGCCACTCCTTACTACTGACGCAGGTTTCATGAGCAGTCGCTACAACGCCGCAGACATCGAAGTCCTCTCCGGCCTGGACCCGGTCAAGCGCCGGCCCGGCATGTACACCGACACCGCGCGGCCGAACCACCTGGCCCAGGAAGTCATCGACAACGCGGTCGACGAAGCCCTGGCCGGCCACGCCCGCAGCATCGAGGTCACCGTCTACGCCGACGGCAGCTGCGAGGTCGCCGACGACGGCCGCGGCATGCCGGTGGACATCCATCCGGAAGAGAAGGTGCCCGGCGTCGAGCTGATCCTGACCCGCCTGCACGCCGGCGGTAAGTTCAGCAACAAGAACTACACCTTCTCCGGCGGCCTGCACGGCGTCGGCGTCAGCGTGGTCAACGCGCTGTCCAAGCATGTGGATGTCTACATCAAGCGCGAAGGCAACGAATACCGCATGGCCTTCAAGGACGGCGACCGCGCCAGCCCGCTGGAGATCGTCGGCAGCGTCGGCAAGAAGAACACCGGCACCCGCGTGCGCTTCTGGCCCGACCCCAAGTATTTCGACAGCCCCAAGTTCAGCCTGCGCGCGCTCAAGCACGTGCTGCGGGCCAAGGCGGTGCTGTGCCCGGGCCTCAACGTCAAGCTGTTCGACGAAGCCACCGGCGAGCGGCTGGAGTGGTACTACGAGGACGGCCTGCGCGATTACCTCTCCAGCGCGCTGCGCGAAGGCCAGCCGCAGCGCGAGCTGCTGCCGCCGGACCTGTTCGTCGGCCAGCTCAAGAAGGACACCGAAGTGGTCGACTGGGCGGTGGCCTGGGCGCCGGACGGCGAGCTGACCCAGGAAAGCTACGTCAACCTGATCCCGACCGCCCAGCACGGCACCCACGTCAACGGCCTGCGCACCGGCTTCACCGACGCGCTGCGCGAGTTCTGCGACTTCCGCAACCTGCTGCCGCGCGGGGTCAAGCTGGCGCCGGAAGACGTGTGGGACCGGGTCGCGTTCGTGCTCAGCATCAAGATGACCGACCCTCAGTTCAGCGGCCAGACCAAGGAACGCCTGTCCTCGCGCCAGGCCGCCGGCTTCGTCGAGGGCGCGGCGCACGATGCGTTCTCGCTGTGGCTGAACCAGCACACCGAACTCGGAGAGCGCATCGCCCAGTTGGCGATCGAGCGCGCCAGCGCGCGGCTCAAGACCGAAAAGCAGATCGTCCGCAAGAAGATCACCCAGGGCCCGGCCCTGCCCGGCAAGCTCGCCGACTGCACCTCGCAGGACCTCTCGCGCACCGAGCTGTTCCTGGTGGAAGGCGACTCGGCCGGCGGCAGCGCGCGGCAGGCGCGCGACAAGGACTTCCAGGCGATCCTGCCGCTGCGCGGCAAGATCCTCAACACCTGGGAAGTCGCGTCCGGCAGCGTGCTGGCCTCGCAGGAAGTGCACGACCTGGCGGTGGCGATCGGCTGCGATCCGGGCAAGGAAGACATCGCCGGGCTGCGCTACGGCAAGGTCGTGATCCTCGCCGACGCCGACTCCGACGGCCTGCACATCGCCACCCTGCTCAGCGCGCTGTTCCTGCGCCACTTCCCGGCGCTGGTCGCGGCCGGCCACATCTTCGTGGCGATGCCGCCGCTGTTCCGCGTCGACGTGGGCAAGAACGTGTTCTATGCCCTCGACGAAGAGGAAAAGCGCCTGCTGCTGGAAAAGATCGAGCGCGAGAAGGGCGATCGCAAGAAAGGCCTAAGCGGCGCGGTCAACGTCACCCGCTTCAAGGGCCTGGGCGAGATGAACGCCTCGCAGCTGCGCGAGTCGACCATCCACCCCGACACCCGCCGCCTGGTCCAGCTGACCGTCGACGACAACGCCCAGACCCTGTCGCTGATGGACATGCTGCTGGCGAAGAAGCGCGCCGGCGACCGCAAGAATTGGCTGGAGACGAAGGGCGATCTGGCCACGCTGGAAGTCTGAAAGCCAGGAGTGAGCGGGGAGAAGTGAGGAGTGAGCAAGAGCGAGTCGCTGCTTTCGCTCACTCCTCACTTCTCTCCGCTCGCTCCTCGCCCCACCCCGCGGCCGTCACGCCGCGCTGCCGCCCGATGCGCCAAGGTGCGCGCATCGATAACCGGCCAGGAGATCGATATGAAAGGATGCCGCATTGCCCTGCCCGCCGCGCGCGGGCGATTGCCGATGAGCGCCGAACGCGCGGGCCGCCGCCATGGCCGTTGACCGCCGCGCCGGTTACGGCCTGTCCGCGCCCGACGACCTGATCGATCCCGAGCCCTCGCGCGGCCGTTTGTTCGGCGCGCTGGCCTGGTGCGCGTTGCTGCTCGGCCCGGCCGCGGCCTGGCTGGTGGTGTTCGGCTTGACCCCCGACGGCGAATGCGGCGACTGGAGCCTGCACTGCGCCGGCAAGGCGATCATGTACAGCGCCGCGAGCTGGCTGTTCGGCAGCCTGCTCGCCATCGCCGCGCTGTTCCGCGGCGAACGCCGCGGGCTGGCGGTGCCAGCCCTGGTGTTGAACCTGATTCCGTTGCTGGGGCTGCTGGCCGCCTACCTGTTCCTGGCCGAACGCGCCTGACCTGCGCGCCAATCCTGCGCGCGCCTACTCCGCGCGCGCCGCGGCGGCCAGCGCCGCCTTGAGCGGCTTGGCGAACTCCGCCGGCCGGCAGCGGCCGAGTTTGACCTTCGGCGTGCCGTGCCAGCGCGCGCATTCGTCGATCGCCGCGGCGATGTCCTCGACCAGGGCGTCGTCGCTCTCGACGCCCTCTTCCAGGTACAGCGCCTTGACCTCGAACACGCCGGCCGCGCGGTGCGCCTTCGCGTCCAGCCGCCCGACCAGCCGCCCGCGCGCCAGGATCGGCAGCACGAAATAGCCGTAGCGGCGCTTGGGCTCGGGCGTGTAGCACTCCAGGGTGTAGTCGAAGCCGAAGAATTCGCGCGCGCGTTCGCGGTCCCACACCACCGGGTCGAACGGCGACAGCAGCGCGCTGCGGGTCGCGCGCAGGCGGCCGGCGGCGGCCTTGGCCAGCGCGTCGGCATGGTCGGGATGGACGTAGCCCGGCGCGTCCCAACCCTTCACCGCGACCCGCAACAACGCGCCCTGCGCGACCAGCGCGTCGAGATCGCGGTCGCGCAGGCGCGGCTTGGTCCGGTAGTAGTCGGCGATCCAGCGCGCCTGGGCGATGCCGAGCGCGGCGACCGACTTCAGGATGGTGTCGCGCCGCACCTGCGCCGGCTCGATGACGACGCGGTCCCAGTCCGGCACCGCGACGCCGGCCACGCGCTCGGCCAGGTCGTACACGCGCTGGAAGTTCTCGCGCCGCGCCACCATCAGTTCGCCCAGGGCGAAACCGGCTTCGAGCCAGCGCTTCTCGTCCTTCCAGCCCCACCAGCCGCCGCCCTGGCCCTTGTCCTCGCGTTCGAAGTCCGACGACTTGACCGGACCGAGCTCGCGGATGTGCGCGAGCAGGCGGTCGATCTCGCCGCCGCGGCCGGCGCGATGGCGCTGGGCGTTGCGGATCGCCCAGTGGTGTTCGCGCTGGTGCAGCGCGTTGCGGTGCAAAAGGTAATCGTCCATCGGCGCGAAGCAGGCTTCGTGCGCCCACACCTCGAAGATCGCCCGCTGCGCCAGCAACTCTTCCAGCCAGCGCGACTCGTACGCGCCCAGGCGCGAGAACAGCACCAGGTACGGACTGCGCGCGACCACGTGGATGGTGTCGATCTGCAGCAGTTGCATGCGCGCGATCGCCGCCAACGCATCGGCCTTGCGCGCGCGCCGGCGCGGACGCGCGAGCAGGCCCTGGGCGTGCAGGTGCAGCGCGCGCGCCTGCGCCGGCGACAGCGGCGGCGTTGTGGGAACCGCGTCCGCGCCCGTTTCGCCGCCGCGCGCCGGACTCATCCGCGCTGCGAATCCAGCGCCGCCTGCAGCAAAGCGCGCAACAACGGTTGCAGCTTCGCCGCCTTGGCGTCGTCGTAGGCGAAGGAATCCTCGTCCATGTAGTTGCGCTGGCTCAGCTCCAGCTGCACCGCTTCGACTTCGATGGACGGATCGCCGTAGTGGCGGGTGATGTAGCCGCCCTTGAAGCGGCCGTTGGCGACCCAGTCGTACTCGCCCTGCCCCGCCAACACCGCTTCCAGGCGCGCCTGGGTGGCCGGCTGGCAGCTGTGGCCGGCGGCGGTGCCGAGGTTGAGGTCGGGCAGGCGGCCGTCGAACAGGAACGGCACTTCGCCGCGGATCGAATGGCCTTCCCACAGCAGCGCGCGACCGTGCTCGCCGCGGATGCGGTCGAGCTCGGCGACCAAGGTCTCGTGGTACGGGCGCCAGTACAGCTCCACGCGCTGCGCCACTTCCGCTTCGTCCGGCGCCTGGCCGTCGAGGTAGACCGCCTCGCCGCTGAACTGCACCGCCGGACACAAGCCGGTGGTGTTCTGGCCCGGGTACAGCGAGGTGTCGTCGGGCGGGCGGTTGAGGTCGACCACATAGCGCGAATAGCGCGGCACCAGGATCGAGGCGCCGAGCTCGCGGGCGAAATCGTACAGGCGCGAGACGTGCCAGTCGGTGTCCGGCGCATGCCGCGCGGACTCGACCATGCGCGCGGAGAATTCGTCGGGAATCATCGAGCCGTCGTGCGGCAGGCTGATCAGCAGCGGCGCGTGGCCGCGGTGCAGCTGGAACACGGGCCAGGCGGGGGCGGGAATGTTCATGGTTCGGCGGCGTCCTCGCCGGTCGGCAGGTGCCGGCGGAAGAACGCCATGGTACTGCGATGCGCGCGCAGCCAGCTGGCGTGACGGGCGAAAACGTGGTCTTCGTCGGGCAGGGCCAGGGTTTCCACGGCCACGCCGCGGGCGCGCAGCTCGGCGGCGAGCGCGACGCTGTGGACGTAGCGGACCGCGCGGTCGTCGTCGCCGTGGATCAGCAACAGCGGCGAACGCCAGCGCGGCGCATCGAAGGCCGGCGACGAGCGCAAGGCCAGTTCCAGTTCGTCGGGCCGCAGGCCCCACGACGCGCTGTTGTCGCCGCCCTTGGCCGCCTCGCGCCAGTCGTGCACGCCGTGGCGGTCGACGCCGGCGGCGAACTTGGCGGAATCGCGCGCCAGCGCCAGCGCGGTCAGGAAGCCGCCGAACGAACCGCCGTGGATGCCGATGCGGCGCGGATCGACATCCGCGCGCGCGGCCAGCCAGGCCTGCGCGGCCAGCACATCGCGATACTCCGAAGCGCCGCGCGGGCCCTGCCGCGCCGCCAGCCGGAACGCCTGGCCGTAGCCCGTGCCGGAGCGGAAGTTCAGCGCCAGCACCACGTAGCCCTGGCTCGCCAGCCATTGGTTCATCGCGTAGTCGTGGGCGAAGTAACTGTCGTAGTGCCAGCCCGGCAGCGTCTGCCAGATCGGTCCGCCGTGGACGTAGACGATGGCGGCGCGACGCGCGCGCGCCGGACCCGGCGGCTCGAACACGAACGCGTGCGTGCGCAGGCCGTCGTCGGCGGTGAGTTCGATCGCGCGCGGCGCGCGCAGCCGCGCCAGTGGGAAGCGTTCGGGCAGCCGCGCCGGGAAGATCCGCCGCGGCGCGCCGCCGGCGCGCGGCAACACCGCGATCGCGGTCGGCAGCTGCGCATCGGCATGGCGCAGGGCCAGCCATCGCCCGCCGGCGACCGCGACCGGTTCGCTGGCGATCCCGCGCGTCGGCGTCAGTTGCCGCTGGCGGCCGCCGGCGTCGACGGCGAACAGTTGCCGATGATCGGGCTGCGCGCAGTTGCCGCTGAACACCAGGGCGCCGTCGGCCGCCGAGGCCACGGTCTCGGTTTCGCAGCGGCCGCGGCTCAGCGCGCGCGGCGCGCCGCCTTCGGGCGACAGCGCGTACCAGCGCCGCCAGCCGTCGTGTTCGGAAGCGAACAGCAGCCGCCCGTCGCCGGCCCACAGCAAAGTGGCCGCATCGTTGTACTGCTCGTAGCCGCCGGCGCGCGCATCGCTGGCGAAGACCCGGCGCGCGCGGCCGTCGGCGACATCGGCGGTCCATATTTCGAACGGCGTCGCCCGGCTCAGGTCGTAAGGCGCCTGCGGACGGCCGGCGGCGATGCGCAGGAACGCGATGCGGCGGCCGTCGGGCGAGAACGCCGGCTCGCTGTCGCGGTTGAAGTCCGGGCCCATCCAACGCACCGCGCGCGCGTGCAGATCCAGCGCGCCGACGAAGGCGCGGTCGCCGCGGTCGCTGACGAAGGCCAGCGTGCGGCCGTCGGGCGAGAACGCGGCGGCGCGGTTGCGGCCGCGCAGGTTCAACAGCGCGGGCTTGCACCACGACGGCGGCGCGACGCCCGGCAAGCCGTGGCAGGCGAGCGCGCGCGACTGTTGCACCACCACCGCGTCGCCGTGCGGCGACAACAACGCCGCGCCGCCCGCGGCGATGCGCCGCGGCGCGCCGGCGCCATCGGTGGCCACCGCCCAGAGCGCTTGCTCGCGGCCGTCCGGATCGCCGTCGGGATTGCCCTCCTGCCCGGACGCATCGGCCTTGTTGCCGCGCACGTAGACCAGCCAACGCCCGTCGCGGCTGAGCTGCAGTCCGCTCAGCAGTTGCCCGTCGTCGCGGTCGTAGTCGCTCAGGCGCCGCGGTTCGAAGCGCGGCGCGCGCGCCGCCCACAGATTGCGCACCCCGCGCTCGTTGCCGACCCAGGCGATCAGCGGCGCGTCGGCGGCGGCGACCAGCTGTTCGGGCTGCGGCGGCGCGAGCAGGTCGTCGATGTCGAAGGCGGGCGCCGCCGAGGCCGTAGCCAGCGACGACGCCAGCGCGGCGGCGGCGATGCGCGCCATGCGGGCGCGCGCGCGGATTCCTTTCATGCCGCCTCCTGGGTGCGCGCCCGCGCGAGCGTTCAGTCCTCGGGCTTGAGCTGCCGCCGGAAGAACTCCTCGGTGGTGCGATGCACCTGCAGCCACGTCGCATGGCGCAGGAACAGATGGTCTTCGTCGGGAATCACCAGCGTCTGCACCGGCAGCTTGCGTTCGCGCAGGCGCTCGACCAGGTCGATGCCCTGGGAGAACTTGACCGCGCGGTCGTCGTCGCCGTGCACGATCAGCACCGGCGAACGCCAGCCGTCGATGCGCGAGACCGGCGAGGATTGGAACGCCAGTTCGAGTTCGTCCGGCTTGAGCCCCCACAGGCCGCTGTTGTCGCCGCCCTTGGCGCTCTCGCGCCAGTCGTGCACGCCGTGGCGGTCGACGCCGGCGGCGAACAGGTCGGAGTTGCGCGCCAGCGCGGTGGCGGTGAGGAAGCCGCCGTAGGAGCCGCCGTAGATGCCGATGCGGCGCGCGTCGACGTCGCCGCGCGCGGCCAACCAGGCCTGCGCGGCCAGCACGTCCTGGTACTCGGACGCGCCGCGCGGCCCCTGCTTGTCGGCGAGGCGGAACTTCTGTCCGTAGCCGGTGCCGTCGCGGTAGTTCAGCGCCAGCACCACGTAACCGCGGCTGGCCAGCCACTGGTTGCTGGCGTAGTCGCTGTAGTAATAGCCGCTGTAGTGCCAGCCCGGCAGCATCTGCCGGATCGGGCCGCCGTGCACATAGACCAGTGCCGGGCGCTGGCCCTTGAACGACGCCGGCGGCTCGAACACGGTCGCATGCGAGACGATGCCGTCGGCGGCCGTGAGCGTGATGGTCTTGGGCCGCACCAACTGCGCCAGCGGGAACCGCCCGGGCAGCTGCGCCGGGAAGATCCGCCGCGGTTCGCCGCCCGCGCGCGGCATCACCGCGATCGCGGTCGGCCGCAGCGCGTCGGCGTGGCGCAGCGCGATCCACTGGCCGCCGGCCAGCGGCAGCGGCTCGACGGCGATCTCGTCCTTCGCCGTCAGCAGCGTCTGCGCCTTGCCTTGCGCATCGACGCTGAACACCTGGCGGTGGTCGATCTGCGCGCAGTTGCCGCTGAACACGAACGCGCCGTCCTCGGCCAGCGCGACCGTCTCGGCCTCGCATTCGCCGCGGCTCAACGGCCGCGGCGCGCCGCCCTCGGGCGACAGCGCGTACCAGTGCAGCCAACCGCTTTGTTCGGAGGCGAAGATCAGGCGGCCGTCGCGGCTCCACATCAGCGGGTCGGCGCCGTTGAACTGTGCGTAGCCGCCGGCGCTGTCGCTGGAGCGGAAGACTTTCTTCGCAAGCCCGGAATCGACGTCGGCCACCCAGATTTCGAAAGGATTGGCCTTGGTCAGGTCGAACGATTCGCCCGCGCGGTTGGCGTCGGTGCGCAGGAACGCGAGCCGGCGCCCGTCCGGCGAGAACGCCGGGCTGGCGTCGTTGTTGAAGTCCGCGCCGAGCCAGCGCACCGCGCGCCGCTCCAGTTCGAGCAGGCCGATGAAGGCGTGGTCGCCGCGGTTGCTGACGAAGGCCAGCGACTTGCCGTCGGGCGAGAACTCGGCCGCGCTGTTGGCGCCGCGGGTCTTGAGCAAGGCCTCCTTGCACCATGCCGGCGCGGCGGCGCCCGGCAATGCGTAGCAGCCCAGGCCGCGGCCCTGCACCAGCACGGCGTCGCCGCCCGGCGCGAACATCGCCGCGCGCCCGGCGGCGATGCGCTGCGGCTTGCCGCTGCCGTCGCTGGCGACCACCCACACCGCCTGCTCGCGGCCGTCGGGATTCCAGTCGGGATTGCTGTTGTTGCCGGCCGCATCGGCGCTGCCGCCGCGCACGTAGGCCAGCCAGCGGCCGTCGCGGCTGAGCTGCAGGCCGGTCAGCAGCTGGCCGTCGTCCTCGTCGTAGCCGCTGAGCTTGCGCGGCGCGAAGTCCGGCGCGCGCGCGGTCCACAGGTTGCGCACGCCGCGCTCGTTGGCGACCCAGGCGATGGTCGGGGCCTTCGCCGCGGCGACGAGCTGCTCGGGCTGCGGCGCGCTGAGCAAGTCGTCGATGTCGAAGCGCGGCTGCGCGGCCGCCGCGCCCGCCGCCGTCATCGCCCCCGCCGTCATCGCCGCGACCGCCAGCGCGCGCATCGCAACGCGCCGCATTCCCTTCGCTCCGCCTTCGCCCATGTGCCCGCCCCGTCTTGTGTTGGTTGTCGGCCGACCGGGCACGAGGCGCGCGGACTTCAGCGCATCAGCACCACTTCCTCGGCGCTGGTCGGATGCAGGGCGACCGTGTCGCGCAGGTCGTCCAGGGTGATGCCGCGCTTGAGCGCCACCGCGAAGCCTTGCAACATCTCGTCGGCGGCTTCGCCGAGCAGGTGGATGCCGACCACGCGGCGTTCCTGGCCGACGCAGACCAGCTTGAACAGGCTGCGCTGCGGCGACTCGGCCAGGGCGTACAGCATCGGCCGAAAGCCGGCGCGATAGATGTGCAGATTGTCACCCCATCGCGCCCGCGCCTCGTCCTCGGTCAGTCCGACCTTGCCGATCGGCGGATGGGCGAACACCACGGTCGGGATGTCGTTGCGGTCCAGCTTGGCGCCGCCGCCGCCGTAGAGCCTGTCCATCAGCCGGCGCGCGGCGGCGATCGCGACCGGGGTCAGCGGCGGATCGGGGGTGACGTCGCCGACCGCGTCGATGCCGGCGACACTGGTGGCGTTGAGTTCGTCAATGCGGACGAAGCCGTTCGCGTCCAGCTCCACGCCGGCGTTTTCCAGGCCCAGGCCGGCGGTGTTGGGCTTGCGCCCGGTCGCGAACAGCACCTTGTCGAACGCCTCGCTCAGCGACCCGTCGGCGCCGCGCACCCGCACCCGCGCACCGTCGGCTTCCAGCGCGGCCACGGCGTGGCCGAAGTGCAGGCGCACGCCGCTCTGGCAATAATCGTCGGCCAGCTGCGCGGTGAGTTCGTGGTCGAAGCCTTCCAGCAAGCGCTGGCCGCGCGCGAACAGCTCGACCTGGCTGCCGAGCGCCTGCAGCACGCCGGCCAGTTCGACCGCGATGTAGCCGGCGCCGACGATGGCCACGCGCTTGGGCGCGGCGGTCCATTGGAAGAAATCGTCGGAAGTGCCGCCCAGTTCCGCGCCGGGGATCGCCGGCTTGACCGCGTGCCCGCCAGTGGCGATGAGGATGCGCGCGGCGCCCATGCGCGCGCCGTTCTCGCATTCGACCGTGCGCGCGTCGAGCAGGCGCGCGCGCATCGGCGCGACCACGATGCCGGCCTTGTCCAGGCGCTTGCGGTAGCTGTCGTGGATGCCGGCGATGTAGCGCTGGCGGTGGACGATGAAGGTCGGCCAGTCCAGCTCGCACGGCTGCTGCGGCGGCGCGTCGACGGCGAAGCCCAGCGACTGGGCCATGCGCAGCTTGGCGCCGATGTCGGCGGCCAGCCACATCGCCTTCTTCGGCACGCAGCCGACGTTGACGCAGGTGCCGCCGAGCAGGCTCGGCTCCAGCAGCGCCACCCGCGCGCCGTGCTCGGCCGCGCGGAACGCGCCGGCGAGGCCGCCGGAGCCGCCGCCGACGACGATCAGATCGAACTGTGCTTGCTCGGATTCGCTCACGCAAAACGCTCCGGTCGGTAAGGATGCGGGTCGATCGCGGGCGCGCGCCCGCCGATCAGGTCGGCCAGCAGTTGGCCGGTGCCGGCGCTCATGCTCACGCCCATCATGCCGTGGCCGTTGGCGATCCACAGGCGCTGGCGGCCCGGCACGCGGCCGATCAGCGGCACGTCGTCGATGCTCATCGGCCGCCAGCCGTACCAGCGCTCGCGCTCGACCGGGCCCAGCGGCTGGTGCAGGAACTGCGCCGCGCCGCGCTCCAGCGCCGCCAGCCGGCGCGGGTTGAGGCTTTCGTCGTAACCCGAGAATTCCATGGTGCTGCCGAGCCGGTAGCCGCTGTCCCACATGGTCACGCAGACCTTGGGTTCCTTCAGCACCACCGGCCGCCGCGGCAGCAGTTCGGGCCGGTCGTAGGTGATCGAATAGCCCTTGCCGGGCTGGATCGCGGCCTTCAGCGCCGGCAGGCCGATCGCCTCGGCCAGCTTGGGCGACCACGCGCCCAGCGCCACCACCGCTTCGCGCGCCAGCAGCACGCCGTGGCTGGTGTCGAGCGCGACGCCGTCGGCGTCTTCGCGCAGGTCTTTCAGCGCGCAGTACTCCTGCAGCTCGCCGCCGCGCTCGCGCACCGCGCGCGCCAGCTCGGCGACGTAGCTGTCCGGACGCAGCACCGCGTCGTGGGCGAAGCGGATCGCGCCGACCACGCCGGGCTTGAACGCCGGGTCCTGGGCCTCGTAGGCGCCGCCGTCGATCAGTTCCACGCCGACGCCGAATTCGCGCAGCAGATCGAGTTCGTGCTGGCCGTGGGCGTAGCCGGCCTCGGAACGGAATACGTAATCGACGCCGGAGCCGTCGAATTCGCACACCAACCCATACCGCGCCACCCATTCCTGCAGGCGCTCGCGCGAATCGTTGAGCAGCGCCGCCTTCGCTTCGGCGCTGGCGCGCCAGTCGCGCGCGTTGCAGCGCGCGGCGAAACGCAGCAGCCAGCCCCACAGCTGCGGGTCGAGCTTCGGATGCAGGTACAGCGGCGCGTCCGGAGTCAGCACCCATTTGATCGCCTGCGCGATCACGCCGGGCGCGGCCAGCGGGGTGGCGTGGCTCGGGGTGATGGTGCCGCAGTTGCCGTGCGAGCTGCCGCCGCCGATGCGGCCGGCGTCGATCACCCGCACCCGCCGCCCGTCCTCGAGCAGGATCAACGCGCAGGCCAGGCCGATCACGCCGGCGCCGACGATCACCACGTCCTCGCGCCGCGCCCCGACGGGGTCGGCCGATTCCACATCCACCTGCGCTGCGCCCATGGTGCTCCGTCGCTTGGTTCGAACCGCTCCGCGCGTTCAGCGCGGCGCCGCCGACATAGTAACGAGCGCGCGGCGATGCAGATGCGATGAGGATCGGATACAGGGTTTCGGTGATGCGTTTCGCCGCGCGCCGCGGGGCCCCGGCTTTGCGCCGGTTGGCGGTCCGTCATGGCGAATCCCGCGCCGCAACGGACGCGCCTGTCCGTACCCGCCGCTGCCGTCAGCGCGCCCTGGACGCTGGCGACGATAGGCTCGCAGCCACTGTTGTCTCGCGCGCTTGCTTGCGCCCAAGGCCAACGCGGGCTCAGGAGCTGTCGTTAATTTTTTGTTATTTAAATCACGCTTTTCCGCTCTAAGCCTCGGCCAAGGCCTGCATCGCCACGATCCACCACGGTCGACGCGGATTCCAACTCGTGGCAACGCCGCAACGGCTTGCTACGACGGCATGGGCATCGATGCGCTGGTGTACTTCGGCAGCGGCTACGCCGAAGTACGATCCACGCTTGGCCTCAGGCGCGGCCAACCGTTTCGCCCGCCGCTTGTCCGGACGCGCAGCGACTCCGGCCGGCGCCCCCTCCGGCGACGGCAGCGGTCGCAAGAACCCGTTGGCCCACAACGGCGACACCGCCATCGTCGGCATCGGCATCGGCAAGGCCAAGCTCGGCGCGATCCGGTACCGCGCGCTGACTCAGTACTTCGTCTCGAGCGCCGGCACGTCGCAGGCGGCGGCCGACCTGTACGACAGCGGCTCGGCCGAACACCAGACCGTGGCCCGGGCCTGGTCGGCGGTCAAGGTCAACTGATCCATCGCCGCATCGCGCCGCTGCCGCGACGCTCACGAACGGCCCGCGCAAGCGGGCCGTTCGCGTTCGCGCGCGTTCGCGCGCGACCTTGCCGCGCCGACGCGTTCGCATCATTACCAAACCGCGATATGTGACGCGCAGCGAATCGGCCTGCGCGATTGTGTGACGCGCACGACTGGATTCAGCATCGAACAAGCTCGCGCAGCGGCCTAACGTGCCCTGGCTGCTCCGGCGACGGCCTCCTTAATTCCAATCCGCCGCGCCGGCGCAGTCCGCCGTCGTCCGCGCGCATCGCGGCGCAACGGCGCGCGGCCACCTCACTTCCGTCTTGGTATCGAAGGGGAAACGCATATGCAACCGAAGATCGCCCTGCTCGGCGGCGCCATCCTGGCCGCCATCGCCGTTCTCGCCAGCCAATCCTCCAGCATCGGCGCCACCGCCGCCGCGACCGCCGGCGCGACCGCCGACGCGCGCGACGCCGCCCGGCCGAACGCCGGCGCGCAGGCCGCCGTCGCCGACGCGCACGCGGCGAATGCGCGCCATTCCTCGCCGTTCGCCCAGCTCGCCGCCGCCACCGGCGCGCGCGCGGGCAGCGAACTGGCCTCCGCGTCCAGCTCCGAAGCGCAGGCCGACGCCTCGCCCGCCGCGGCGCGCGCGCGCGGCTTGCTCGAAGGCGCCGCCGGCGATCAGCTGCATCGCGTCGCCGCCGACGGCTTCCGCGCCCGCGACATCATGATCGACCGCGACGGCACCGAGCACGTGCGCATGGAGCGCAGCTACCAGGGCCTGCCGGTGGTCGGCGGCGACTTCGTCGTGCACAGCCGCGACGGCCAACTGCTGTCGATCAGCCAGGGCGACGACATGCGCACCCTCGCCCGCCCCGCGCTGAAGCCTGCGATCGGCGCCGACCGCGCCCGCGTCGAGGCCGGCGCGGCGTTCGACGGCACCGCTTCGTCGGTGTCGCAGCCGCAACTGGTGGTGTTCGCGCGCGGCGTCGCGCCGACCCTGGCCTATCGGGTCGACGTGCGCGGCGAGCGCAACAACGACCCGGCGCCGGGCAACCTCAGCTACTTCATCGACGCGGGCAACGGCACGCTGCTGCACGAAGAGGACCACGTCCACGCCGCGGCCGCCAACGGCACCGGCAAGACCCTGACCCTGGGCAACGTCGGCATCGTCACCAACTCGGTCGGCGGCGGGTTCGAGATGACCGACCCCAGCCGCGGCAACGGCCAGACCCTCGACGCCGGCAACGGCAACAGCGCCAGCGGCACGCTGTTCAAGGACGCCGACAACGTGTGGGGCAACAACGCCACCTCCGACCGCGCCACGGCCGCCGCCGACGCCCACTACGGTGTCGCCGCGACCTGGGACTATTACAAGAACGTGCACGGCCGCAACGGCATCAAGAACGACGGCCGCGGGGTCAAGAGCTACATCCACTACAAGACCAACCTGGTCAACGCCTACTGGGACGGCTCGTCGATGCTGTACGGCGACGGCGACGGCACCACCTACCGTCCGCTGGTCGCGCTCGACGTGGCCGGCCACGAAATGACCCACGGCGTCACCGGCGCGACCGCGCGGCTGGGCTACTACAACATCAAGGACAGCGGCGGCATCAACGAGGGCATCTCCGACATCTTCGGCACCCTGGTCGAGTTCAGCGTCGCCAACGCCAACGATCCGGGCGACTACCTGATCGGCGAAGAGGTCTACATCAGCAATCCCGGCGACAAGAAGGCGCTGCGCCTGATGTTCAAGCAGGACGCCGACGGCGCGTCGAAGGTCTGCTACCCCAGCGGCGGCTTCACCGCCTCGCAGACCTACGCGCGCGGCCCGTTCGATCCGCACTACACCTCCGGCGTGCTCAACCGCGTGTTCTACCTGGGCTCGGAAGGCGCCAACGTGCCGGCCGGCTTCAACTACACCAAGGCGCAGATGGTCTGCAACGGCGACACCGCGATCGCCGGCATCGGCCGCAACAAGATGGGCGCGATCATGTACCGCGCGCTGACCCGCTACTTCGTCTCCAGCACCACCTATCCGCAGGCGCGCACCTGGACCCTGCAGGCGGCGACCGACCTGTACGGCGCCAACTCGGCCGAGTACGCCGCGCTGGCGCGGGTGTGGAGCGCGGTCAACGTCAACTGACCGCGGCGAGCAGTGGCATGCGCCGCCGCGGGGCGGCGCGACGACGGCCCGCTTCGGCGGGCCGTCGTATTGCGCGCGGATCGGCGCGGGGCCGCTTCGCCGCGCGGATCGCGCAACGCAGGTTGCGCGGATCGGCTCAGACCCGTTGTGCGTGGCCGCGCTCGACCCGCAGCGGCGGCCAACGCCGGTAGGTGTAGGCGCGCCACAGCCATTCCACCGGTCCGAACCGGAACCGGCGCAACCACCACGCGCTGAACGCCATCTGCGCGGCGAACAGCAGCAGCGCGGCCAGGATCAATGCGCTGTACGACCAGCGGCCCCATTGGCCCAGGCCGTGGCCGTACAACAGCCAGGTCGCGACCAGCGACTGGGTCAGGTAATGGGTCAGCGCCATGCGCCCGGCCGGGGCGAAGCGCAGCGGCCAGCGCGCGCCGGCCTCGAGCAGCAGCGCCACCGCGGCGATCGCCGCCAACGCCAACGGCAGGCCGCCGGCGATGTGCAGGGTCTGCGCCAGCACCGAGGACGCGGTGTACACCGCCACCGTCGGCGCCGGCTCCAGCGCCACGCTGGCCGCGGTCAGGCCGACGCCGAGCGCGCCGCCGTAGCGCAGCATCGCCTGCAGGCGCGCGCGATGGCGCGCCGGATCGGCGAGGGTGCCGCTGCGCATCAGCGCCGCGCCGATCAGGAACAGGCCCAGCGCCAGCGGCAACATCACTGCCCAGCCCGCGATCGTGGTGTCGAAGAAGAAATGCACGCGCTGCGCGGCGGCGGCGGCGTAATCGCCGTGGGCATAAGCGGCGACTTCGGCCGCGCGCTCGGCCTGCGCGCGCGCCAGTTCCCTGGCGCCGCCCTGGGGCACGCCGGGCAAGGTCAGCGATGCGGCCACCAGCAGCATGAAGCCGGTGCCCGCCAGGTACAGCGCGCAGCCCAGCGCCAACCAGGCCTCGTCGGAGAGCCGGCGCAGCGCCAGCAACGCGAACGCGCACAACGCATAGGTCACCAAAATGTCGCCGGCCCAGATCGCCCAGGCATGGACCAGACCGATCGCCGCCAGACCGACGCTGCGGCGCAGGTACACCGCGCCGAACCCGCGCCCGACCGCCTGCGCGCGCCCGAGCATGGCGGCGAAGCCCATGCCGAACAGCAGCGCGAACAGGGTCCAGGCCTTGTCGCGGATCGCCACGTAGACGAACGTCGCCAGCGCCCGGTCGCTGCCGCGCAGCGTCGGATCGATGCCGTCGTGCAACTCGTTCAACGGCCCGGCGAACGCGGCGACGTTGCTCAGCAGGATTCCCAGCAAGGCCAGCCCGCGCAGCGCATCGAGCGCGGTCACCCGCTCGGGGACGGACACGGGCGCGAGTTCGGGGACGGATGCGGTCATCGGCAAGAGGCTCTGGAGCGGGCAGCGGAAAATCGCTGCGGGTATGCGTGGCAGGGGGATGGATACGGCGGTCGGCTACGAGAGCGTCGGGCCTGAAGGCCCTCCCACAACAGCCCCGAAGGTCATCTCGCAAAAGCCCCGACCGCTGCAGCCTATGCTCGTGGTAGGGGCTTCAGCCCCGATGCCTTTCGCTCAGGTCGCCGGATCGGATCGGAAAGCATCGGGCCTGAAGGCCCTCCCACCAAAGCCCCGGCCGCTTCAGCCCATGCTCGTGGGAGGGGCTTCAGCCCCGACGCCTTTCGCTCAGGTCTCGATGCGGCACCGGATCGACCCGCCCCATAAAACGAACGGCCCGCAAGCGCGGGCCGTCCGGTATCGCCCCAGCGGCCCGAACGGGCCGCGCGGCTCAGTGGGCGTGGCCGCCGTCGCCGTGGACGTGGCCGTGCTCGATCTCTTCCGCCGCGGCTTCGCGCACTTCCACGATCTCGATCGCGAAGTGCAGGTCCTTGCCCGCCATCGGATGGTTCAGGTCGACGTCGACCACGCTCATGCCGACCTTCTGGATCGTCACCGCGCGCGGGCCGAAGTTGGTCGGCAGCACCGCCTGCATGCCCGGAACCAGCTTGGCGTCCTTGAAGTACTTCTTCGGCACGCGCTGGGTCAGGCCTTCCTGGCGCTCGCCGTAGGCCTCGGCCGCCGGCACGTCGGCTTCGAACTTGTCGCCGGCCTCGCGGCCGTCCATCGCCTTTTCCAGGCCCGGGATGATGTTGTTGTGGCCGATCAGGATCGCCAGCGGTTCGCGGCCTTCCGAGCTCTCCACGGGCTCGCCGCCCTGCTCGGCTACGGTGTAGTGGAAACGCACGACGCGATCTTTTTCGATTTTCATGGCTAGTCCGGCTGGTGGACGCGCAATGCGCGCCCGGGAAAGTAGAGGAATCGACAGCCGGGCTGCGCCGGCCGCCACAAAACGACACATGGATTGTCTTGTCGCCGCCGCCGCGAGCCGCCAAGCTATCGGCGTGACGAAGGCCGCGCATTATCCCGGCAACACCGCTCCCGCGCCAGTTCGCGGCCGCGGGCCGTTGTTGGCCGCCGCGCTGGCCCTGGCCCTGTGCGGCCTGCTCGCCGCCTGCGGCGGCGGCAAGCAAACCGTGCGCCGCACCCCGCCGCCGGCCCAGCCGACGCGGGTCTGGCCGCATGTGGCCCCGGACAACCCCGAGGCCGCCAATGCCGTGCTGATGCGCGCCTTCAGCCTGGTCGGCACGCCGTACCGCTACGGCGGCAACACCCCGGAGGGCGGCTTCGACTGCAGCGGCCTGGTCAACTACGTCTACCGCGACATGCTGGCGCTGAACCTGCCGCGCACCTCGCGCGACCTGGCCGGCTACCAGGGCCCGCGCATCGACCCGCTGCGCCTGGCCGCCGGCGACCTGGTGTTCTTCGGCAGCTCCGGCAGCGTCACCCACGTAGGCATCTACGTCGGCGAGGGCCGCTTCGTGCACGCCCCCAGCAGCGGCGGCACGGTCCGGCTGGACCGGCTGGACGGTCCGTACTGGCGCGATCATTACAGCGGCGCCAAGCGCATTCTCAGATAGTCTTGAGACAATCCTGAACAGGATTGAGGCCGCGGACCCGTCAGAAATGTGAGGAAAATCACATATCTGTTTACGGTCCTCTAACGAAATTTGAACCACACTGTCTCGTCTGGCGGGTATTGTCCTTGTCCGGTGACGACTCTGTGATTACTAAGTGACGACTTCGACCCATCGCCACAACCGCCAGACTGCCACCCCCCAAGCATCTCGCGACACCGCCCAAGGCCGACGCCCCGGCCGCCGGGCCAGCCAACGCCTCCTGCTGACCGCCGCCCTGGCGGTCTGCGCCGTTCCCGCTTTCGCCCAGTCCGCCTCCGCCGGCATGGCCTCGTCCCTGCTGCCGGGCGGCCCGTCGCTGCGCAACGACTCGGCCGACGCGCCGCAGGCCAGCGGCGGCCACATGCTGCCGGAGGCGATGACCCTCTCCGACCGCGCCCTGATGCTGGCGACCGACCTGAACCGCATGCTCGGCCAGGGCCAGGACATCCCGCTGAGCAAGACCGACCTGCCGGTCGCCGAACAGGGCCGGATCAAGGGCATGCTGCAGAAGGCGCTGGCCCTGCTGGGCACGCCCTACCGCTGGGGCGGCACCTCGCCGGACCAGGGGTTCGACTGCTCGGGCCTGGTCGGCTACGTGTTCCGCAACGCCCTGGGCATCGAACTGCCGCGCGTCTCGCGCGAGATGGCCAAGACCGGCGAAGTGATCGACCGCGACGCCATGACCGAAGGCGACCTGGTGTTCTTCGGCCGCCGCGGCCGCGTCGACCACGTCGGCATCTACCTCGGCGAAGGCCGCTTCGTGCACGCCCCGCGCACCGGCAAGGACGTGACCGTCTCGAGCCTGGACAGCGGCTACTGGAGCGGCAAGTTCATGGAAGCGCGCCGGGTCGACGGGATCTGATTCCGCGCCGCGGCTCCTGCCGCTTCGCGCATCCGACAGGCCGCCTCCGGGCGGCCTGTCGCGTTATGGGGTCTCGGTTCGCTTGCGGCTGTGGAAACGACGCGGGCTGCGGCCGCTATGCCACGCCTGCGACGCGAGCGGCTACCCCGCGGTCGCAGCTTGCGCAGCTCCTACAGCCGACATGCCGCAAGACCGCGCCCCGCGCTCCCCTCACCCTTCGTGCACGTACCGCTCCACCGTCGCTTCGATGCCCTTGCTCAGCTCCATCACCTTGAGCGCGTACTCGGCCAGGCGCTTGTCGTCGTCGGTGACCGGGGTCCACGGCGGGACCGGGGTCGGCTTGCCTTCGACCGTGTCCATCGCCACGAACACGATCACGCAGTGGGTGCACAGGCGCTCTTCGGGTTCGCCGTCGTCCAGGCCCGGGTCGCGCGCCTTGACGTCGACGGCGAAGTGCATGCTGCTGGTGCCGGTGTGGATCAGCTTGGTGTGGACGGTGACCAGGTCGCTGATCCGGATCGGGGCGACGAAGCGGATGCCGCCGACCGCGACGGTGACGCTGTACTTGCCGC